>DVDU01000272.1 GCA_015296065.1 Oscillatoriaceae cyanobacterium M33_DOE_052 | reverse complement strand
CTCCGAGTCTCCCCGTCTCCGAGTCTCCCCGTCTCCGAGTCTCCCCGTCCCCCCGTCCCCCAGTCTCCCAGTCTCCCAGTCTCCCAGTCTCCCAGTCTCCCCGTCCCCCAGTCCCCCCGTCTCCGGGTCCCTCCATCTCCTCCATTCCCTGCATCCTGTAAGATATGTTTAATTATCTCACAAATCTGGACCTCACCGTGGGGTGAAATCCCTAGGTGAGACGGGCGAAATCGTCTCCAGGCTAAGGCTTCGCCGACTTATCAGTTCGACTAACCCTCGCGCCGTTTTGGGACGCTCAGAAATTGTGGGAGCCATCAACTGATCAATCACATCCCCCAGAGACACAGACACCCTGGCTACCTCTCGCCACAACAGCCGTCCCGTCTTCATATCCATCGCAAAATATATCGGCGATTTCCCCGAGAGCAAGTGAACGAAAGTTCGCCCCAAAGCGAAAAAATCCGACTGGGGCACCCCCTTACCCGCCAGTTGCTCTGGCGCGCCATAGCCGCTAGTCCCCACCGGCGTCGTCCCGCTGTGGCTACAGCCCACCGAACCGAAATCAACCAATGCCAACTGCCGATCGGGCATCACCATCAAATTTCCTGGCTTAATATCCCGATGGCAAATACCTTCCCCATGCAGCAGCTCTAATATCTGTGCCAACTGGTGCAACCATTCCCAAGCTCTGTCAGAGGATATCGGTCCATTTCTCGCCAACCACTGCGTCAAATTTTCCCCCGCCAAGTATGTCATCACTAAGCATTGTAAATGCCTGCCCTCGCGGGTGGTACAACGAAAGTAGCCATCCGGTTCTACTTGGGGAATTGCCGGATGCCGCAACCACATCAAGACCCGAGCTTCTTGCTTGAACAGACGCAATAAAGCGGGGTGGTGTGTGTATTTTAACACTTTCATCACTTTGATGTCCTGCCTTTCTGCCTCGGTCATGTCCCAATCTTTCACAGTAAAAATCTCTGTGGGCAGAGCTGGGTTGGGTGGGCGCAGGGGTTGGATGAGCTGATAGCGACTGTTAATCATCAAACTGCACCCACACCCCTGGCAGTTAACCCCTCCTTTTGGGTTTTGCCGTGCCGCACATTTGGGGTTGATACAGTAAATCAAGGCAGATTTCCCCCGCCTAACTCGGCCAGAATCGTTTGCAGGTTTTTCAAAGCATAGCCTACTTCAAGCACCGATTTTTCCCCCATCAATTCTATAATTTTATTCAGGATATTGATGGTTTCTTCATGTCCATATTTTTTGAGGGCGCTGTTTTGAAGATGGTGATTGAGTAATTTTATGGTGAGCTGGTCAGAGCGGGGGGTTTGAGAATGCTTAGATTTGACTGGTGGTAAGGGTTTGAGGGTGTGGGTTTTTAAAACTATCAAACCTTCAATTTTGCGGCTTTTGAGGAGATTTTGAATTTCTTGGCACGCTTGTCCTACCAACCGCTCGGCTACGTATTTCAAAATCGCTGGTTGCAGGGTGAAACTGGGTTCTCCCCGCCCCGGATATTTTTCCACCAAGGAGCGACGCCCCAAAGAATCGAGATTTTTCAGCAGCTCTGATATGGGTGGGGTTACTAGCATCAATTCCCGCAACCGGGAGAAGGAAACGGGGCTACTTTCAATGGCCAGCCAGTACATCATTTCGGCTTCTGAGCTGGAAAGCCGCTCGAACTGGTGGGAAATCACTTCACTAATTGTATCGTTAATAAACAATCCTGTGGCTTGAATAAACTCGCCCACGTCACCATCAAAAAATTCTTGAATGGTCATGGCCACAATTTTAAAAGCTAGCAGATTATCCCCATACCGCTCTAGTAAGATGTTTATTTCTTCGGGACTGGGGGATAACCCCTTTTCTTGGAGCAGTTCCCCCACAATTACTGCTGAGCCCCGGGGTTGCCACGATCGCACTTTCGCCCCATCGAGGAGGGATAGCTCTGTGGGGGCTTCAGAACTGGTAAAGATAATACAGCTTTGATGGTTAGTCACTCCCACTAGGCGTAGCAGCTCCCGATATCCTTCATAACCGGGGCGGTAGTTACCGGCGAGTTCTTCTTTTTGCATTACCCCTTGCAAGTCATCGAAAATTATTAAACAGCGATGCTTGCGCAAGTAGTCTAAAAATTTGGCAGTGATGGCATTGCTATTTGAGGGCAATTCTCCTTTCTTGTGGGGGGAGAAAACTTGCAGCAAACTGGCGAGGATGTCTTCTAGGGGGGGAGCTTGACGCAGACTCCGCCACACGACGCATTCAAATTCAGGGAGTAGATTTTTGGCTAACTGCACGGCTAGGGAGGTTTTCCCGTTCCCGCACATCCCCAATAGTGCCAGCAAACGGCAGTTATCTTCTAGAACCCACTGGCGGAGGGTTGCTAGGTCTTCGCTCCGATCGTAAAATTGGGACAGTTCGGGCGCTTCACCCCAATCTTGCTGGTGCCACCCGGAGAGCAGGGAGGATTTGTGGGCGGTGGTGGTTTTGAGGAAACCGCCTTCTACTGGGCTCGCTTCGTATATATAAAAGAGCTGATGCCGCAATTCCGCCAGCTTGCCCGGTCCGCGCCCAGAAATGTTGAATTTCCGGTAAACTTCTCCCAAACGCTTGCGCACAGCAATGTTGCTGATTTCCATCCTTGCCGCGATCGCCGCTGTGGAATTGCCCTCTAGTGCCATGATCGCCGTCTCTAACTCGGCATCGGAGACATTACGCTCTTTGGCGATCGTGTATAGGAACTCTTGGGGAATCTGGATACTCACAGCCGTTAGCTCCCCTTGATCAAAAATACACCTGAATTATACTCTGTTTCTGCAAATTATACAATTACCCGCCAGAAACCTATCTTTAGGTCCCTTCGGCTAGGTGGCGCAGCCGATCGCTTTCCAGTACCCGAATTTTAGAACCATCCACCGCGATCGCTCCTGTCTGGCTCAGCTTGGCAAAACCCCGAGACAAGGTTTCTGGAATCGTTCCCAACAACGCCGCTAACTGCCCCTTCGTGATATCCAGCTCCACATCCTCGGCACCACCTTGACGCTCTTGCAAGTACAGCAAATACACCGCCAACCGCTGCGGTACATCCCGCAAAGCCAAATCCTCAATTACCCTCGCTAACCGCCGCAAGTGACGGGCGAAAATCGCCAGCATATTCACTGCCAAACTTGGATGCTGTTGCAACAGCGTTAAAAAAGCACCCCTGGGAAAAAACAGCAGTTCGCTATTTTCCACTGCTGCGGCGGAAGCCGGGAACGGTTCACCGTCAAAAGCCGCTACCTCGGCAAAATGCTCGGCGGTACTAAATAGCTGCAAAATCTGCTCTTTCCCCGCCGCCGTTGCCTTGAAAACCTTCACCCGTCCCGAGATGACGATGAAAAAACCGCTCCCTTCGTCCCCTTCCCAAAATATGGTTTCATTTTTGTCATAGGTTCGCCGCAAGGCGATCGACCCTAGAGCCTCCAACGTCTCCCCTGACAAACCCCGAAATAACAACGTTTGTCCCAAAAAATCCTGCAAGTCTTCCGGTAAATGCGACACCCGATTTTACTCCTATCTATGGCTGAAGCCCTCTTTGGTTCGTAGTTGGGCTTTAGCCCTCTTGATTAGGTTCGTTTTTTTTGGGCTGAAGCCCTACTACGAACTTATGAGGGCTGAAGCCCTACTACGAACAGAGGAGGGCTGAAGCCCAACTACGAACCGTCTCCCTAGGTGGAGGATTTGGGTTTAGCGGTGGATGCCACGTGTAATTCTTTTAACTGCTTGCCATCAACACTCGCCGGAGCGCCAGTTAACAAGCAACGAGCTTGCTGGGTTTTGGGGAAAGCAATTACATCGCGGATCGAGTCTTCCCCGGCGAGGAGCATGACTAAACGGTCTAAACCGTAGGCGAGCCCACCGTGGGGCGGGGTGCCATAATCAAAGGCGTCTAAAAGAAAGCCGAATTTCTGATAGGCTTCTTCGGTGGATAAGCCAATGGCGGCAAATACTTTTTCCTGAATTTCTCGCTGGTAAATCCGCAGACTGCCCCCACCAATTTCTAATCCATTATACACCATATCATAAGCCTGGGCGCGGGCATTTTTGATGTCGTCTAAGTCTTCTAAGCGAGGACAGGTGAAGGGGTGATGGAGGGCTTCGAGGCGTTTTTCTTCGGCGTTCCATTCAAACATGGGAAAGTCTGTGACCCAGAGGAGATTGATTTTGGTGTTGTCAATCATCCCCAGTTGGCCTGCTACTACTTGCCGGAGCCGATCGAGCGTCTTATTCACCGTGGGAATGTCCCCAGCACCGAATAGTAGTAAATGCCCTGGTTTCGCGCCAGTGCGGCGGAGTAATTCTTCTTTTTGTGCGGGGGAGAGGTTGTCTTTGATGGCGCCGATCGTATCGATTTCCCCATATTCCCGGACGCGGATATAGGCTAAGCCTTTGGCGCCTGCGTCGGTGGCTTCTTTGAATAGGTCGCCACCGGGTTTGATGCGCACATTAGAGATGGCGGCGTTGCCTTCGGGAATGGGGAGGACTTTCACGATACCGCCAGCAGCTATGGCCCCGGAGAAGACTTTAAAACCGGAGTCTTTTACTAGGTCGCTCACATCGACTAATTCCAAGCCATAGCGGGTATCGGGGCGATCGGTGCCATAGCGGTCCATCGCTTCGGCGTAGGTGATGCGGGGTAAGGGGAGAGGGATATCGATGCCTTTCACGGTTTTAAACACATGGGAGATTAAGGCTTCGTTGAGGGCGAGGACTTCATCTAAGGACATGAAGCTCATTTCCATGTCTAATTGGGTGAATTCTGGCTGCCGATCGGCTCGCAGGTCTTCATCCCGGAAGCAGCGAGCGATTTGGTAATATCGATCGCATCCCGCCACCATCAGCAACTGCTTAAAGAGCTGTGGCGACTGGGGCAGGGCAAACCAATCTCCTGGGTTTACCCGCGATGGCACTAGATAGTCCCGGGCACCTTCGGGAGTGGAGCGAGTCAGTACCGGGGTTTCCACCTCCATAAAGTGGTGTTCATCTTCGAGAAAGCGGCGGATGCTCTTAATTACCTGGTGGCGCAGTTGCAAATTAGCTGCCATCCGCTCCCGGCGCAAGTCTAGATAACGATACTTGAGGCGCAAATCTTCCCGCACGGTTTCCGTATCGGCGGCGGACACTTGAAATGGTAGCTGCTTGTGGACACCATTAAGCAACTCGATGCTATCAGCGTAAATTTCCACTTCCCCGGTGGGGAGTTTGGGATTGAGAGATTCCGGCGGACGCGGTGTCACCCGTCCGGTGATTTTTACCACATATTCATTGCGCAGGCTATCGGCTTGGGGATGAGACCCCGGCGTGCGTTCGGGGTCACTGACGATTTGGACAATCCCAGTGCGATCGCGCAGATCCAAGAAAATCACGCCCCCATGATCGCGGCGACGATCGACCCATCCACACAGGGTGACAGTTGCTCCTATATGTTCTTTTCTCAGGTGGCCGCAATAGTGGGTTCTCATAGTCAAAGTTGATTTAGAATTACAATTAGCCTAGATTGAGATTGGCAAACACCCACATTAAAAGATGTTGCCAAGAGGGGCTCCGCCGATTCGGTTCGGAGACAAACTTATCCATTATCCAACACAAACCGCTATTTGCGATAAAACAAATGAGGGGCAATTTGGAAATTGCCCCTCATCCAGGGAAGGTGGGGAGTGTCGGTTCGTGGTTGGGCTGGAACCCAAACTAAAGGGGACCCTAGTTCTTAGCACCCTCCTTTAGCCCTCTATTTCTCTCAGGTTCTGTAGGGGCGATTCGCGAATTGCCCCTACAGAACCTGTCAGCTTTTGGGGGGCTCGTCTTTCGGGGGGTTGGTCAAAATCTCCCAAGCGGTTTGAGCGGCTTTGGTGAGCCGATCGCCAAACTGCCGCATATCGTCTAGCACCCCTTGCCAGTTCTTGTCGGCGTCCGTCTGCACCTGGTTGACAGTTTTTTCGATTTCCTCGGGTTTGATGAGCTTGATTTGTTCGATCGTTTCCCGGGCTCGGCTCACAGCTTTTACATAGGCTTCCCGGCTGAAATCCCCTGCCGTCTGCATTTCTGAGGCGGCCAGCTTTTTAATCGCCTCCAACAAAGCCTCGGTGGCTTTCTTGATTTCATCTTCTTTAGTGCTGGCGGATTTCATCTCTGTAGTTTCCGGCGTCACGGGCACGATTTCCGTTTCTTTGGTAGGATTCGGTTCTTGAGTCATTTTTTTTGTCTCCTTATAGCCTTTCTTAATTCTATCGTTTACAAAATTTCTGGCTCGTAGGGGTAATTCACGGAATGCCCCGGAATTGCCCCTAACTGAACTCCGCTTTCTCTTCTAGCTGGAGTAAATGGGCGATTCTATCGTCTGTGGGTGGGTGGGTGGAAAATAATTTGGCCAGGAAATCGCCGCGAAATGGATTGATAATTAACAGTGGCGCAAAAGCTGGGTTGCCATCTAGGGGTAATTGTTTGGCATTTTTGTCCAAACGCTGTAGCGCTGTCGCCAGTGCGCGGGGGTTGCGGGTTAAGCGGGCGGCCCCTGCATCGGCTTCAAATTCTCGCGTGCGCGAAATACTTAGTTGAATCACGGTGGCGGCGAGGGGAGCCACTAAATAGGTGAGGAGTATCACTAGCCAATTGGTTCCATTATCCCGGCGCCCGGGGGCGAGCCAAAATGCCATTTGGGCGATGAAGGAGATGGCTCCGGCGATCGTCGCGGCGACCGCTTGGGTGAGGGTGTCGCGATTGGCAATATGGCTGAGTTCATGCGCCAGCACTGCTTCCAGTTCATCTGGCGTCAGTATTTCCATAATGCCTCTAGTCACAGCAACGGCGGCATGTTGGGGGTCTCTTCCCGTGGCGAAGGCGTTGGCTGAGTCTGTGGGGATAATGTAGATTCCTGGCATGGGAAGACCCGCCCGATCGCACAAACTTTGTACCATATCATGTAGCTGCGGCGCTTCCCCATAGCTCACAGCTCCCGCGCCATAGCTAGCTAATGCAATTTGGTCGGAAAAATACCAAGCGCCTAAATTAGTGACAGCCGCCAAAACTATGCCGGTAATCGCACCACCCACCCCGCCAATTAACAAATAGCTGACAGAGATTAATAAAGCGCTCATAACGCTGAGTAAAGCCGCCGTTTTGATTTGATTCATATCTCCTCCTTTGTCATTTATTCTTGGTCATTTGTCATTTTTACTTGGTGATTTGTCCTTAGTCCTTGGTCAAATGACAAGTGACAAGTGACAAATCACAATTGTTTTAATTGTAGGTACTCCGGCTTGGTGGTGAGTCGAGAAAACTCTAATTTTGGGGTACGGTTTTTCCCACCTTCTGGGTGATCTGGTTCACCACAGAGACACAGAGGGCAGAGAGAAAGATTAAATAATTTCTCTGTAATTTTATTCACCATTGGTGACAAATTGTGATATAATTATTGCCCATAAAAGTTGAGCGCCCATGTGAGGAAGTGACGCCGATCGCACCAGGGAGAGTCCCGGCATCACATGGTTGCGTGTACTTAATTACAGACTAGCAATCCCCGGTATCACTGCCTTGTGCGGGGAAATTGCAGAGAATGGAATTGCACCTATTGAAGTGTTCAGGGTGGTGTCAATGACATTATCTCAATTCAGTTCTACGGCCCTACTTCCTCAAGTTATGGGTGGAGAGTATTAGTAGGGTGGGCAGTGCCTGACCGATAATTCTCTTCATCACCAGTAGCAGTATTGGGCACTGCCCACCCTACAGAACTACAGAACTACAGAACTACAGAACTACTAAAAAAATGTGGTACATCTTCAAAGTTATAGTCATTTCAAGTAAGAATGGGATTGGCTACGCCCTCACCCCCGTCCCCTCTCCATCCCCCCTACCCCCCTGTCAACAAAACATTTATTCCACTGACCCCCCCCTTTCAAAGGGGGGCGGGGGGGGGATAAAGGGGGGGAGAGAGAAAAGGAGACGGGGGTGAGGGCAATATCGAGTGTTTCATTTTTATTTGAAATGACTATACTCTCCCTCTCTGGTCGAGGGATTTAGGGTGAGGGGCTGGATTTAGTCAATGTTGAACAAGCTGTAACAGCAAATGGTATTAATTCTCTTCTTCATCGTCAATAAACTGGGATAAACTCCTCTGGACTAGGGGCACTTGCAGGCGATACATCCCATCTTCCCCTCGTTCTATCACTTCCTTTTGCACTAATTTGGTTAACACCCGTTGCGAGGCATTCTGGGGCAGTTCTCCCCGCCAAATGAACTTGAGGGCTTCTCGTTCTGCATCCAATAAAGTAACTTTCCACAACTCCTGAAAATAGTACCCGCCAGTTGCCAAAACTTTCGGGATTACTGTTTCTACATCTTGGGGTGTTACTTTGGATAGGTCGGCGGTGGAGGCAGTGGCAGATTGCCGTAATCTTTCGTTGAGCATATCCACCACCACCAAACCCACAAGCTGCACTAAATAGGGCTGACAGCGAGTTAATTCTAGGATGCGCTCTACGGCTGCTGGGGTGTAAATATCGGGAAAATCGGGAATCGGATGCAGAATCAATTCTTGGGCTTGATTGGGCTCCAAGTAAGTCACCCGCAGAGATTGGGTATTAATCAGATAATCGCTCCAATAGTCTTCTAATTCATCTAGGGTGTGAGAGCCGCTAAACAGCAAAATCCAGCGCTCTCGGTGTTGCAGGATATGGCGCAAGAAATTTAAAGGCGTCCGACTGCCAGTTGCTGTTACTACTTCGCTGAGGCGCTCAAACTCGTCCAAACAGAGTAAAAATCGCTTGGACGGGGCTATGGTCTCAATCTGTTTTAACCACTGTTGCAGGGTGATAAAAGGGTCTTCTTGCAGAGAGCGGCGGTTTAGTTCTGGTAAGCGGAGGTTGCGGGATTTGCGGGCAGCGGCAGTCATTTCGTCGGCGATATATTCAGCCAATCTTGGGAGGGTGGTAGCAGACGCCCCACCCTGCAAGTCCACCAGCAAGGGCACCAAATCCCCACCCACCCGCTGGGGCAGATATTTTAAGGCTGAGGTTTTGCCCGTGCGTCGCCCGCCATAGAGCAACAACACTGGCGGCTGGGGGGAGAGGGCGAGGGTTTCGATGCGGGCAAAAATATCCTCACGCCCTTTAAAGCGATTTTGGGCAGTTTCGGGGTTGAGCGTGGGGCCAGCAATATAAGCCGAGGGGATTTCCCGAGTATATGTGGCAGTTGCCGCTAAATCTTGGCGCGCCTGTTGGATAATCTGGCGCCAGCGGTGGGTAATGCTGCCAAAATTGGCCGCCAAACGGGCATCTGGGCTAAAGGCGAGTTCGTTTTGCAACCCTTCTAAGGCAGTGAGGGGTGATGCCAGGAGTTCGGCTTGGCGGTAAGGGGAGGTGGCGCGGGTGGCGGCACGAACACTCTGGCTAATTTCCAGAAATCGGGGCAAGATGGTGCCCAGTTGTGCGGGCGGGGGCGAGGGCAGCCATGCTAATTGTTCGGCAATAACCGTGATGGCACTGAGGTTTTCACACTGATAAAGGCAGTCAATGCTAATTTGCACCATCGCCCGGGCAGCCAGAGACTGCTGATTGGTGGAGGTGAGGAAGTAATCCAGAGTTCGCTGCGCGGCAATGGGATTTTGCCTATAGGTATCTGCAATCAGCATATCTAGGAAAGGGAGAGGTAGGTAAATCAGTTGGTCAAAGCGTTGGGGTAGATAGGGCAAAAATCTATCAGCACGGCTCAGGCGAGAGCCGAGGACCAGCACCATTGACCACAGCAATTCTGGAATCCAGAAATAAACCCGGAATACACCCAAAATACAAGCTACACCCAATGCTACACCCGATGCTACACCCAATGCTACACCCGATACTACACCCAATACTACACCCAGTACTACACCCGATACTACACCCAATACTACACCCAGTACTACACCCAATACTACACCAAATACTACACCCGATGCTACACCCGATGCTACACCCGATGCTACACCCCATGTTACACCCGATGTTACACCCGATGCTACACCCCATGCTACACCCGATACTACACCCGATACTACATTCAATGCCACACCAAATGCTACAACAAATGTTACACGCTGTAGTATATTAATCAGACTTTCGCCCAAAACATTGAACAAGCTGGGAGCCAAACGCGGCCCCAACAGAAAAAACAGGACAAGCAATGCCAAAAATCCATAGATTCCGTTTCTGAATCGGGGATTATCTATCCGCACTGGGATTAAACCCATACTCCACCCGAGTAAAGCCAGACAGCTTAGCCACCAATCAAAGGTTTGATTGGTAGCCAGAGTGTAAATCTGTCCGATGATGAAAACGGCCAAAACTGGCACAGCGAAACTCAGCCACCACCCTTGTTCGGCATAGTGACGCAGACGGGGGTTGTTGGAGAACTCCCCACGTAGGCTAAAAGGAATAGTATCCATCTTCAATTCGGGATGAATTTCCTTGAGCCATGCGCGGAAAGTAAATGGCTTAAAATAAACCCAATAGAGCAGGCGGGCGCATTCTGTAATATAAGTCCAGACTAAATTTAATCGTGTGGTCATCGCCTGTTTCCTGGGGTTAAGGTATTTGATAAGGAGGTTTATTTTGCCAGTGCCGTTAATTAATTATTGCACCAGTTCTGCCAATTACTGCTCAAGGTACTGCATACAATATTTTTTATTCTCTGCAATACTTCCGACCACGAAATTATTCCCAACATAGCTGAAATAATCGCACCAATCACCATAATCGTTATCCCAACACCAATCATCTGGCTAATAGATAGGTTGATGACATTATGAATCCAAATAAACCGAGAGAGATAGGTTTTTAGGTGACGCCAATCCCAATTTTTTATCACATCTTGGGGCTGGATGCCGTTGTTAAGCAGGGAGTCAAACTTGGCTTTTGCCCAGGGGATGTCTTTATCTTGTTGCCTTGCCTGCCAGAGGCAATATCCTGCCAATTGCAATCGATAAGGATGGCGCCCGCCCCATTGGAGCGCTTTTTCTTGATCTTCTACAATCAAGGCGGGTTTTGGCTCTTCTACGCTCAAGGCAGCGGAGCCTTTGGGCAATTTTACTAATTCGGCGGCTTCTGCTGGCGTAAATTCTTCTAATTTGAGAACATGACCCACATTGAAAAAGGAGGAGGTTAATGTCTGCTCTTGGCGATATACCTCCAAGTTTTTTAAGGTGGCGACAATCAGCATCAGATGAGAGTGATTGATTAGAGAATGCAGACTGTCATAAAAGCCGTTATCGAATTCCTCTGGATGTTGGAACAGGGCATCGAATTTATCCAAACAGAGGACCAGTAAAACCCCGCCTTCTTTGCAGGCTTTCACCGCTTTGGCAAAGGTCATCCCGTCCAAGGTGGTGTTTTGCCAGAGCCTTTGCCAGTGATGGTGTTGGCCATATTGCTCGACTATGGGATGGTCCTTGGCTGCGGTGGCGATGGCACGATAAAAACCTGCCTGGGTCTGGCAAGTAGCATCTTGTAGGTCCAGATAGATAACGGCATAGGGGGGGCGCTTTTTGCCCAGTTTGAGGAGTTGTGCGAATCTGCGGACAACTCCACCACCAGAGCCACGGGGAGGAAACCGATCGGGATTCCAGTATTGGAAAAAGCGATATAAAAGGGAAGATTTGCCAATGCGATGCTCCCCCACCAAACTAATGCTGGTGGGTTGGGGAGCCGTCATCCGATCTTTCATATCGTTTAGTTGAGCATCGCGACCGATAAAATATTTGGGGTCGTCGATTGTCGGTCCGGCAATAAACGGGCAGGAGTTGGGGGAGGGAGCAGACATAACCATCGCTAATTAGTGGTTATAGCATATGATAGCAGTGGCCAGAGATAAAAGGATTATGTAATTTTACTTCACAACTGGTAATATCAAGTCGGGTTAATTACTCATACATCTCCTAGCCCCCAGTGGCTGCCCCTACCAATACTAGCGTTGTTTAAAGGCATTTGATATCACAAATTGTGATAAAATTATGGCAGATAAAAGTTGAGCGCCCATGTGAGGAAGTGACGCCGATCGCACCAGGGAGAGTCCCGGCATCACATGGTTGCGTGTCGTTAATTACAGACTGGCAATGCCCGGTATCACTGCGCTTGGCGGCAAAATCCCCGAGGATAGAATTGCACCTATTGAAGTGTTCAGGGTGGTGTCAATGACATTATCTCAACTCGGTTCTACTGACCTTCTCCCCCAACTCAGAGGTGGAGAGTTACTCCGGCTGGCGAGCGATCGCGATGGCTGTCTGATTCTCTGCAAACCCTACCAAGCAGATTTATTAGGACCAGGTGCAGCAGTGGGGGGAGTGCTAGACTTTGACTGCTTTGAGGCGATCGCCATCGGAGATGTGGCACTGGTTCATCCCCAAGATTACGATGAGCGTAGCCAGTCCCTCGCCACTAGGCACCTCTGGCAGAGCTACAAACACAAACTACTCGAGTGTCAGCGGTTCCCCATGCAGCGGGCTGTAGGCATTTTAAACCTGTTGCGGCAGTATTTCGAGACTGATGATATCGTCCAGGAGATTCCCGATCGAGCTTTGGCTCTGTTGGTGGGGGTGTTACCGCCGACGATCGCCGCCGCCCGGTTGCAAAAATAACCCTTAATGATATAATCACATGAGGCGATGGGGCTCGCCACAACCGCCGGTCAGTAACTGACTTTTAGGCTGATGGCTCCTACTTTCCAGGCTAGCTGCTGGGAGAGTAGGGGTGTTGCCTTTGCCAAAGCCCAATCCTCACCTCCCAGTTAGCCAATCTCATCACAAAAGTCTCTGGGAGGACTGTTGAATGCTCACAAGTGTTTTGTGGATTCTCTTAACCGGCTTTTTTGTCGGTCAAATCGGGCGGCGACTGGGAGCGCCACCATTAATCGGCATGATTGTAGTCGGGATTATCCTCGGTCCACAAGTGGGGAATAAAATTACCCCAGAAGTGCTACAATCCGCCGATAATCTGCGCACAGTGGCGGTGATGATTATCCTAATGAAAGCAGGATTAGGGCTCGATCGGGACAAATTAGCCCAGCAAGGAACTGTAGCATTGCGCTTAGGAATATTACCCGCCGCCGCCGAAGCCATAGCCATTGCCCTCGCCGCCATGTTAATTTTTCATTGGGATTTCGCCACCGGCTTGCTTCTCGGCTGCATTATTGGCGCCGAATCCCCCGCCGTCATTGTTCCGGGAATGCTCCGCATCAAAACTCTCGGTTGGGGCGTCACCAAAGGCATTCCCGATGCCATTTTAACCGGTAGCGCCCTCTCAGACGTGATGCTCCTGTTAGTTTTCAGCCTCTTGCTCAACTTTTTAACTCAAGGCGCCGTTAACCAAATTAATCTGCCCTTTGGTCTCGCCATCAACGGCCTTTTCCTCCTCCCCTTGCAAGTTTTGATGCAAGTTGGTTTGGGTATTTTTATCGGCTACTTAGTGGCTCGCCTCATTGTCTCCCTGCTAGAGCGGCAAAACTGGATTCAGCATCCCGTACAAGATATCTTAATTGCCGCCAGTATCTCCTTATTTCTCGTCATCGCCTCTCAAAAATTCCCCATTTATTCCGGTTATCTAGCCGTGATGAGTTTGGGATTTTTCCTGATTGAGCTAGATGCACCTTTAGCGCGCAAACTTAGAGCCGGATTTGACAGTTTGTGGGTAGTTGCCGAAATTATCTTATTTGTGCTGTTGGGGGCAAATATCCAGCTAGATGTGTTAGAAAGTGTCTGGTTTACCGGCATCTTGCTGCTGGGATTTGGTTTGGTATGCGGACGCACGATTGGCTGGTATCTTTCCACCGCCGGGAGCGATTGGAATTGGCGAGAAAGGTTATTTTTGCTCCCCGGTAACTCCGCTAAAGCCACCGTACAAGCAGCTATAGGCGCTATTCCCCTAGCCGCTGGCATTAAAGGCGGGGAGATTATTTTAGCCATAGCCGCGCTGTCAATTTTAACCACTGCCCCATTAGGTGCTTGGGCAATTCCCACCTTTGCCCCCAAACTCTTGGAAAAGGGAGAAATCGACCCCACCAAAGTCAGCATTACCAGCAAAATGGTGTTTTTAGCCGCCGTAGATACATCCCCCCTAGCCCCAAAAGTGTTAAAGAAAGCGGCTGATTTGGCTCGCCGCAGTAATGGGGAGGTAATTGTCTTCCATGTGATGAATGGCGACAAGGAGGAAATCGCGCCAGATTTGGTAGATTTGGCCAAAAGGTTGCTCGCGGATATCCGCTATCGATTGATTACCGCCAATGGGGTGCCCGCCACGGAGATTATCCACATCGCTGAAGCCTACCAAGTGACAGATATCATTATGGGAAAACGGGGCGATCGACCAGGAGAAGAAGCCCCTCTAGGCTCTACTTCTCACACCGTATTAACCGCCAGTTCCTTCCCCGTGATTTTGGTGGAGTAATACCATTTGGTTTTTTAATTGTCACAGATATAGCGGGAACGCAGTTTGGTGAACTAATCAAAAACCTTGAGCTAACCAGTCGTCGGGGCAACCACGGGGGGATTGCCCCGACAATTTATGGCTAGTAGTACATCTCAAGTGGATGGGGCGATGAAAACGCCATCACTAACACTATGCTACCGGATTTGATATCATGCTCAGTCTAATCAGCTTCGCCCATGAGGGTAAATGCTGCCCAATCTCTGGGGTCGGGATGCTGTGCCATCATCTGTAACATGGCCTGTCGTAGGGCTACTGCTTTATCGGATTTTAACAGTAACTGACGATAAAACAGGGTCATCAATTCGGCGGTGGGAGCGTCGGGAACTGCCCACAAAGAGACTACTACCGCTGCTGCACCACCGCCAAGGAGCGATCGGGACAAACCAATCACCCCATCCCCAGTAATTCGACCCCGACCGGTATCACAAGCACTCAACACCACCAACTCTGCATTCAGATTCAAATTGGCAATTTCCCCCGCTGAAAGTAACCCATCATCCCCGCCAGAAGGAGCCAAAGCTACCGCTCCCGGTAAACCCTGCCCCTGGAAATCATCCAGCAACCCGTGAGTCGCCAAATGCACAAACCGCGCCTTGGGCATTTCTTGCACCACGATCGCCTTTGTCGCCGCACCCCCAGTGAGCAACTGCACCGCAAATTCATCGCCACTTTGCCCCAAAATTCCAGCAATTTCCTTGGCCTCTACCTCCGCTGCAGGTAAAGGAGTCAACTGCACTGGCGCATTGCCAAACTCAAACTGTACTTGCGGCATGGTGGGATTTCCCACTACCAACACTGGCGAGGAGGGCGTATTTTGCCACTTTTGTTGCAAATTCTGGGCGCGCTGTGCCGTTAAAGACAGCACTTGCATTGATGGTGCAGTGAGAATCGTATGTTTTTCAATCAAATATTTCCCCTGCTCATCTTGCAAAGCGGCAAACGGCACTAAAAACAACTCTTCCAACGGGATAAAAGTCACCCGCTCTTCGGGATTTGGCGGCAACAGGTCGGCAATGGGGGCGATGAGAATTTTGTATAAATTGGCATTCACATCTTTAGTGCTACCAGCATCGCTTAAAGGATTGCTACTTCCTAGGGGGGGATTTTCCCGCTCCGCACGCACGCGGCAAAAAGCCTCAAAACATCGAGCCATCTCTACGGCAAATTTAACTGCCCCATCTTTTTGCCGCCATAGGGGTTTCAGGTCAGCCCGCCGAAAGGCGATTTCTCCGGTTGGCTTCACCACCCAAATATACATTTCCGATTCCCAGACTCGCCGCCGCCCTTGGATATTGAATGGTTCTTTAATAATGGTATAAGTAACTAAAGTGGAATTGTGGGATTTGGCAATTTGCTTGATTTCGGCAATCTTCGGGGTTGGGGTGTTAAATTGCGGCTTGGTGCCAGTTCTTTGCTCTGGGATGCAATCTACTGCCTGGGTAGGACAGCCACCTCCTGCCTGATTTTTTAATAGTAGTTCGGCAAAGGCGCGGGCGCGTCCTTGTTCGGCGGCTTCCAAAGCGGCTTCGATTTCGTTTTGGGCGATGAGGACTTCTTGGAGGTTTTTGTAGATAAAAGTTTGGGTGTCAAACAGAGATACTTTGTTGAGGTCATCATCCCCCAATCCGGCGCGGATGGAGTCTAAGATTTCAATGCCCGATCGGAAATTTTTGGTGGCTTCTACCAGGTCACGGTTTTTGTAGAGGGCTTCGCCGAGATTATTATAGGCGTGGGCGAGAGCGAGTTGATCTCCCATTTTTTGGGCAATGGCTAAATGCTGCTGGTGGTAGGCTATGGCTTTGGGATAATCTTCTAACGCATGATAAGCGATGCCCAAGTTGCCTAAAGCCTGACCCTCACCCCGCCCGTCTTTGATCTGGCGCATCACTTGTAAGTGTTTTTGGTGATATTCTATGGCTTTGCCGTATTCCCCCAGAGAGAAATAAGCAATTCCCAGATTTCCCAGTGCCTGAGCTTCGCCGCGTTTGTCTTGATACTGTAGCGCCAGTTTTAAACTTTCATCTTG
Organism: Oscillatoriaceae cyanobacterium M33_DOE_052; assembly: GCA_015296065.1. Lineage (GTDB taxonomy): Bacteria > Cyanobacteriota > Cyanobacteriia > Cyanobacteriales > Laspinemataceae > Koinonema. The sequence goes on along the minus strand of DVDU01000272.1, from coordinate 33,801 downwards.
ATATGAGATGGCTTTTTCATATTCTTTGAGAGAAATATAAGCGATGCCGAGATTTCTCAGGGCAGTTCCCTGCCATTCGGGGATATTTTTGCCGTCGATGAGCTGTAAACTTTCCTCGTAATATTCTATGGCTTTTTCATAGTTGCCTAGGGCAACGAAAACCGTACCTAAGCCTACCAGGGCTTGACCTTTGGCCGTGGGGTCTTGCCGACTAATGGCTATAGCCAGTTGCTGTTCGTGGGCTGTTAAGGCTTTGGCGTATTCTCCGAGCTGAAAGTAAGTGACTCCCAAATTGCTGAGGGTTTGCTCTTCAAATACGGGGTTTTGCTGCTGTCGTGCGGCGACTAAACTTTGCTCGTAGCAGGTGGCGGCTTTTTGATATTCCCGCAACACGCCGCCGATGCGCACTGAGTCCCAACAGGCGGGGACTTGCACAGAGGAGGCTCGCCGACTAGCACTGAAGTTGCTGGTAGTGGTGTTTTTGGCCACAAAATTGGATTCTACATCGGCATTTGGTTTCAATTCTGTTGGGGTTGGGTCTGTTGGTGGTTGGGATGTGGGACCGCGCACACCTCCATTACCCGAATCAGTCACTACTGGTACTGGTGCCACGATTGGTGGTCCGTCCACTGGCTGCGGTCTGTCTGGAACTGACACCACTGGGGTTGGTTCCGCCACTACTGGGGGTGTTACTGGCGGTTGTGTGACTGGTGGTTGTGCGACTGGTGGTTGCACCACTGGCGCTGGTTCTGGGATCACAGAGCCAGATATCGGGGGTGGCACTGGTTCTGGGATGGGGTTTGGCGTCAATGTCGGCCCCGGTTCTGGCGGTGGTGGGAGGGTTTCATCGGAAGGAAATAGCACGAAGGGGTTGAGGGGAGGCATTAACACTGGGGGACGATCGGCCACTGCTGTCCCTGTACCACCGCTGCTCCGGTTCAAGTCTCTGGCACTGTAGATAATACTCACGTTGCCGCCGTTAGAACTGACTCTGCCGCCTCGGAAATTAACCGCCGCATTTATATTGATATTGCCGCCGCCACCATCTACCGCACCCGCTCTAGTATCGATGACGCCTCTGCTGCTGGTAATGGCGATATTGCCGCCATTGCTGGAGACGTTGCTGGTAGTGACATCGCGATCGCCATAAATGGTGATGTTGCCGCCTTGAGAAGTTACGGCACTATTTCTCGTATTGATGCTGCCTTGACTGATGATTTGCACATCTTTTTTGGCGGCAATATCTCCCCCAGTGGTGAGGCTGTTACCCCCAGCATAAACGGTGACGCTGCCCGCTCTGACACCGCCGGTAGCTACATTGCCCTCCCCAGCATAAACACTGGTGCCGCCGGTGGGGCCGGTGGGGGAAATAATTTCAATATTGCCTGCACTGGTGTCAACATTTCCCTCCTCGCTAGAAACTATGATGCCGGTGTTAGTTGTGGCGTTGGTGCTGATGCGGATATTTCTGGCGGTTATGTCATTTTTACTGTTCAAGACCACACTACTGCCGTCGATGCCATCAATTGCGATATCCCCAGCATTGATACTGCCCTGGGTGCGGATGTTTACACCGCTACCAACACCAGCAATATTGCCAGTTTCCACGTCTTGGCCTGCATTTAAATTAGCATAACTGATGCCGCCGCCGTCGCTTTCTGGCACCAAAGGGAGGGTGATATTGCCTGTGGTGATCCTACCACCCGCGATCGCTTCCAGATTCTGTCCCGTGTAATTACCCAGAGTAATATTCCCTGCCGCTGTGATACCAGTGCTGCTGGAACTACGGAAATCTCTTGATGCGGTAAAATTCCCCCCGGTGTCAAAACCGACGCTGCCAGTAGCGCTAATTATATTAGCATTTATTTCTAGATTTTCTCCTCCCCGGAAGTAGTTTAGAAAACTCTGGGGCGCCGACATTTGAATATCAATTCCTGTGAGTTTTAGGGTGCCATCAGCGCTGATCAAACCATCCCGAACCTGCAAAGTTTCTCCCGCTTGCAGCTGGATATCGCCAGTAGCTTCGATTTTGGTATTAACTATATTCAGGTTTTGGTCAGCGGCGAGGGTGACATGGTTATAAGTCGATTCCGGTAATAAAGATGCTGACTGCTGTTGCTCCAACGTTTCTGTAACCATTGAGCCATTGCTCAAGTTATTACTATTAATCGTCACATCTCCAGCATCAACCCGAATACCAGAACCGGTTAACTGCACCGTGCCATCATCTAATATTTTTACTGTGGTAGCATTACCACCACCACCGGTGAGCAGTTGGGGTAATGTAGCTGGGTTGAAGAATGTATGATTGGGAACTGCACTAATTTCTAAAGTGAGAATATGTCCCGGTTGGCTGATGCGGAGGGTATTGCTACCGGGAACGGCTACCACGGTGAGGTTTCCTCCCGGAGCGGTGAGGCTACCAGTGCTTAGTACCGTCCCGCCGAGGAGGGTTAAGTCATTACCTGGTGAAACTGCCAATTCTCCGAGGTTGACAATTGCCCCTGGTTGTGCTATGGAAAAGTCCCAGGCGGTGGGTGTGCCGACTAAAGTGGCCCAGTTATTGTCACCTACGGCGTTAAACCAGCCACTATTAAAACCAATGGCGGTGGCGGTGGTGGCGGTAAATGCACCAGGAACATCTAAACGGGCATTTGGGCCGAACAGAATGCCCGCTGGGTTCATTAAAAATAGGTTGCTATTGCCGCCGGTGACTTGGATTAAACCGTTAATTAAGGAGGCTTCGCCGCTGCTTATGCGCCCAAAGATATTTTGGATGGTGGGGTTGGAGTTGAAGTTGGCTATTTGACCAGCATCGAGGTTGAATTTGATAAAACTGTGGAAGAGGTTGGCACCGTCGCCGGAGAGTTGACCGCCGGTGATGTTGATTTGGTTGCCGTTGGGGGTAACTTGGGTGTTGGTGCTGTTGGCTTCGGGGACGATCGTTTGGGCAGTACCCACGAGAGCTGCCAAAGGTAAGGGCAAAACAGCCAGGAGCAGAAGCCCGATTTTGTTCATATGATGGATGAGTAATCGTAATAGTAGGGTGGACATTCCCCGCAAGGTCGATCGTTCCCCGATGGAAGAGAATCTGCAGTTAGCTCAGAAACCCAAGCAACGCAAAAACCGGATTTCCTCACTAGAACCTGGTGGGGATGCAGTAGCTATCTGAGAAACCCGGTTTCTTGAAGACGAATTTTTTAACGATCCGGATCCACTCCCAATTCCCGCAACCGTTGCTCTAGTTGTGCAGCGCGAAGCCGCTCCGCTTCTGCTCTTTGGCGCTCCGCGTCCGCTCGTTGGCGCTCCGTTTGTGCCCGTTGGCGCTCCGTTTCTGCTTGTTGCGCTAGTTGTTCAGCACGAAGGCGCTCGGTTTCCGCTCGTTCACGATCGGTTGCGGCGACTTCTTCGGGCCAGGGGAGCATTTCTCCGGCGCTATTCCACCAGCGTAACCAATTCCCCGTGCGGTTGTTACCGGTTCCCCACCAAATGCCTAACAATAACTCTAGTCCGGGAATCCAATATCGACCCGCTGAAGAAGGCGTTTGAATTTCATATCCTTGTGACTTTAAGGCGTAAACTTCTAATCTCGCGGTTTCGGGTTGAAAAATTACATAAATTGGCACTTTAACCACTTGTTCGTAAAAGTACCATTTGCCAACCCGAGACTGAAATTCCATTGAGTATTCTTCCCCATAGTTTTCTGAGAGGAATTCCATCACGATTAAGGGAATTGGGCCTTCAGTATGGGGGGTGTAGCTCCGCCGAGGATATGGATGTGGCCAGGGGTCAACGGGACGCACGTACATCCAATCGGGGGCTTTCACAATGATGCGGTTATTAATCCCGGCACAAAGGACAAAATTTGTGGTAATTAAAGCGTCTTTGGATAACTCCAGAGTCAGGGCTTGGCGCAGAGCATTTGCTAATAAAGGATGTTCTGTATTTTCTCGGGGGTCATCTGGTAGGATAAAGTCATCTGGGAGGATTGGCCAGGTAATTGTTATCGGAAAAGTTAGGGGCTGATGAGTGGCAGTCATGTGATTTGTCCTTTGTCCTTTGTCCTTTGTCCCTTATTATTTTACCAATCACCAATGACTAATGACTAATGATAAAAATAATGCCATGAGTCGGATGGGACTCATGGCATGGTTGTTTCACCCTGATTGATGGCTTCTTTGATTTGTCGGGAACAGTAGGTAAGCCGAGCAGAGGTATATATTGCTTTAGGCTTACCTGCAGCCCCTGTTTTGGCCTCTGGCTCAAGCTGTTTTGCTGCTGTTGGGCAGCTTTGGCTCGGTTTTGGGGGTTTGGTGGTGGAAGCGAATTCCCAGGAAGATATCGTAAACGAAGTTGAAAAAGTCTTTTCCCTGGGTCAAACCGAGGCAAAGGGGACTGCCTTTGGCTTCTAGGAGGGGTTTGGTGGCGTGGTAGGCTCCTTGGTAACGATACCAGGGGATGGAGGGCCACAGGTGATGGATTAGGTGGTAGTTCTGACCCAAAATCAGGATGTTGAGCAGCTTCCCGGGATAAATGCGGGCATTTTTCCAGCGATCGCGCTCGACAAACGGACGGTGGGGGAGGTAGTCGAAAAACAACCCCAAGGCGATACCTACCACTAACGCGGGGGAAAACCAAAAATTGAGAATGTAACCGAGAAAGTCGTAATGGACGGCGGCGCATACCACCACCACTACCACCATCCGGCTCAAAAACCACTCTAAGAGTTCCCAATTACGCCATAGACGGCGTTTGAAGAAAAACACCTCGTGGTAGAAAAAGCGAGCCGCGATCGCCCACAGAGGTCCACCCGTGGAAACAAAATGGTCTGGGTCGTTCTCTGGGTCGTTCACGTTGGCGTGATGCTGCATATGGACGCGGGTAAACACCGGGAAGGCAAAGCCCAACATCAAGGCGCTACCGTGACCCATAATCGCATTCACCAGGCGTGACTGGTGCGCTGCGTGGTGGGAAGCATCGTGAATCACCGTCCCCGCCATATGCAAAGCTAGGACGTTAATGGCAAAGCAGCACCAAGCTGGCCAATTCCAACTCCAATAACCAATTACAGACAGCACCACTAAAGCCACAGCGGCCAAAAACATCCCCAGGGTGGGATTGAAGTTGCCAGCAGGGGGACCGAGAAACTCTTTCGGTACGGTCAGGGGCAGCTGAGCCTCCGACATTGCACTATCTACTCCTCAATGCGAAATTTTGCCTAGTATAAGGCAGGCAAAAACTAATATAAACTTTTGTGAAGCCATTTGTACCACCGGGATAATTGTATAAGTAGTATTTATGAAGCAGAGAGTTTTGCTCAAACAACTGCAATTAAATGAGAAACTAGCTTAAACTTCATCCCGCCACCATCTATCCCCACGGATTTCTGTTCATGCAAACGCGCAACTTTCGCCATCGGACCAAGATTGTGGCCACAATCGGTCCTGCAACCAGCCAACCCGACGTACTCCGCGCCCTAATTGAAGCCGGAGCCACCACTCTGCGTCTGAACTTTTCTCACGGTAGTCACGATTTACACCAGCGCAGTATCCGCCTGATTCGGCAGATATCTTTCGAGCTGAACCAGCCCGTGGGGATTTTGCAAGACCTGCAAGGGCCAAAGATTCGCCTAGGCAAGTTTGAGTGCGGTTCTATCTACCTGCAAAAAGGCGATCGCTTCATCCTTACCAGTAAAGAAGTCTCCTGCAACCAGGAAATCTCCTCTGTCACCTATGAACCCCTGGCCGATGAAGTGCCCGAAGGTGCTACTATCCTTCTGGACGATGGCCGGGTGGAAATGGTGGTGGAGAAAGTGGACCGCTCGGCTCGTGAACTCCACTGCCGCGTGGTGGTGGGTGGCACTCTCTCCAACTCCAAAGGGGTCAACTTTCCCGGAGTCTATCTTTCCATCAAAGCCCTGACGGAAAAAGACCGTCAAGACCTCTTGTTTGGTCTTGACCAAGGGGTGGACTGGGTGGCTCTCAGCTTTGTGCGCAACCCGCAAGATATTCTGGAAATCAAAGAGCTGATATCCTCTACGGGCAAACACGCCCCGGTAATTGCCAAAATTGAAAAACATGAGGCGGTAGAGCAAATCGATGCCATTCTCTCCCTCTGTGATGGGGTGATGGTGGCTCGGGGTGATTTGGGGGTGGAAATCCCCGCTGAAGAAGTGCCGATCGTGCAAAAACGAATTATCGCCACGGCCAACCGTCTGGGCATCCCGGCGATCGTCGCCACCCAGATGCTCGATAGTATGGTCAACAGTCCCCGCGCTACCCGTGCGGAAATCTCGGACATCGCTAATGCGATCCTCGATGGCACGGATGCGGTGATGCTTTCCAACGAAACCGCTGTGGGTAAATATCCCGTGGAAGCTGTAGCCACAATGGCGCGGGTGGCGGCGCGCATCGAACATGACCAGCCGATCGGTCAATTCACCACCCATGACACGGTGCGCTCTATTCCCAACGCCATCAGCCTCGCCGTGGGCAACATCGCCGAACAATTGCGCGCCGCTGCCATTATGACCCTCACCAAAAGCGGCGCCACGGCTCGGAATGTCTCCAAATTCCGCCCCCAACCCCCCATCCTGGCGGTCACTCCCCATGTGGATGTCGCCCGTCAGCTCCAGCTCGTCTGGGGCGTGAAACCCCTCCTCGTCCTCGATTTACCCTCCACTGGTCAAACTTTCCAAGCCGCTATCAACGTGGCTCTGGAAAAACACGTTGTGGGGGAAGGGGATTTGGTGGTGATGACTGCAGGCACTCTTCAAGGCGTCTCCGGTTCCACGGATTTAATTAAAGTGGAAGTCGTGACCTCTATCCTCGGTAAGGGTATCGCCCTCGGTCAAGGATCCGTCAGCGGTCGCGCTCGCGTGGCTCACAGCGCCCTGGAAGTGGGCAACTTCAGCCCTGGGGAAATTCTCGTCACCTCCCGCACCAGCGCCGATTTTGTGGAGGCGATGCGCAAAGCCGCAGGTGTCGTCACGGAAGAGGAAAGCCTCACCAGTCACGCCGCCATTATCGGGATGCGTCTGGGCATTCCGGTGATTGTGGGGGTAAAAAATGCCACTAAGGCAATTCGCGAAGGTGCCATCCTGACTCTGGATATGGAGCGCGGTGTCATTTATTCTGGCGCCGTGGGGAGCGATCGCTCTGAAGTCGCCCTCACGGAGTAGGGGAGTGTGGGGAGTGTGGGAAGTGTGGGGAGTGTGGGGAGTGTGGGAAGTGTGGGGAGCGTGGGGAGTGTGGGAAGTAATCTTCCCCCTCCTCCCCATCTCCCCCCTCCTCCCTCTCTTCCCCCTCCTCCCTCTCTTCCCTCAAACTCCCTTAAATCCTGCTTCCATATCCATGTTTTTAACCTTGACCTCAATGGGGGCGATTTTTTGCCGTAATCCAATTTGGTTGATAGCGATGCCAGCTAAAATTAAACTCCCACCGATGTAATGCGCCGTTGTGGGCAGTTCTCCTAACAGCAAATACGCCGCCAATATCCCGGCGATCGGGCTAAAAGAAGTGGCCATCGATACATCCGATGCCCCCGCTTTTTTCAAACCATTAAACCACAATAACTGACCTCCCACCACAATCACCCCCCCATAAAACAACATCCATTGCCACAACAGCGGTGAGAAGACAGTAACAAAATGATTCACTCCATACATTTGCACCACAATTGCCGCAAATACCGCCGTTCCCACTGCCGTCCTAAAAATACTGAATATCCCTAAAGGAATCTGCTTCAGGGTAACTTTACTGATAATCGTAGAAATCGCCAGCGCTACTGCTCCTTTCAGTGCCATCAACTCACCTTTCCCCACAGTAAAACCCATCCCCATTTCTCCCATATCCCCTGCAGGCTGTTGCAGCAAAATCGTGAGGATCACCCCCACGAATGAAACCGCCGCCCCCGTCACTACCCAGCGATTTACCCGCTCCCCCAGCAAAATCACCGATAACGCTAGAATCAATGGCGTTTCTATGCGCCCAATTAATACTACGTTATTCACGGTAGTTTGAGACAAAGCCATGAAGGTTAAAGATGGCGCCAACGCTACGGAAAGGATTGCTGTCGCACTCAAACCTAGCCAATGTTTGCCCGAAAGTTTCTTGATATTGCTGATGTGCCAATGCTTGCCATAAATCGCCACTAACACCATGAGAGCAACGATATTGCCCACAAATAAAACATTACAAAATGAAATAGGATTTTTCCCTGCAATCGGGTTTTGCTCCCCAATCTGCGTAAGCTGACGCACTATAGAACTCGCCGTGGCAAAAATAATCACCGCTAGCAATAAGTACGCCCGTGCGGGAATTTTATCTCGGAAATTCGCTATTTTAGTAGCTATAGATTCCATAATCATCTGATGTCCGACATCCTATGGGTTGCTCAACTCAGCTTAACCCATCAAATGATAACTTATTGTTAATCGGCAATAATTGGAGGTAAGATGCTCAACGACAAAAAGCAAATTTTCGGCTGGGTGATGTACGATTGGGCGAATTCCGCCTACGTTACCACCGTCACCGTCGCCTTACTTCCTGCTTATTTTGCTGGGGCGATCGTCCCCGAGGGCGGCATCACCATAGGCGGCACTACCTACAGCGCCACCGTCCTCTGGGGACTTACCATCAGCTTTTCATCTTTTTTCGTCTTCATTTTTGCCCCCATATTAGGCGCCATCTCCGATTTCTCCGCCGCAAAAAAGAAATTTTTAATGACTTTTTGCTACACCGGTAGCGCCGCCGCCTGTTTGCTCTTCTTTTGTGGCCCCGGTGATATTTGGCCAACCATAATATTATTTAGTATCGCCCAAATTGGCTTCGTAGGAGCCAATATTTTTTACGATGCCTTTCTCCCAGAAATCGCCTCAGAAGATAAAATGGATTGGGTTTCCGGGTTAGGTTTCGCTTGCGGATATGTGGGGGGAGGATTGCAATTTGCCCTGGCCCTCGCTTTAATCGCTTTAGGAGATAAAATCGGCATATCCCCAGGAATGGCAGCCCGAATAGGGATTTTAATGGCAGCTCTGTGGTGGGGTGGTTTTTCTATTATATCACTATTCTATTTAAAAGAAACAAAAAATTCTGAAACTTTGCCCCCAGAATATCGCCATCTCCCTCAGTGGCTGGCATTTATCCGGGTGGGCATAGTGCGCCTAGTGGTAACGATGAGAAAAGCGGGACGCTTCCGGCAACTATTACTATTTTTGGTGGCATACATGATTTACACCAATGGCATTCAAACTGTCATCAGTATGGCCACCATATTTGGCAAAGAAGAGCTAAAATTTTCCAATACTGTGCTGATGTTAGCGCTTTTAATGATTCAGTTTATCGGGATGATAGGGGCGCTAGGCTTTAGCAAGCTGGCTGAACTAATTTCAGCCAAAAATGCTTTAATTATCACTTTGATTGTCTGGTCATTTGTGGTGATTTACGCCTATTTCATGCAATCGCCCAGTGAATATTTTATCATGTCAGTGTTTGTGGGGTTGGTTCTGGGTGGGGCGCAATCTCTCAGCCGCTCTTTATATGGGGCAATCATTCCCGCTCAAGCAGCAGCCGAGTTTTATGGGTTTTACTCGGTGTTTAATAAAGGTTCGGCGATTTTGGGGCCTCTAGCATTTGCCCTCATCCGCCAGTTTACCGGAACGGCACGCAATTCTATTTTAGGATTGATTGTGTTTTTTATTTTGGGGTTGATTTTGCTGTTGTTTGTAGATGTAAATCAGGCTAAAGCTACGGCTCGTGGGGAAAGTTGAAGGAATTATCGTAAGGACACGGCAATGCCGTGTCCTTACCAGCAAATGCACCAAAATATTGGGGTTAAACCGATAAATTCTGGGTGCCGATTAATAGCTATCGTTTGACATATGTTTCAACCCGGCCATCGGCGCCACTTAAAATCAGAGAGCCACAATGGGGACAGCGCCAAAAAGTCTGCGTTTTTTCTGCCCATAAATCGCTAAAAATTGCTATTTTTGTTGGCAAATCTGGATAAGCCATCGTCTTTTCTAAGCCTTCATTTAGCAATTCATCTACTTGAGCTGATGGCAACAATTCAAACTCGTTCTCATGGCTAATTTCTGAGATATTTAGGATATGCGAGCAGTTGCCACAAACAATTTTAGGCATAATTTTATCTTTCCCTATCCACAATAAGTTGACATGATTTTGTAATAATAATCCGCTGGATTCCTGAACCTCCTATTCCTCCGAAAACTCTAGCAGGAATATGCTGCGCTTCTGCATCGGATATCGCCGTATCCGCCGGTAGCTCAACGTGAACCGTCGGCGTTTGACTTCCTTTCTTCTTAATAGCACGGATTATCGCTTCAACTGAGGTCGTATTTGTTGGATGATATAAGTCAACATTGCCAATGCCATCAACTAAAATATCTGGGGTGCGGACGTTAGGAGTGTTATCCGGATTGAGAAACTTGACATTTAACCCTTGTTCGGTGTAGTAGGAGGCTGACTGTAGTTCCTTTGGGGAAGGATTAGCACCCGATTCAATGGTGATGTTTCCCCCAGATGGTGTAGAAACGGACAACGTAAATTAAAGACCTCCTGTTGAGATTTTTTTGCTAGATAGCTGTTTGTGCCTATAACCGAGGATGAAGTTTGATATAATTATAGCAATATCCCGAGAAATTATCGGAAGAAGGTTTCTTAATTTCCCGCAACCCAGCAACCTGCTGCACCAAAATCTTGGTTGGGAACCGACCAATTCGGGTAAAACCCCCCCACCCCCGTAGGGACACGGCAATGCCGTGTCCTTATCAGGGAATTAAATGCCCTTTGGGGTGAATTATGTGGCAATTCTCAGGGTGAGAATAACGGTGGTTTTCAGGGTTTTGGGGGCTCGCCAGGTGAGGATTAATCGCCGGATAGCTTCGATTAAAGGTTGGACGTTGACGGTGGCAGCGTCATCCCCCACCAAATTCCCTTTCTTCCGTCGTTTACTCCCCTCAACTTCAAACACCAAATCGCCGATGACTTCCACATCCTTGTTGTCTGTGAGGGTGGAGGCAGAATCATCCACCATAATCCCTTTCACCCGTCCCTTACTCACCTGGAATTCCAACACTAAATCGCCACTAAATCCGGGCGGAAGTTGGAGAGACTCCAGATGTTTCGTCAGCAAGGAAATTGCCGCCTCATCTAATCCCGTTGCACTGACAATTTGCCAGGGAACCGGTGGCGACGCTGGCGCTTCCATTTCCATATCTTCCTCAACCGGCTCAAAAGCGCGGGCAAATGACTCCAGCTTCGATTCCACATTGCTTGTTATGCGATTGAACTCCATCTCCGTAATTGGTGACAAGAAAGCACTAAAAGTAGATTTTGTTTGCTGCACTGCCATAGCAGGCTTTACAGTCATCCCCGGAGCCGCAGCCACAGCCCCAAAAACTCCCTGATAACTCACATCTTCCGGCATTTCCACAGGCACTTGCACAGATACAGAATCATCATCAGGATTCACCCGCACATCATCGCTCACCGCCACAAAAGCCGTATATTGCGATAACAATTGATAAGCCAGAGCCGTATCCGTCACCGCTGTGACACCAGATTTAGTGTCACCGCTCACCATTTGATTCATTAAATCTTTGATGCGATCGCGTCCCCAAAGCTGGGCAATAGCAGGGTTCCCCTGTGTGGCAAAGTTTAGCTCAAAACTTTGCTGATACCGCGAACCACCCGCAGCTACCCCAGAAACCTGTAGTTTGCCACTCCGTTTATCCGTCTTGCGTCCGAACAAAACCAACGGTTGCTCTGCAAACAAATCTGGCACAAAGGCAGGATAAATCACCGGTAAGTCTCCCTCACCTTCCCACTGCCATTGAATATTTGCCAAAACCGGATTATTGATTTGGCGGAAAAACTTTTCTACCACCTCATCCACAGGCTCATCTTGGCGGATAATGCGCGATATCCCCCGACCAATTTCCGCAATTCGGTTAATCAAAAACCGATTTACCGAACTGCCCGCCCCAAAACTGTAAAGACGATTCCCAGATTTCAGATTTTGCTGCACTTCTGCCAAAATCTCATTCTCATTGCCAATATAACCATCGGTTAACAGCACAATACTCCGCAACCGTCCGGGGTCAGTCACCGGGAAATTCAACACAGCGCGAATCCCCCGCAGCAGTTGCGTTCCCCCATCAGCGGTTAACTTGTTAATATATTTGATGGCTTGGGAGCGATTTTGGGGATTATTCGCCAAGGGAACTGGTGAGAGTTGTTGAGTGGTATCGGCAAAATCGATAATCGTGAACGTATCATTAGGATTTAGTCCGCTAATAAACCGGCGCATTAATTCCTGACATTGTTGCAGGGGCGCCCCGTTCTGAGAGCCAGAAGTATCGATGAGAAACACCACATCTTTCGGCACTAATTCATTGGGGCGATACTGCACAGCGGGAATCAGATAAACCGCGAAATGTCCCCCTTTTTCGTCTGCTTGCGTCATCACCGTAGCTTGAGTATTATCTCCCGCCACCTGATAGCGCAAAATTAGGTCTTTATTGGGGATAGTATCACCCCCTGCCAAGTTGACCCGCACTATCTGGTTTTCCCGGACAATCTGGATTTGGTGCGAGGGAGAACTTACCTCCCGAATTTCCACCCCAGCATCAATTGCGACGGTTACATTAATGTCGTGACGAGAACGAGTTCCTGGGGGTAAAATTGGGGCATTGAGTCGCGACGCATCTGGCACCAAATCTGTGTCCTGATTTTGGGTCATGGGTGCAGGTGCAGAGCCACTGGCGCCAGCGTTTTCCTCAATGGGGGTTCCGGGAATGTACCGGGGGCCAACTACCATTGGGAAGACAAACTCGTAATCCCCGCCTTCAAATTTCAGTTTGTCGCTATAGCGAATAATCACATCAATCTGCTCTCCCGGTTTGATGTTGGCGAGAGATTGAGTAAAAATGTTATCCCGTTCCTGTTCTAAAAGTCCAGCGGTGCGTCCCTGCTTTTTAGCTTGTTCGTAGATTTGCTGGGCTTCTTCCCGTTTTTTGATGCTGCCTTTAATGGTTTTATCACCGATGCGAATCAGCATATCATCCACCGCCGCTTCATCTGGGAGGGGGAAGATATACACTGCTTCTAGGGTAGTGGTGAAGGGATTTTCAAAGGTCTGGGTAACTTCCACTCGGGACAGGTTCCCCGTCACCTGTGCTTGCACATCGGTGTGCTTGAGGGGAAAGGCGAGTTGCTGTTGGTCGGCGGTTTTAGCGTACAAACCACCAGGATTTTTCACGGTCTGAGTCATAGGAGCAACCTCCGTTTGGTCTGATGTCTCTAGTTTAGCTCGGTGGCTCTGGGAAAAATGCTCAGTTTGATGCTCACTTGATGCTCACTTGATGTTCACTTGGTGTTCAGTGGTTGGCTCAGGAGATTATTTTTGAGATATGCTTGCTTTTTCATGGAGGATGTGGTAACTTCAAAGTTGGAGCTGACAAAAAATATGTGAGCATCAAGTCCTGTTGTAGCTGATGCTGGTTTCAGTTTATAATTGGTTGGTGCCGAGACGGAAATTGGCAATGGTTGGGTTAAAATTGCGCGGGTGTGTTATGATGATTATGCAAAACCGAGGATTATGCTGTTGATGTGTTATGAGCATTACCGAACTTATCCCTACCTTACAAAGCCTATCTCGTGTAGATAAGCTGAAAGTGATGCAGTTTCTTGTGGAAGAATTAGCCAAAGAAGAAAATGCAGGGCTGCAACCGGGCGCAACATATCCAGTTTGGTCGCCGTATAATTCCCACGATGCCGCCCATAAATTAGCTAAATTGCTAGAAGAGGATAGAGAGGATGCGCCTGTTATTAGAGCTGTCTCCTCACCAATAAACAGCCCGATCGGGCATGATTGAGATAATTCTAGCTCTCACTCAAGATATCTATGTCCAATTCCCTGAAAGCATCAAAAACCGGACTAGCTGTGGTAGAACGCACCCGCCAGCGTCTGGGGTGGACGAAAACCAATACATCTCGCTGGTGGGAGTCGGCCCATACCTCCAGAGCGACGCTCCGCCGGTTTTGGCAGGGTGAACGCATCCAACGGGATATTTTTATCGCTATTTGTGAGGCAGTTGGCATTAGTAACTGGGAAGAAATTGCCGAGCCAGAGACTTTAGACTCTGACCCAAAACCCAACCACACTACAAGCCAAATTCACTGGCAAGAAGCGCCAGATATCGACAGCTTTTTTGGCCGCACTCAGGAATTAGAGCAGCTCCACAATTGGAGCATAACACAACAATGTAAATTAATCGCGATTATCGGTATCGGCGGCATTGGCAAAACTGCCCTTACTCTGGCTTTAGCAGACCGCATCCAGGATAACTTTCACTGCTTAATTTGGCGCACATTTACCCATTCCCCCTCCCTCCTTTCCGTCCTCCATAGCCTCCTCGCCACTTTCAATCAAACCCCAGTCCCAGACATTCATCAGGCTATCAACGAAATAATAAACAATCTGCAACAACGCCGCTGCCTAGTCATCTTAGATGGTTTAGAAACCGTTATCCACACCAGTGAATATAGTCAATTTATCTCACAATTAAGCTGCCAGCGCCATCAAAGCTGCATTATAATTACCAGTCGGCAACAACCACCAAACCTGGATTTTGACGGCCAAACTATTCGCTGCTTGCCACTGCAGGGATTGGCCAAAGCCGCTGCTTTAGAATTATTGCAATCTAGAGGATTAACTGGTCAAAAAGTGGGGATATCTGCTTTAATTCAGCTTTATCGCGGTAATCCCCTGGCTCTCAAAATTGTCACTCCCTTAATTCAGTCTGTATTTGGGGGGAATATCGCCGAATTTCTCAATCAAAACACCTTGGTGATGGGCGATCGCCTCCGCCAAATCCTCCACCAGCAATTACAGCCACTGTCCCCATTAGAGCGAGACATCCTTTACTGGCTAGCCATCTGGCAACAGCCCATTTCCTTCCCTCGGTTGCAAACCCATTTTCTCATCTCCCCGGACCCAGGAGCTGTTTTAGAAGCCATCACCAGTTTAGAGCATCGCTCATTACTAGAAAAATGGTATCATCTAGAATCATCTTCATTCACCCTGCAACCCCTGGTGATGAAAGCTGTTACTGATGAATTAGTCGATCGGGCGGCTGCAGAAATTCAGCAAGTCGTCCAAAGCCAAGATATGGCGCATTTTCAGGTACTGCGAACCCATTGGTTATTGCGCCCCGGGACAGACGATATCGTAGGCGATCGCATTTTACATCACCTCCGGGATAAATTGTGGCGGTTGTATGGTGCCACCCTCCCCGAAACCCTAGAAAAAATCTTATTACTACTCACCGATAAACCCCCAATCGCTATCGGCTATATCAGCCACAATCTCATAGCGTTACTAAATTAGCATTTAAAATATCGGCAAATCCAAAACAAATCCCGGTAACACCGTCTCCCCAGACAAACTCGCCGGAAGCGAAATAATTTCTACTGCTTGATTATCCCGATAAATTGCTACCTCCTGCTCTTGCGGATTCACCAGCCAACCCAATTTTAACCCACTATTCAGATACTCCTGCATTTTATCCCGCAGGGGTGGCATGGCATCCGTCCGCGATCGCAGTTCAATCACAAAATCAGGACAAATCGGGGGAAATGCTTCTTGTTGCTCTAAGGTTAAGGCTTGCCATCTTTCTAAGCTGACCCAAGCTGCATCCGGCGACCTATCCCCGCCATTAGGCAGACGAAAAATCGTAGCCGAACTAAACACTATCCCCAGTTTAGTTTGCCGGTTCCAGATAGTCAAATCGGTAATCAAATCAGCTTCTCTATGGCCACTCACCCCGCCCACTGGTGGCATAATTATCAGTTCTCCTTTAGCCGATCGCTCCAACTGCCAATCGCGATTTACCTGACACAGACGATAAAATTGATCGTCCGTAAGTCCCACATTCTCTAAATTTAAAATTATCGCGGTCATCTTCATTTAACCTTGATAAAAAATCTGGCAATTACCGCTAAATTATGTTATAATTTCACCGGCTGATTAGTAGTAGCCGATAGTTTCGCCGCCTCAGCCAGAATAAGAGATTTTCTGCCATCATCCCCGCCCACCAACGGCGACACACCTTTAGTAATTATATCAACAAAATGGTCAATTTCTCGCTGGTAAGCGGCGGCGTATCTTTCCAAAAAGAAATGCAGCGGTTTATCCCTACTAACGCCGTTAGCGGTGGCTAATTCTACAGTGGTGGGAGTGTGGTTGCCAGCCTGCACCATCCCCGCCGAACCAAATACCTCGATGCGCTGGTCGTAACCATAGACAGCGCGGCGACTCACATTAATATGACTAAGTTTGCCGCTCATAGTTTTGAGGATAATCATGGCGGTATCGGCATCGCCCAGTTGGGCAATTTCTGGATTCACCAAACAACTGGCAGTAGCAAAGATTTCCGTAGGTTCTTCTCCTAACAACCACCGCGCCATATCAAAATCATGGATGACCATATCGGCGAAGATGCCGCCAGAAGTTTGGAGATATTCTAGGGGCGGGGGGGCGGGGTCTCGGCTGGTGATGTTGACCATTTCTACTGAGCCAATTTGCCCTGCTTTTACTGCTGTATGCAGTTGGCTAAAACTGGGGTCAAAGCGACGGTTAAAACCGAGGAAAAAGGGGACGCCAGCGGTTTTTACAGCGGCGAGGGAGTCGTCTAGCTGCTGTAAGTTTAAAGCGATCGGCTTTTCGCAAAAGATGGCTTTTCCGGCGCCAGCCGCTTTAATGATTAAATCTGGGTGGGTGGGAGTCGGAGAGGCGATCGCCACAGCCTGCACCTCCCCATCCCCCAGAGCCACATCCGCAGACACCGCCGCTGCTCCATATTTCGCCGCCAGGGTAGCAGAGCGGTTTGCATCCTGCCCCCCCACCACATAGCGCAACCTTACCGCCGGATGGTGGGCGATATTCGCCGCGTGAATTTCCCCAATTCTTCCCGCACCAAACAACGCCATCTCGATCGCCATTTCCCCATCCCCAGATAATACGAGCAGCCAGCAGACCAAAAACAACACAGGGGCGCTGTGACTAGCGCCCCCGAAAACTATCCCAAATGACTAGATTAAACAGCCACCTTAACGGGAGCATGAGCGGCGCACTTTTCCACCCACTCTTCAAATATCTGGCGCTGCACAAACAAATCGTGCTGCACAGGAGTGCCTACAGGCACTTCCGGCGACTTGAAGAACATCGAGAGCTGGGTAAGCGGACCGTACTCACCTTCACGCATAGACACCGCCATCAACCGAGCCAAGTCTAGAATCAGAGGCGCAGCGAGAATGCTATCCCGGCAGAGGAAATTCACCTTAACCTGCATGGAATAGCCGAGAAAACCATCCACATCGATATTGTCCCAGGCTTCCTTATTATCCCGGCGGGGGCGGTAGTAGTGGATATAAACTTGGTGGTCGTCCACCTCGTAGCCGAGAATGTTATCTAGACAACTTTCCTTGCTGGTGACTTTAGTATTGCAAGCATCAGGCTCACTGAGAGCTTCCCCATCCCTGTTGCCAAGGATATTGGTGCTAAACCAACCCTGTACCTGCAAACCTCTGAGCTTAAACATAGGAGCCAGAGCCGTTTTCAGCAGAGTTTGACCGGTTTTACCATCCTTCCCCGCCAAAGGCACCCGCTTTTGGTTAGCTAGTTCCAGTAAAGCGGGGATAGTGGCCAAGTTGGGAGTAAAGTTCACATAACCGGCACCTTCGAGGATTGCGGCACAGGCGTATTCCATTGAGGGGGTAACGCAAGGGTCGCCCTTGGCGCAGGCAGTTTGGAACTGCTCCAAGGATTCGTAGTTAGCGGACCACGCCGGAGTTGGCTGAGTGGACATACAATTGACCACCACCACCCAGTCCACTTGATTTTCTGCCCGGAATTGCCGGATATCTTGGCGCAGCTTTTCTATGCGACCGCCGAACTCGTAATGGCCATTAGTAGTTTCCGTATGCTTTGGGGGTACAAGTATGGGGCGCATCCCCTTGGTGGCGGGGGAGACATCCCGAATATCCGTATCAGTGAGTACCTGGTGGGTGACGAGAGCCTCTCCGATCGTTTCGGGAACCACATCCCAACCTGATATAACTGTATCGGCCAAATCGGGAGCCCCCAGTTTGCTGCCCACCGTAATCCCGCTCGGCTCAGTTGTTTCGCAAATCATGCCCAGTCTGGGACGCAGGCCCCTAGTCATCAGATCCAGCGCCGCGACAACCGTGGAACTGATTGCCCCGCCGTAGCCCGCTATTAAAATACCCAGTTTGTTACCCATGTGCTATCACGCCGACGTTTGCTTTAATTGTGATTCTTAAATAATGGAATTTATCATATTTCACACATTTTGTCAATGGTTAGGGAGAATTTAAGGAAAAAAAAACTGAGAGTCCCTGTCCCTCCCCCGACCAGACGATGCCCCGCCCCTTTCCCCCCAGAAATCTGGTTTCTCAGCCTACAGTGTAGTGGCTAAATCATAAGCAGCCAGAAACCTCCCCCCCAGAAACTGGGTTGGTTATCGTGTCATTAGTCACTTGTCATTTCTCCTTTTTCATTTAAAGGACAAATGACCAAGGACACCAGGTTTTTACAATGGCAAGAACTGCTTCAAAATTTCTCCTGGCGGGCGATCCCAAGTATCAACATGATGGTAGATTAGACTTTCACTGTTGAGTTTATAAGTAGAATAGCCGTTAAATAACAGCCTGGTTTTCCAGGGTAAACGCAGCACCCCCCGCACCGTCCAGGTAGCGATAATCTCGTCATCTGTGGCCTGGATATCATGCAAATCAAAATGTAATTCGCGAAAAAACAAGCGCCCGTGAAAGCGCAGAGTCCAAAAGATAATCCGGTAGTTTAATTTACCTTTAAAAGTGTTTACGGGGTCTTGAAAATAAATATCGTCCGTGTAGATATCGTAGGAGATATCCCGCTGAAAAAGACTGGGCAAATCCGCTTGCAGAGTTTTCACCACTTGGGATACAGAAATTTGACTCAGACTCAACCTCAGCCCCCCATTGACACGATCGCTGTTTTTATCCCCCCTCCCGGCATTACGCCGTTTGTGGGAATCCGCTAAGATAGCTAAGCACATGGTAGCGCGCAGCATGGCCGGTGTCGGGGTGGGCGCAGAAAAACTCGTTAACCCCCCCAACCAATTCGATCGCCCCACCAGGAGCCGCGAAAATGCCAGCCTCCGGGCGCCCACCGCGTCCAGTCAGGACGGCCACATCACATACCTCTGCCTACCACGGGAAAGGAGCTTCAATTAATGGTAATACTCAATGCAAACACAACCCCGTCAAAACTGGCTCTGGAATTGCCGCCTCTACCTTTGGCAAGACCCCTGCTGGCGATCGGACACGGGACCAGGGACGACGAAGGACGCCAGAGCTTTCTAGATTTTGTCAACACCTATCGGGATTTAGACCCCTCCCGCCCCGTAGTGCCTTGCTTTCTGGAACTCACCGGCCCAAGCATTCAAGAAGGCATTGATTGGTGCGTCGCCCAAGGATATCAGCAAATATCCGCCCTAGCAATCCTATTATTTGCCGCTCGGCACAATAAATTTGATGTCACCAACGAGCTAGACCGGGCCCTGCAGCGACATCCACACCTAGAATTTCACTATGGCCGGCCCCTTGGCATCGAGCCAGAGATTGTCCAACTGTGGCAACAGCGTTTAGACGCACTAGACACCCCCCAACAGAACCCCCAGGGCATCTCCCGGACTGACACCGTTCTCCTCTTCGTCGGACGCGGCGCCTCCGACCCCGACGCCAACGGCGACGCCTGCAAAATGGCCCGCATCCTCTGGGAAGGCAGCGGCTATCAAACCGTAGAAACCTGCTTCATCGGCATCACCCACCCCAGGCTAGAAGAAGGTTTCCGCCGCGCCCTCCTCTACCAACCCAAGCGCATTATCGTCCTGCCTTACTTCCTATTCACCGGCGCCTTAGTCAAAAAAATTTACCACATCGCCGCCGCCCATCAAGAACAACATCCCGAAATTCAGATTACTTGCTTACCAGAGATGGGCATCCAACCCCAACTCCTCTCCCTCCTCCGCCAGCGAGAAATCGAAATTCAGCTCGGACAAGTGCAGATGAATTGCCAGATGTGCAAATTCCGTCTGGCGGCTCTTGATGGGGATAACCACCACCATCATCACGACCACCACCATCATCACGACCACCATCATCACGACCACCACCACCATCACGGTGACGGTCACAGCCACCCTCCCGAAGACCCCTACGCCAAACCCGACCAATACCACCAGCGGATTTGGCAAACACCTTAATACAACTGATATCAAGTCTGGGAGTATCGATCGGATAATTTCGGGGCAACCACACTTTGATTGCCCCTACCGTAGGGGCAGCAAAGCGTGGCTGCCCCCTCAGTTATTCACAAATGAAGCAGTAGGACTTGATATGAGGGGTCACTGCTGCTCTCTTTTGATCAACCATAGAGAAAGAAAGTCAAACCTAGTCAGTGAGTGAGGGCCGTTGCGATGGCAAAAGAAATTACTGTGGGTCAAAAAGTGCGGCTAGTGGCAATACCCCCCTATGTGAAGACCGCCGAACCCATGCCCATGCTGCGTCCGCCCAATTTAATTCAGTTGGGCGAGGAGGGAGTAGTTTTAGACCGCCGTCCTGGGGGTTATTGGGGAGTAAGATTTGAAAAGGGCGCTTTTTTGATTGACACCCAATATATAGAAGCCGTGGATGGGGAAAAGTAATTGATAATTGATAATTGATAATTGATAATTGATAATTGTCATTTGTCATTTGTCAAGGTGCCCCTCTCCCTTTTTGGGCTACGGTTTATACACAAATCTCTATGATGCCAATTTTCCATCGGTGGCTAACCAAAGTCATATCAACATACTTGACTCATTACCTCCGGCGAGGTTGTACACCTAAACCCTGTCGAACCTGCTGGTCAGCTTCATTGCTGGCGGAATATCAAACGTGCAGCATCATCGGCCAATTCCAATACTGATAGTTTGTAGGCTTGCACTGGCTAAAGATAAGTTTCATTAGCTCTAAATCTGAATTAGAAATTGGAATCTTTACGTCTGAACCAAGCGAACTCATCCCACCTATAATCTTGCCATTAACTTGGACATCCAAAGCGGCAACGGTTTCGCAAATTCTGGTGTTTGTACCATTTATGCAACTCCCAACGCCACAGCCATCTGAAAACTTAAAGGTTTCGCGTAGTTGTTGTTTGACTTGCTCGACTGATTTAATGGAATCAATAAATTCTATCAAATCTCTTTTTCCTTGGGCAGTTTTAATTAGAGTGCCGATGGTGCCAACCACCACTAAAAGGGCAACCAGAACAAGTTGGAGAATGACCCGCCAATTTTTGCTAAATCTCATCAACTTACCTCGCTTTAATCTTCTTTTAAGTACACACTAAAAAATCGATTCTAACCGCGCTAGAAGGATGCCGGTTCACTTTAGCCGGTAAGTACCAGCTATCTTACAATTATTCATTCAAGGGCCGTAAATTCATGGGCGCAGATTGTTAAGATTGTGGCTGATTGGGATATAACCATTCGTAGCAAACGAGCTGAATCTCCTGTCGTTTAACCATTTTGAATGCTTTTAGGTTAGGGTCTTCCTCGGTTTCTGAATACAACTCATTGTCGGCGAAAAACTCGTCTAGATCAGCAGCCAGTTCAGCCATATTGTTCGATTCTCTGAATTTGTCCCACATCCGCCGAATATCTCGCTCAAACGCAGTGAGATTGGTTGCGTCGATGACAGACAAAATCCGGTTTCTGATGTCCTCACTAAGAGAATCTTGTAATAAATCTGCTTCGTTGAATTTCTCCCGCACACTGTTAATGAGTTTTGTCAGCACTGGTTTAATCTTGGAAGCGGTTTGCTGCCGCTCAAACATCCCCATGAGATTGTTGAGAGCGCTCTCTAGCACAGGAAAAATTGTCCTATCAAATTGTACGGGGGGTAGTTTGTCAGGTCGTGGAAAGTCGGACTCTTGGCATTTAATCCAGTTGAATATCTGGCGCTTGTCATCAATAGACTGACTGATGTCAGTGGAGATGGTATGGCCGATTCGTGGATAGAAGTACCAGTAATGTTTGTCACCGGCTTTGAATGCTAAGAAAATCCCACCATCAGCAAAGTTTTTATGCGGAATCTTAAAGTACCGGGTGCTGTGAATGCCTAATGGGATATCTTCAACCTGCTCAGCCGTCTTGCGCTGGACATATTCGACCAGGGGCAATCGCATCTCATCGAGGGAGATTAAATCTGAGGCTTGTTCCAGTTCTTCCAGAATTTCTTGTTTTTCTGCTTCGGTATTGGCGCGTTTAAGGCGGAAGAGTTCCTCAAGTGATTTTTCGGAGATGGCTTCACCAAGAACGCTGGCATCAAGTCCTACTTCTCGGTCAATGGTGGCAATCCGCTCCTGCAAACGCTTTACCAAACCCAGTAGTGCTTCTAGTCCTTCCTCTGGGAAACAGTTGTAAATGTAGAGTTGGTCATAATCGGTGCCAAGTCGGTCGATGCGTCCAGCTCGCTGAATCATCCGTACCGGGTTCCAGTGCAGGTCATAGTTCACCAACACCCCCGCATCCTGGAGGTTTTGCCCTTCCGAAAGTACGTCGGTACAGACAAGAATATCGATGGGGTTGTTCAGAAGCTCTTGTAGCTCTTCCTTTGTCTGGTGATTGGCTTTCGGCGCAAATCGGCTGACTATTTCCTGGCGCTGTTTCCCAGATGTGCCGCCGGTGATGAGTTCGATAACTGGGTGTCGCCCATCCACTGCCATTTGCTGTAGCCACTCCGAATCATTGACTATCGCGTTGTACAGGTATTGCGCTGTATCCTTGAAATAGCTAAACACCAATATTTTCTGCCCTTTCAGGTTGTTAAGCAGCAGTTCTTTGAAGGCGGTTAATTTACGGTCGTAGTCTGCTCCGGTTTCAACGCTGATTTCAATGGTATTTAGCATATCAAGGATGCCGCCCAACAGACTCACATCTGCTTCAATATGCTCTTTCAGTTGACTGAGATTATACTGCCCCGCGTTAACTGGTTCGAGAGAGTCAATAATCTCTGTAACTGAGTGCAGTTCCTCCTCATCCTCAAGAGCTAGAATCAGCTTGCGGAAATTTTTGCTATCAAGTAACTTTCCTTCCTCGGTGAGAATCTGGTAAAATTTGCTTTGGAACTGCAACTGATAGCGGATGCTATTTTTAAAGGCTATCAACCCACTCTCTAGCCGTTTGAGGTAGAGCGCCTTCTGTAAAGCGACTAGGGCTTTGTTCCGCTTGACCTCGGTTTCGTCGTCTTTGGACTGGCGCTTTTTGAATGCTTTGATATTGTATGGAGCCAGATTCAGTTCGTCAATCTGATTGGCGATTTTCAGGTACAAACCCGAAAAACTTGCCTCAAAGTTGTAGGTGAAGTTTTCTAATTCCCGCTGGGGAAACTGAATCAGCTTTCCGGCAATCCGAATTTCCTCTCCTGCCTTCTGTCGCCGAATCACATCCTGGCGCGATCGCCTTACCATTGTCTCAAATAGGAGATTGGTAATCTCTTGCCTGCCCTGGGATAAGTCCTTGAAGTAGGTTTTCAGATTGCTAATGCCATCCATCCGGTAATAAGTGTTTTGGTCACGGGCAAGCAGGAGAATCTGGTGGTATAGGTCAAACACGCTGTTGTTGATAGGTGTTGCCGTGAGCAATACCAGCTTTTTACCGCGTTTACCACTATTGACAAGTTTTTGGAGGTTACGGTAACGGTTGGTGGCGGAATTGCGGAAGTTATGCGATTCGTCAATGACGATAATATCGTGGTTGCTATAGCGGCGGATATCAAATGTACTCCGACTAATTTCTTCGTGGGAGACAATATCCGCTTTGATGCCAAACTCGTCTAGCTTTTTATTCCAGACCAAATCCCGTAACTGAGCGGGACATAACACCAGGGAGCGGGGTACTTTTCCTGGCTTGCGCTCTTGAGTTAAGTAGTATTCCAGCACCCGCAACCCGATATAGGTTTTCCCCAAACCCACCGCATCGGCAACCATACAGCCACCATGTTTGTTAATCAGCCGTACTGCTCTGTGAAACCCCTCCTGCTGGAAATTGGCTAGTTCCACCGACGTGCGATCGGTTGCCCCAACAATCGGTTCCTCTTTGAATAGTTCGTATAGCGCCTTGAGGAATACCTGGTAAGGTGTGTAGGCTTTGCTGCCAAACTTGGAGGCGTTGAGGGCGTCGATGAACTTGCTCTTGTAGTCCAGGTCAACACTGGGGTGGTTCCAAAATCCCTCAAACCAGTTTTGTCGCAAGTCACGAGCGATCGCCTCGATTTTGTTGACTACATTTAGCTCGGAGTTGTCTTCTAGCCCTGATGGCGTGAAGTTGCTGGAACCGACGATACTGTACATATCGAATATATACGCCTTGGCGTGGAGAAATTGACGCTTGCTCCCAAGTGCCCCAAACAACCGCATCTGGATGTGGTCTTGCTGGAAGTAGGCGATTGCCCGGTCAATCCGTTGCTTGTACTCGATTTTAAATGGCTCCTCCTCCAACTGCCGCTGAATCACCCGTCGCAGATGTTTCACCAAGTCGATGCGATCGCCCTCCGCTGGTCGAATAGTGGGGTCAGTTCCGATAAGCACCCGCAGCCCGGTTAGCTGGTTCATGGCGTCTTCTAACCGTAACCAGGCTTCGACGCGGAAGTAAGCAGTGGCAAGGTCGAGGACAAGCTGGTTCTCTTTCTCAATTAATTCGGTGAGAACCGCTTCGAGAGTGTGTTTGCTGTTGTCGATGTAGTCTGGGATAGGCATGATGGTCAGTGGTAAAAAATGATTATGAGTTAGGGTTGGGGCAAAATTCCCCATTCTTCTAATTGCTTTTGAGCAATGGAGTAAAGTTCAGTTTGATTGACATCAATGTTCCAAACGAGGTAGATGATAATTTTTGGTTCAGCATAGAATTGATAGGCTTTACTCTTGATAAATTTCAACAAGTATTGCTTCAAAGATGCGTCATCGTTTGTGTAAAGCAACCGGTTGGCATTAAGTTCTTGAAATTGAGCAAGTGCAGATAGGGCAGGATTAGAATTTCTCGGCCAAATAGTTTGATGCTGCTTAGTCTCATATTTGGGTTGAGTATAACTAACCGGTAATTTAGGCGAATCAGTTTGACCAACTTGGGATTCGGTTGCAGGGTCAACCACATCCTGACATTCTTGTGGTACTTTATAAAATATTCTAAGTTTTTTTAAAGCATTATTCTGAATCTGGCGCACCCTTTCTCGTGTCATATTATGGGAATAACCAATTTGTTGCAAAGATTGTTTTCCCTTATGGTTGAGGCCATATCGCAAGATTATTACCTTTTGCTCTCGTGTTTCTAAACTAGATAGTGCTTCATCAATTTCATCACGGATCCACTGATGTTCTGGCCATTGAGTGGGGTCATCGTTACTGTAGAGCAAATCGGCTAACCTTAAATCATCAGTTAGTTTGGCATCTAATGAACTTGGTTGACTTAGTTGGTTGATTTGACGTAGATACTCAACCTGCTGTACACTCATCTTTAACTCAGCCGCAATTTCTTCTACATTGGGAGGACGGTTAAGGTTAAGGGTAAGGTGACGGGTCGCTTTCTTGATTTTGTTGAGGCTCTGATAAACGTGTATTGGCAGTCTAATCATTCTTGAATCATTATGAATACCACGGATAATAAATTGCTTAATCCACCAGGTTGCATAGGTTGAGAACTTATAACCTTTTATGGGGTCAAACTTTTTAGTAGCCTTAATTAATCCTAGGTTGCCATGTTGAATCAAATCCAACAACTCTAGACCTCGATTTTGGTATTTTTTGGCAATGGAGACTACCAATCTGAGGTTACTGCACACTAAAGTTTCCTGAGCATATTTTCCGGTTGAGATAACATCATACAATTGGGATAGCGATAAACCCTGACTTGTTGCCCACTCCAGGTCTGTGGGTTCTCGGTGTAGGGTGGAACTTAGCAAATTTCTGTGTTCCCTTAACTGGAGCCATCGTTGTACCCGTTGCGCTAGCAATATCTCATCCTGCCTGTTAAGTAATGGGATTCGACCAATTATTCTGAGATACCATTGCATTGGGTCAGTGTCGAGGAGTTCCTGTTTCTCTTTCCTTGCCTGTTTTAATGTCTGGTGTTGTACCCGGTAAAGTTGCTGAGGGTTTAGGGTACGGGCAGCCATCTTTTCTAGTTGGTTCAGCTCATAAAAGCTGGGGTCTCTGAGGTCGATGAACATCTTGGCTATGCTTACCTTGAGGTTCCATTGTTGGTCAAATGTTTTGATGGGACTGACCAGTACCAACTGTCGATAGTCCACGGTAGCGACAATTAGGATGTAGGTGGGACGCTGAGATAAACTCTTAGCAATTGCGGTTAATCGGCTGATTACCGCTTTATTAGAACTCCAACTCCTTGGTTCTAATTCCAATAGAAATACCTGTAGTGCCCCGCTTTCCTGATTGGCAATTAGATACGCCCCTTTGATGGCTTCGGTGCTGGTGGGCGATAACTCTAGGTCACTTACCTCAATGGCATCGCAACAGGCATCATACCCCAACGCCTCGAATATCACCGCTACCGATAGGGCGTCGGTGATATCTAGCAGGTCTTCTAGGTGAATGTGGCGGTGAGTCATCGGTTACTACCCCTGAATAATCTTCACTTCTTCAGCCGTCAGCCCATACAGATGAGCTACCCTATCATCTATCTGCGCTTCCCACTCCTCTACCCCTACTCCTTTGGCATCTAGGCACTTCTGCACTAGGGCTTCGATGGCTAGGCGGTCTGGTTCGGGGGCGGTGGGGATGGGGATTTGTTCAAGTTTCTCTTGATCAGCTCGTAGAAAACCATTTTGTAAATCATTACAAATATTAGTTAAAACCCACCATCCTATCAACTAATTTAATATCGCTGCCATCGCTTTTTTATTAAAAAAAACCATAAATAGAGTATCGTTAAAGTAAAAATTTTCCGTATCGAACGCAAAAGTTGCTTTGTTCATAATTTATCTTAAAATAATTTTATGAGTTTCAAATTCTTGCCAATCATAACAATTTCTGAATCCCCAAAAATATTTACTTGGATCTGTTCGTTTAATTAATTTATCTATCAAATCCTTGAGATTTCCATAAATAGCCGGATAAGTTTTTGCAAAAATCTTTTCTGCTTCCTTTTCTGGCTTATCACTCCAAGGATGCTGCTTATTTTCTGATGACTCAATTTTGATTGGGTACTGCTCTGCAAAATGAACACACCACCGCTTCACATCCCTTCCCCTCAAAAACGGCTTCAACACCTCCTTTGAATAACAGGACTTGCAAATCACTGTAGCCTTGGCTGGCAATCAAATGAGCATCGTAAATTGCTTCCGTACTTCTAGCCGAAAGCTCCAGGTCACTAACATCAACCGACTCTGTTTGAGCGTTATAACCTAATTTTCGGAATAGTGCAGCTATTCCTTCGGGACTTTCCAACGTTCTTAAATCGTCAAGTTGTAGTAACCGCTCTGGCATTCTAATCCCCAAAATAAGTTTTCAGCAAATCCTGTCCTTGTTCTCTGATTGCCCGCACCTCCCGCTTAATTGCTTTCAGTGCTAGAGGAGATGGCAGCGCATGACCTCGCTCCCAACGGTTGACGGTCTGGGCACCCCTAAGCGTTCAGCCAGTTTTTCCTGGGTAAGTCCGAGGTGTTGGCGCAATTCTCTGATGAGTGAGGGAATGATATTTGTATTTGACATGACTACCACTATATCAGAACTTTTTCATCACAAACCGTATATTACCGAAAGTTCACCAACCTTTTCATTCAGCAATAAACCATATTTTTACTCATATAACCATTAATCGATTCCAGCTAGCTGGTAAAAACACCCCTTATATTTTCGCTTCTGCTGCACAATTCGTTAATCGGTGGTGTGATTTATCCTCTAGGGGATTACTTGCGTCTAATCGCTCTTAATCGTTAGGTTGTGATTTTTGCTAGATTATTGATTACAGATTCCAGCTTTTTCGTAAGCTCTAGCAAATACTCGCTAAAAAATAGCAGGTATTTGTTAGAGAGGCTCTAACTAAAGAAATTACCGTAGGTCAAAAAGTGCGCGTAGTGGCGATGCCCCCCTATGTGAAGACCGCCGAACCCATACCCATGCTGCGTCCGCCCAATTTAATTCGGTTGGGCGAGGAGGGGGTAGTTTTAGACCGCCGTCCTGGGGGTTATTGGGGAGTAAGATTTGAAAAGGGCGCTTTTTTGATTGACACCCAATATATAGAAGCCGTGGATGGGGAAAAGTAATTGATAATTGATAATTATCAATTATCAACAACCTAGCGACAATACAGACTATGGAACAGATAACAGTATTTTTAGAGAAATTATTCTCGAAGGCGGGGGCCGTGTTTTCCTCGCCGCTATTTCAACTGGGGGGTAATTCGGTATCTGTGGAGTCGATATTGGCTCTGGTACTGGCTCTCGCCCTAGTTGTTTTGGTCAGTCGGTGGACGCGGAATTTTCTTAAGGAAAACTTGCTGGCCAAAGCGGGGATGGACCGGGGCAACCGGGAGGCCATATCCACCATTGCCAGCTACCTCGTGGCCATCTTAGGCATCCTGGTCAGTGTCCAAAGTATCGGCTTTAACCTCGCTTCTCTCGCCGTGGTGGTGGGCGGTTTGGGCGTAGGGATTGGCTTCGGACTCCAGGATATCACGAATAACTTTATCTCCGGTCTGATTTTGCTCATCTATCGCCCCATCAAAGTCGGAGATTACATCGAGTGGCAGTGGATGGAATCTACCACCTTGAAAGGCATTGTCCGGGACATTTCCCTGCGTTCCACGATCGTCACCACCACTAATGGTGGCGATGTGGTACTCCCCAACAGCCAACTGGTAGGGAACCAAATTCTCAACTGGAGCTATGAAAACTTTCAAGGTCAAATTTGCATACCTGTGCAAATTAGCGAAGATAGCGACACGATCGCCGTTATCGAAACCCTGCTGAACTCTGCGTATATGCAGCCCGATGTTTTATACGACCCCAGCCCCAAAGTCAACTTTTTAGGCAGTGCTGATGGCAATTCCACATTTGAATTGCTCGTGTGGGTAGAACGCATCGACCAAGAAGATGAAGTCAAAAACTATTTAAACTTGATTATCGATTATAACCTCCGCCAGCAAGGTCTCAAAGGCAGAAAAACCGACTCACCACCAGCAGCCACTATCTCCATTCGAGACCTCCTAAGAAAAGTGATTTATTTCCAGAACTTTAGCGACCTACAATTACTGGAATTAATCGAAGTCGGCTACAGAAAACGCTTACTAGACGGAGATACTTTATTTAAAGAAAACGACCCAGGAGATGCTTTTTATATTATTCTCACTGGTTCCGTAGAGGTGTATGTAGAAAAATTGAACAAACACCTAGCCACTCTCGAAGCCGGAAAATTTTTCGGGGAGCTAGCGCTCATGCTAGGAATTCCTCGCAGTGCTTCCGTCAGAGCCGTTACAGATACCGTATTATTCGCCATCAATGACAAAGGTTTTAAAACCATGTTGCGGGAAAATCCCGACTTATACGAAATCATCGTCCGGGAGCTGGCCAAACATCAAGAAGAATTAACCCAAAGGCAAGAAGAATTACGCAAATTAGGGTTATTAGATGCCAAAGAAGATGAGCAAAATCCTGTCACATGGATGCGCAATCGCTTGAAAAAATTGTTTTGTATGTAATCCCATCTGGCTGGTGCCATCCCAAGATTGCCTAACTCTCTTCCCCATTCCCAATTCCAGAAAGCCGATTTTTTCCGCAAAAACCGGCTTTCTTCATTAAAAATACTACATCAACATCGTCAGCAAACCCTGCTGACCCACCAACATTTCCCGCAGCAAGCTGAAAATCCCCACCCAAATAATCGGCGAGATATCCACACCACCAATAGGAGGCACCAGCTTCCGCGTCGGACCTAAAAATGGCTCTGTGGGTATAGCTACCACACTAAAAGGCAGCTTGGTCAAGTCCAGTTGGGGATACCAAGTCAGGACAATGCGGAAAATAAACAGCAACGTCATCAAAGCGAAAGCAAGGCCCAGAATTAAACTGGCGATCGAAACAGGTGTCATAACTAGCCACTGCCCATAGAAACTTTCTCACCACTACTGTAAATTCCCGCGCTACCCCCGCGCAACCACCACTTGAAATCCCAGAAATTTAAGCCGCAGTCTCCCGCAACAGCAGCAACAACATCACCACCGGGGTTTTGGCGCGCACGCTGTGGGGTAAATGCCCCGGCATATGCACCCAAGCGCCAGCCGCCACATCCATAGTATCATTACCCAAAGTCAGCAGTGCCTCACCCTTAATCATGGTAAGAACCGCAGGCACCGCCGCCGTATGTTCCGACAACTCTTGACCAGTATCAAACCCAAAAAGCACCGCTTTTACCCTTTCATCCTGATAGATAGCACGGCTGATAATCCCATTAACCGGGATTTCCGCTTCTTTCACCAAATCAGCAATTAAAGTATAGTTCAACATCACAATCCCTCCCAGTTAATTTTTTACCGCCACTAACGCGATCGCCCCTAAATACTGCCCATACTTTCTAAACACCCGCCGCATCGAAAAAACCCGCTCTCTGGCCGCCCGATTCCTCAGCAAATTGCCCGCAAACTTCAAAGCTCCCCAAATACCTTCATCATCAATAATTCGCAGCGGTTCCAATAAGTGCATCGGCACAATCGTTTTTTCCCTCACCGTCAAACCTTGAGAAACTAGCAAATTTTCCCACTCTTCCGGCGTCAAAGGTAAAGTATGATGATTGATAGTATCCGTTATCTCGTCCAACATCGCCCGCCTAGTTTCCTCATCTAGTCCTGACGCCACCAAACACATTTCATGGATGCCATATCTGCCGCCAGCTTCCAGAATTCTGCCAGCTTCCGCTACTATTTGTTGCTTCCGCGAGGGAGTTTGCATCGACAGCATCGCTTCCCCATAAACCACCGTAGCCGAGGCAGTATCTAAGCCCGTATTTTCCGCCGTCGCCACCAAACAACGCTGATTATTACCGGTTAGGATTTTTTGCACCCTTGCCGCCGCCGCCGAGTCCCGTTCTATCGCTGTATAAGATGCAGGATTTTGTTGTAAAGTGAGCTGAGCAGTTATGCCCAATCCCGGCGCAAATTCTACTACTTTATCCCTTGATTGAATCGCCAAATTACCTATCATTTGCTTAGTTAATTTGATGCCGCCCGGTCTAAGCACCCGCTTACCCATTTGTGCCAACAGCCAATGACCGGGCAAACTCGCAGTTTTGGGACTATCTAGCTGAGATTTGGGAATATTCATGTTAATTACCTATTTTTTAATGTTAAAATTCCATTTGGAGGAGCGATTCGCGAATCGCCCCTCCAAACATTTTTTATTTCGCCAGACAAGCTGCTAAATCTTCATCGGGGGTAGTGAGACCTTGAAGATTGTATTTTTCCGATAACAGTTTGAACACATTCGCCGAGATAAAGGCGGGGAGCGACGGCCCCAAGCGGATGTTTTTAATCCCTAGATAGAGGAGAGTTAACAAAATGGCTACAGCTTTTTGCTCGTACCATGATAAAATCATCGATAGGGGCAATTGATTTACATCAACTTGGAAAGCATTGGCCAAAGCGAGGGCAATTTGAATGGCAGAATAGGCATCATTGCATTGTCCCACATCCATGAGCCGGGGAATCTCCCCGATCGCCCCTAGTTGCTGGTCAAAAAAGCGGAATTTACCACAAGCGAGGGTGAGTACCACACAATCTTGGGGGACTTTTTCCACTAATTCCCGATAGTAGTCCCGCACCGGTTTGGCACCATCACACCCACCCACCAGGAAAAAGTGACGAATATCTCCCCGCTTCACAGCGTCGATGACTTCACCGGCGACAGAGAGAACCGCATTGCGAGCAAAACCGGTGAGGACTTGGCGGGGTTCTCCGGCTTCGGTAAACCCAGGTAATTCTAATGCTTTTTGGATAACTGGGGCAAAGTCGGTGGTTTCTAAATGCGCCATTCCTGGCCAACCCACTGCCCCAATAGTAAAGATTTTATCTTTATAGGAATTGTGGGGGGGCATCAGGCAGTTAGTAGTCATTAATACTGGGCCGGGAAATGCGGGAAATTCTTTAGTTTGATTTTGCCAAGCTGTGCCATAGTGGCCGTAGAGATGGGGATATTTTTGTTTCAAACCGGGGTAGCCGTGGGCGGGGAGCATTTCCCCGTGAGTGTAGATATAAATGCCGGTATTTTCGGTTTGCTCCAAAAGGGCTTCTAATTGTTTCAGGTCGTGACCAGAAACTAGAATAGCTTTACCAGGTTTAGCATTAAGGAGGACTGGGGTAGGGACCGGGTGGCCAAAGCTCCCGGTGTTGCCCGCGTCCAGGAGTTCCATTGCTTTGAGGTTAATTTCTCCCACTTTCAGGGCGACTTCTAACCACTGCTCTAGGCTCATATCGCTGCGTCCGAGGTCGGCGAGGGCTTGATGGAAAAAGGCATAAACGCTATTGTCGGTTTGACCAAGTTCGGCGGCGTGATAGGCGTAGGCGGCGATACCTTTTAAGCCATACAGAATTGTCAGTTTAAGGGAAAAAATATCGACGTTTTTGGCCGCAGAGCTGACGAATTTATACTCAAAGTCTCGCCCTTGTTCGGCTTGGTCTTCTAGGGTGGCGGCGGGTTGGAAGTTGGCTAAGTCGGTCCAGTCTTGCGGGGTGCCAGTGACGAGCTGAATTTGGGCTTTGAGTTGTTCGCGGAGTTGGATAGTGCGCTGGATATACGCCCCAAACCTCTCCGGGTCAAAGTTGACGTTAGTCAGAGTCGAGAAGAGAGTTTCCACGGTGAAGTTATCTGCTTCCTGGCTGATGATGCCATACTCGCGGGCCCGCAGGGCCACTTCCCCCAGTCCCCGCAGACAATAGGTCATCAGGTCTTGGAGGGCATCCACTTCCGGGCTTTTACCGCAGGCTCCCCACTGGTAGCAGGCTTCTCCTCCGGCGGTTTGTTCACATTGGCTGCAAAACATGGTTTTTGTCTCCTTCTCTTGTGCTTCTGGCGTGGTTTTTCCTCTTGTTGTCTCCACTCTAGGGCAGGGAAAAAGCCACCGCCTTGACTTAAGTCAAATTGGGAAAAAATTTTGCTCGCTCACAAAGAAATGGGGTTTTTCACCCTGGTTATGGGATAAAATCAAGATTTAGTTTTCTTGGCCTGGGTTCTACCCACCCATTCTTTCCTATTCCTCCCCATCTTCCCCCATCCCAGACCATCCCCCCTATCCCCAGTTTTGGCGCTCTCAGTGCAGGGGATTGGGTTAAACTATGTGAGATGGCGAGATGTGGAAAGCTAAACTCTATGATTGAATTATACACCTTCCCGACCCCCAACGGACGCAAAATCTCGATTATGTTGGAAGAGCTGGGCATTCCCTATAATGTCCACAAAATTGACATCAGGAAGGGAGAACAACGCACCCCGGAGTTTTTGGCGATTAATCCTAATGGCAAAATCCCTGCCATTAGAGACAGTTTATAAAACAAATATTAAGCGATTTTATTTTGGCTAGCTAACTGTCTCAGCATTAAACGGCACCTAGCCGCATAAATCATGGCTTCACTAATTTCTGGTAACTGTTCGTGGTCAACAATCAAACGTCTAT
>DVDU01000260.1 GCA_015296065.1 Oscillatoriaceae cyanobacterium M33_DOE_052 | reverse complement strand
TCTCCCAGGTAGGGAGAGGGGAGAATCACAGACAAAACCCATCCCCCCTCTTGCTCCCCTTTCTCCCTTTTTGGGAGAAAGGGGTTGGGGGATAGAGGGCAACTCTCAAGGGTTGTCTCATTGCTATCTGAAATGACTATATTTTCAAATATGAAAACCGCCCCGATCGGGGGGCGGTGAAAATGGCATTATGTTGCGTTGCGTTTAGGGAGTCTTTGTTGGTGAAGCTCGGCGTTACGTTCTCTTGATTGTTGGGTTTCTTCCCTCAACCCAACCTACGATTTCAATTTCAATGTAGTGAGGCGGCTAAGAGAATCAGAATTGGGGGGTTAAATTAATGATGCACTTAGTGAGGAAGTTGGGTTAATCGCGGGTGATTTTTAGCAGTAGGCGCTCACATCTTCGCCGCACTCATCCGCTAGGAAGCATAGGGCCCGGAAGCGCAATCCCACAAATTGTTCATAGAGGGGATTTAGCTTGCACATGGGGGGAATGTGGACCAGAGTATGGCCAAACAGTTTGATATCGCGTTCAAATGGGCATTGAGCGGGAATCATCCGGCATAACCACCGGGCTAACTGGGCATCCCGAACTTCGATCGCGTCGAACCATTCACGTACTGGGTGTAACAGCAGGTCAATGAAGCTGGGTTCTTTGTGGAGTCCTGGTGCTAACAAGCTGGAATATACAGCCATGATTTTGTCTCAGAAAGACTTTTGTTGATATTTTTATCGTCCCACAGAATCGGGGTTTTGTCTGTGACTTCCAAGACGATACTAGACGATCGCACACCCGTTATCTCTGTGAGCTGCATCCTAGTGCAGGTGCGATCGGCGTCACTCGGGCAGGAGGGATGGGGTGACGGGGGGAAGGGGAGGGGTGGGAGGAGGGGGAAGATGGGGAGGGGTGGGAGGAGAGGGAGGAAGATTGCTGACCACACTTCCCACACTTCCCACACTCCCCACACTCCCCACACTCCCCACACTCCCCCGTCCCCCCAGTCCCCCCGTCGGAGGGATGGGGGGATACCTGTCGCCAAAGGCGCTTCATGCCTACACATTGGGCAGGTTGTTGCTGGCGTAGGCGTCCATCGGGTAAGCGGGCCGACGAGTGGTGTAATCAATCTCGGTGGCAGTGATGGACTTCGCTAAGGTCTCGAAGGATGCAGACCGCCAGTTACGCTCGTGGATTGGTTTTGACTGCTCGCCCAGGAAGTAGGCTTGTGTGCCCAAAACAGCGGCGGCGACCCAACCCATCACAAACAGGGAAATCAGAATTGCGAACATCATATGTTTTCTTGCGCTTTGTGTACTTTCATTAACTAATGTAACGATTTGTTTGATGTGCTGTTGTGATGTGAGAAACAGTTTTTTGTGATTTACCGCAAAAATCTATGTGATTTCAGTCACGCCTAGGGGATTTAGCCGATAATTTGGATAGAAAAAGCCTTGCTAATAAAAGATTTTACCTTTTGAGATGAGCCGGAGCCTGGGGGATAACCGCTTTAAATTTTAAGTGAGATATGGCTCACATAAGCATAATTTATCAACCAAAGTGAGAATAAGGCGAAAAAAGGCAGAGGCAGGGCGAAACATCAGCATCCCGTGACTGTGGGGTGGAGGGAGTTGGCTATAATTGAAAGATTCTAGTTTTATCAAAACCCCTCTCACTTCCCCCCTCTCCCCCTTTGGGAGACGGGGCGGGGGTGAGGGTGGGCTAGGGGTAAGGTATATGAGACTGCCTGTAGTTGCGATTATCGGACGCCCAAATGTGGGCAAATCAACCCTGGTGAACCGATTGGGGGGACAGAGGGATGCGATCGTCCATGACGAACCGGGGGTGACACGCGATCGCACCTACCGACCTGCCTATTGGCAGGACCGGGACTTTATGGTGGTGGACACTGGCGGCTTAGTCTTTGACGACGAAACCGAATTTCTGCCCCTAATTCGGCAGCAAGTAATGACGGCCCTCAACGAAGCCAGCGCCGCCATCATGGTAGTAGATGGACAAGCTGGACTCAGCGCCGCCGATCGAGAAATTGCCGATTGGCTGCGACACCACACGGTCCCGGTTCTCCTCGCCGTGAACAAATGCGAATCAGAAACCGAAGGACTCGCCCAAGCCGCCGAATTTTGGCAGCTCGGTATCGGCGAACCCTTCCCCATCTCCAGCATCCACGGTAATGGCACCGGCGAACTGCTCGATGCCCTCCTCCCCTACTTGCCCGCAGTAGGCGAAATCACCGAAGACAACGAAATCAATGTGGCCATTGTGGGGCGGCCCAATGTGGGTAAATCTAGCCTCTTAAACGCTCTGGTGGGGGAAAACCGCGCCATTGTCAGCCCCATTTCCGGCACCACCCGCGACACCATTGATATGGTGGTGCAACGCCAAGACCAAACCTACCGCCTCATCGACACCGCAGGCATCAGGAAAAAGAAACACATCGATTACGGCGTGGAATTTTTCAGCATCAACCGCGCCTTTAAAGCCATTCGCCGCGCTGATGTGGTGTTGCTCGTCATCGACGCCTTAGATGGCGTCACCGAACAAGACCAAAAACTAGCCAGCCGCATAGAAGAAGAAGGCCGCTCCTGCATTATGGTAGTAAACAAGTGGGATGGAGTCGAAAAGGATTCCCACACCATCTATGAATATGAAGCCGAACTCAAAGAGCGACTATATTTTATCGAGTGGGCACCCGCGATTTTTGTCAGCGCTATGACTGGCCAGCGAGTGGAAAAAATCCTCGATTTAGTCGATACTGTAGCTGCCGAACACCGGCGACGGGTCAGCACTTCCACCATCAACGAAGTCCTAGAAGAAGCTCTCCGGTGGCACACTCCGCCCACCACCCGCCAAGGCAAACAGGGGAAAATCTACTACGGCACCCAAGTCACATCGCAACCGCCCACGATCGCCCTTTTCGTCAACGACCCCAAACGGTTTAATGAAAATTACCGCCGCTATATCGAACGGCAATTCCGAGAACAGTTAGGCTTTAGCGGTACTCCCTTAAAACTCCTGTGGCGGGGCAAAAAAACCCGAGAAGTGGAAAGGCAAGGAGCCAACCGCGCCGTTCGGGTTTAATGTTTCCAGAGCCTGATTGTAAACAACATGGATTTACTGCGATCGATGCCTCTAGGTTTATACCTAGAGCAACCCCTCACCTGGCTACACCACCTAGACGCCAGGGTAAAACTCGGATGGCTCTTAGCTTTTCTGCTCACCCCAGTCCTCGCTAGTCACTGGTGGCGTCTGGGTTTAGTGGCTATTTTAATTATCATTACCCTAGCCGCCCGCATCCCCCTGCGAGTTTGGAAACAACAAATGGGATGGCTGTTAGGGTTCAGCTTTTTAGTGTTCATCGTCACCGCGATCGCCCCCGATGGGCTCGCCGTGCAATACCAACCCCGCCTCCCCAGCGGCGAAATCACCAAACTAGAACCCACCACGTCACCAGAGCGCCAACCCTGGTACAATCCCTTTGGCTGGGGGACCGCAACACCCCCGAAACCATCACCAGCGCCACCAGTGGCACCAGGAGGATACAGTTATATCCTCTTTGACCAAGGACCACTGAAAATTACCCGCCGTTCCCTAGATTTAGGAATTCGGATTAGCACCTTATTGTTTACCCTGATTTACAGCACCAACCTTTACCTCCTCACCACCGCCGCCGAAGAAATTACCGCCGCACTTGAAGACTTAATGAGTCCCCTCCGACGGTTAAAAGTGCCAGTCACCGAAATCACCCTCACCCTCACTCTTTCCCTGCGCTTCATTCCCCTAGTATTAGAGGAAACCCAGAATTTAATCCGCTCCGTGCGCACAAGAGCCATCAACTGGAAAAAATTAGGTTGGCGTGGCGCGGTAAAAATCTGGATGGCAGTATGCGAGCGGTTGCTACAAAACCTGCTCTTGCGCGCCGAACAGATAGCCAACAGTATGCAGGTGCGCGGCTTCACCAGTCCCAACCAACATAAAGTGCAATGGCACCAACTGCGGTTAAACCGCTGGGATTGGTTGGCATTAGCAGGTTTAGTATTACTTTGTGCCTCCCGGTTAGTTTGGGGTGCAGAGGTATAGGGAGATGGGGAGACGGAGGGACCGGGGGACGGGGAGACGGGGGGACGGGGGGACGGGGGGACGGGGGGACGGGGAGCATGATTAAATTTATTAATTCATATGAAAAATAAAATCTTGTAGGGGCACGGCATCCTTAAACTCCCGTAAAAAACCCAAATCTTGATAACGCCGTGCCCCCCACCACGGGGTGAATCCAAATAAGGGCACGGCGTGATTAAGATTTTTCGTTTCAAATCGGGGTTATGGATGCCGTGCCCCTCCGGCATTAAATCTATTAATTTATATGAATACGCCAATAATTTGGTAGGGGCACGGCATCGTCAAACTCTATCAAAAAACCCAGATATTAATAACGCCGTGCCCCCCACCACGGGGTGAATCCAAGGCAGGGCACGGCGTGATTAAGATTTTTCGTTTCAAATCGGGGTTATGGATGCCGTGCCCCTACGGCATTAAATTTATTGATTTATATGAATACAAATAAAATTTGGTAGTAGCACAGCTACATCAACCTCCCGCGAAAAACCCAAATCTTAATCACGCCGTGCCCCCCACCAAAGGCAAGAAACCGGGTTTCTATCTTGGTCCTCGGATTTCACCGGAGATTTTCCATAAGAAACCCGGTTTCTGGGATTCCCCCCACTGTGGGGGCAACTATAAAATCCCGGTAGGATCTAGCTTACTGATGAAAACGTCCCAGTCTCCCGCCGCCGTGAGGTTGTCAGTGCCAACACCGGGGTCAAAATCAACAGTACCCTTGAATTGTCCGGTAGTGTAAATCGTACCACCGCTGTCAACGGCGATGCTATTACCAATATTGCCGCTAACGCCTTCAAAGCTCTCGGCCCAGGCAAAAGTCCCGTCAGCATTCAGTTTACTGATGAAGTGGTCAAAGCCTCCCGCCGAGGTAAGGTTGAAAGTGCCAACACCGGGGTCAAAATCAACTTTACTTTGGAATTGTCCGGTGGTGTAAACATTACCAGTGATGTCAACATCGATACTGTTACCATAGTCCCCCAAACTGCCAGAAAAACTCTTGGCCCAGCCAAAAGTCCCGTCAGCATTTAGCTTGCTGATGAAAATGTCATCGCTTCCCGCCGCTGAGGTGAGGTTGTCAGTACCAACACCGGGGTCAAAATCAACTGTACCCCGGAAACCTCCGGTGGTGTAAACATTACCAGTGATATCAACGGCGATGTCACGACCACTGTCGTCACCACTGCTTCCTAGGTTTTTCGCCCAGCCAAAAGTCCCGTCAGCATTCAGTTTACTGATAAAGGTGTCATTGCCTCCCGCCGAAGTGAGGTTGGTAGTACCAACACCGGGGTTAAAATCAGCCGTACCCTGGAAAGTTCCGGTAGTGTAAACATTGCCACTGTTGTCAACGGCGATACTGTTGCCACTGTCTGAACCACTGCCGCCTAGGTTTTTCGCCCAGGCAAAAGTCCCGTCAGCATTTAGTTTACTGATGAAAGTGTCATCGCTTCCCGCAGCGGTAAGATTGAAAGTACCAGTACCGGGGTTAAAATCAGCCGTACCCTGGAAAGTTCCGGTGGTGTAAACATTGCCACTGTCGTCAACGGCGATACTCTTACCAATGTCTGAACCACTGCCTCCTAGGCTCTTGGCCCAGGCAAAAGTCCCGTCAGCATTTAGTTTACTAATGAAAGTGTCCTTTTGTCCCGTAGCAGTGAGGTTG
Source organism: Oscillatoriaceae cyanobacterium M33_DOE_052 (assembly GCA_015296065.1). Classification (GTDB taxonomy): domain Bacteria; phylum Cyanobacteriota; class Cyanobacteriia; order Cyanobacteriales; family Laspinemataceae; genus Koinonema. Next base: position 7,464 of record DVDU01000260.1, on the reverse strand, counting down.
AAAGTGCCAACACCGGGGTCAAAATCAACCTTACCCCAGAAACTGCCGGTGGTGTAAATATTGCCACTGTTGTCGATGGCGACGCTGTAACCACTGTCACCCCAAATGTTTCCTAGGTTTTGCGCCCAGGCAAAAGTCCCGTCAGCATTTAGTTTGCTGATGAAAATGTCATCTTGTCCCGATGCGGTGAGGTTGGTAGTACCAGCACCGGGGTCAAAATCTGCAGTACCATAGAAACTTCCGATGGTGTAAACATTGCCACTGTTGTCAACGGCGATACTCTTGCCAAAGTCCCCACTACTGCCGCCAAGGCTCTTAGTCCAAGAAGAATTTAAGGCAGCAGTCCGAGTTAATGGAGTGGCGGCAATATTATCATTTCCTGCATTATCTGTAGCTTGAGCCGCCGCAATATCTACAGTGACTTGACCATCGGTTGTGGGTGTAATATCAAAGGTGTAGGTTTTGGCATCAACTATAGTAAAGTTACCCGCAGTGCCGTTGTCTATTGTGATATCTGAGATATCAAAACCGATGACATCTTCACTGAAAGTGGCGGTAACGGTAAATAGACCATTGACGGTGGCAGTTGCCGTGGAATTTAAGGTGACTGTAGGGGCAACTCCAGGGGTTAGCTTACTGATGAAAACGTCATAGTATCCCGCGTATCCCGACGTTGAGGTGAGGTTGGCAGTACCAGTACCGGGGTCAAAATCAACTGTACCTTGGAAATATCCGGTGGTGTAAACATTGTCACTGTTGTCAATATCGATGCTGAAGCCAAAGTTCTCACTAGGGTTATTCCCACTACCTTCTAAGTTCTTGGCCCAAGCAAAAGTCCCGTCAGGATTCAGTTTACTGATGAAGGGGTTAGCATTTCCCGCCGAAGTGAGGTTGAAAGTACCAGGGCCAGGGTCAAAATCAGCAGTACCGGAGAAATATCCAGTGGTGTAAATATTACCACTGCTGTCAATATCGACACTGCTGCCAAAGTCCCAACTACTGCCGCCAAAACTCTTAGACCAGGCAAAAGTTCCGTCAGCATTCAGCTTGCTGATGAAGATGTCATCTTTTCCCGCAGAGGTGAGATTAGCAGCACCAGGACCAGGGTCAAAATCAACAGTACCCCCGAAACTTCCAGCGGTGTAAACGTTGTCACTGTTGTCAACGGCTATGCTGTAGCCATAGTCCCCACCACTGCCTCCTAAGTTCTTAGCCCAAGCAAAAGTCCCGTCAGCATTCAGTTTACTAATGAAAGCATCATTATCTCCCACAGGGGTGAGGTTGAAAGTACCAGGACCGGGGTCAAAATCAGTAGTACCCTGGAAATCTCCGGTAGTATAAACATTGCCACTGTCGTCAACGGCGATGCTGTGGACAGCTTCGTAATTATTGCTGTTAATGCTAAAACTCTTGGCCCAGGCAAAAGTCCCATCAGCATTCAGCTTGCTGATGAAGTTGTCAGCCCATTCCGCAGAGGAGGTGAGATTAAAAGTACCAGAACCAGGGTCAAAATCGGCAGTACCGGAGAAAAATCCCGTGGTGTAAACATTGCCACTGCTGTCAACGGCGATGGTGCTACTACTGTCGCTATAAGTGTTTCCAAAGTTCTTAGCCCAAGCAAAAGTCCCATCAGCATTCAGCTTGCTGATGAAGGTGTTAGCATTTCCCGCCGAAGTGAGATTGAAGGTGCCAGCACCGAGGTCAAAATCAGCAGTACCTTGGAAATATCCGGTAGTGTAAATATTACCACTGTTGTCAATAACGATGCTCTTGCCATGGTCCCAACTACTGTTTTCAAAACTCTTAGCCCAGGCAAAAGTCCCGTCAGCATTCAACTTGCTAATGAAAGTGTCATCACTTCCCGCCGAAGTGAGGTTGAAAGTACCAGCACCGGGGTCAAAATCAACAGTATCCCTGAAATATCCGGTGGTGTAAATATTGCCACTATTGTCAACGGCGATGCTGTACTCTGGGAGCCCAACACCACTAAAGTCTTCAAAGTTCTTAGCCCACTCATATTCTGGTTCCAGGAGGAGTCCTGGGTAGGTGGCCAGGGTTTCTGGGGAGAAGAGGGCAGGGGAGCAGGGGAGCAGGGGAGCAGAGGGGCAGGGGGGCAGGGGAGAATTTGTTGCAGCTTCCAAGTACCGCCTAATACTGGGTTGCCGGTGAGGTGGGAGTTGGCGTAGATTTCCGCTTGGGTAATTTGGTGTAATTTAGTGAGAAATTCTGCCCCCGCATCTCCCGCTGCTACTTTGCAGCCATATATATATAGATGTGCGATACCCCATTGTTGCAATTGGTGACGATATTGCTCGATATTGCTGAGTTCTAGGGTGCTGTTGCCCAAGTATAAAGTACCGGGACTGCCGTGGGTGATGAGGTGGAGAGAAGAATCCCCCCAACCCCCCTTTGAAAGGGGGGCTTTTTGGAGAATTTCGGTGATTTGTTCGATACCGTCCCGGTTTTTGTCCAGGATGTGGACAAAGGTGTGAGGGGAAATACCGTCTAGCAGGATTTGATAGTCTTCAACTGCGGGGTCAATTATCAGCAGTTGATAGTTTTGATTCTGGCGGTAGTTAAAACTTCCGCTATTTTGACCGAAGTCCCTGATTTTGGAAGTAGGCATGGTTTTTATGGTTATAGCTGCTAATGGTGTTGACTTTTTGGGTGCCGAAAACCGCCCGCCGCTAACATATAGTCATTTCAAATAAAAATGAAACACTCGATATTGCCCTCACCCCCGTCCCCTCTCCCAGGTGGGGAGAGGGGAGTAAGACGGGGGTATTTCCGTCTGGCTCCCCTTTCTCCCTTTTTGGGAGAAAGGGGTTGGGGGATAGAGGGCAACTCTCTGGCTTGTCTCATGGTTATTTGAAATGACTATAGTCAAGTGTTTTCACCCCGGCTCTCCCCGAAGCTACGCCCTCACCCCTGGCTCTTCTCCCAAAAAGGGAGCGGCGAGAAGCGCGGGAGAGGGTATAAGAAAGGGAAAAAGGCAGTCAAAAAAATCAGAAAATTGATTTATTTCCTGTTGAAATGACTATGTATCTCGCCCGTTATTTTTTAACAGACAAAACTTTGGTAGCGGTGGGTCAGAGCCCGCACTACAGACGAATTGACGATGAAATTTATATCACCAACGTGCAACAAATGCCTTCAGTCCTGAAACTGAAGCGCATACCATTTGGACTCAGCCATTTGTCCTTGGTCTAGCGGTTCCGGCCCTAGAGTCGAAGGGATGGCGAAGAAGGAAAATGGATAAATATCAATTACTCGGCTTTTGGCCTTGGTTTCTATTTTCCTTTGGTGGTAATGAAAATGTCAAGGATTTGGCCGCATTGTTCTATTAATAAATTGTTAAATTTCTGTTTTTTTAGGGCATGATGTAAATATTTGTTGCTCTTTTAAATAAGAGTTGTTGTCACAAGTAAATTTACTGTTGACAAACCCGATAATTTGTGGTATTTGGTTTTTTGGTTGAAAGTTAACGATGCCGTGCCCCCCGCCAAAGGCAAGAAACCGGGTTTCTATGCAGTTTCTCCTATTTCAACGGAGATTTTCCATAAGAAACCCGGTTTCTGGGGTCTGTGCCCTAATCGCCTTCATATATCAAAGAAGGGCACGGCGTGATTAGGATTTTTCTTTTCAAATCGGGGTTATGGATGCCGTGCCCCTACAAATAAATTTTTATCTATATTTTTCATATAAATAATTAAATTTGGTAGGGGCACGGCATCGTCAAACTCTATCAAAAAACCCAGATATTGATAACGCCGTGCCCCCCACCACGGGGTGAATCCAAATAAGGGCAAGGCGTGATTAAGATTTCTCGTTTCAAATCGGGGTTATCGATGCCGTGCCCCTACGGCATTAAATTTATTGATTTATATGAATAAGAACAAAATTTGGTAGGGGCACGGCATCCATAACCTCCCGCAAAAAACCCAAATCTTAATCACGCCGTGCCCTCCGCCAAAGGCAAGAAACCGGGTTTCTATCTTGGTCCTCGTACCTTGACGGAGATTTTCCATAAGAAACCCGGTTTCTGGGAGAGTTAGGGCTAAAGCCCAACTACGAACCTTTGAAAGTAAGTATGTGTAGGGTGGGCTACGAGTATGTGATAAGGTGGGCATTGCCAGCCCTACGAACCTACTACGAACCTTGGACTGAGGGCTGAAGCCCTACTACGAACCTTGGACGGAGGGCTAAAGCCCAACTAAGAACCTTTGAAAGAAATGCTTTGGTATTGGCGATCGCTCCCCCTAAACCACCGCACGGGCTCCCTGATTTTCGATGCCCTATTTCGGTCCACCAGTAACCCACAGTCGATCGCCACCCTCCTAGAATCACCCCCCGGCGATTCCCCCCTCGCCAGATACTCCATCTGCGCCGGTCCCCCCCGCGTAGTCATGGGGCGTCCCCAAATGTGGACACCGAGCATCGGCGAAATTCTCCCTTTTCTCAGCCAACTGCTCCATAACCACAACATCCCCGCCACTTCACCCAGAGAAACCCCACCGCTCCCCTTCACCGGCGGCTGGCTGGGTTGGTTTGGTTACGATACCGCCGCCGAAATTGAACAGTTACCCCACCACAAATCCGACCAACTCCCCTTTCCCGTAGCCTATTGGTATGAACCAGCTAACTTTGCCGTCCTGGACCACCTTGGGCAAACCTTATGGCTCGCCGCTACCGAACCGGAGCAATTGGATGTGATGGAGCAACGGTTGGGAGAATGGGGGACGGGGGGACGGGGGAGTGTGGGAAGTGTGGGGAGTGTGGGAAGTAATCTTCCCCCTCCTCCCCATCCTCCCACCCCTCCCCATCCTCCCACCCCTCCCAGTCTCCCCGTCTCCCCGTCTCCCCATCCCCTATTCCAACCGCCCCAATTCCAGATGTCCCAAATGGATTATGAGGAAGCGGTAAATCAGGCAAAAAAATATATTGCCGCTGGGGATATTTTTCAAGCTAATCTATCGGTGCGGTTTGCGGCGGCTACCTCCGCCGATGGTTGGGCGATTTACCAGGCTTTGCAGCAAATTAACCCTTCCCCGTTCGCTTGTTATTTCCAAACGCCTTGGGGGGAGGTGATTAGCTGCTCGCCGGAAAGGTTGGTACAATTGCAGGATAGAATTGCCCAAACTCGGCCCATCGCGGGGACGCGATCGCGTGGAGCCACTCCCGAAATGGACCAGGCATTAGCCCAGGAACTGCTCACCAGCCCCAAAGAACGGGCCGAACACGTGATGCTGGTAGATTTAGAGCGCAACGACTTAGGCAGAGTGTGCCAGTGGGGTTCCGTGAGGGTTGATGAACTGCTCACCATTGAACGCTACAGCCATGTGATGCACTTAGTCAGCAACGTGATTGGGACATTGCGCCCCGAGTGTGACGCGATCGACTTAATTCGCGCCACCTTCCCCGGAGGCACCATCACCGGCTGTCCCAAAGTCCGCTGTATGGAAATCATCGCGGAACTAGAACCAGTAGCCCGGAGCTTATTTTACGGGTCTTGCGGCTATCTAGATTGGCGTGGCAATTTAGATTTAAATATACTCATCCGTACCCTGTTGTTTCCCCACACCGACAATTCATCCCCAGTGGTGTTTGGTCAAGTGGGAGCTGGTATCGTCGCCGATAGCGACCCGGAACAGGAGTGGTACGAGTCCCTGCACAAGGCAAAAGCGCAGGTGGCGGCTCTGGAGATGGCACTGAGGGGTGCAAATACCCGATAAGTCATTTGTCACTTGCCATTTGTCATGTGGCAAAGAAACCGGGTTTCTGCGACAATCTCTGCATCATAGCCGAGGCTTCCTTAAGAAACCCGGTTTCTGGCGGACTAATGACCAAGGACAAATGCTGAAAGACGATCGCTGAATGCTATTCTCTGTTTGTTGTCAATTTTGCCTCGACCCCTCCCTCCTGCCTTCTGCCACTCTGGGCTAGAGGCAAGCACCACTCCTGATTAACAAAGTGAAGCTGCATGAGCGCTGAAACCTATCTCAACCATCCAAATTTTGGCCTTTTATATCGAGTTTGTATAATTGATGAGCATCAGGAGTTGTTTACCACTCTCTATGCCCAGCGACTATTTTTTTTAGTCACCACCGGACCGGAAGGGTTGAAATTTGAACCAATTTCCCGTGCTGATTCCCGGTTATTGGTGGAAAACCGGATGCGCCTCCTCCGGCGGCTGGGTAACACCAAGGATTACCAGCAGCTACAGCGGATGCACAATCAAACCTTTTTCTGATGGCGATATATCAACCACCTCCATGAGCAGCGAATCAATTGCCGAACGGATTGCCAGAATTCGCGCCACTCTACCCCCTACCGTGCGACTGATTGCCGTGAGCAAGTATGTTTCGGCGGTGGAAATGCGCGCTGCTTACAATGCGGGCATTCGGGATTTTGGCGAAAGTCGCGTCCAAGATGCGGAGGCGAAAAAAGCTGAGCTGCAAGATTTAGACGATATTACTTGGCATTTAATCGGACATCTACAGAGCAATAAGGCTCGCAAAGCTGTACAGATTTTTGATTTTATTCATTCTTGTGATAGTTTAAAAATAGCTCACAAACTTGATTTGCTGGGGAAAGAGCTATCGTGTCAGCCGAGAGTTTTTATTCAAGTGAAGTTATGGCCCGACCCCCAGAAACACGGTTGGGAGATGGGGCAATTGCTGGCAGATTTGCCGGAGCTGGACAGGTGCGGTAGTTTGAGGATTGAGGGTTTGATGGTGATTCCCCCCTTGGGGCTGGACTCTGGCAAAACCCTAGCCTTGTTCGAGCAGGCGCGGGAACTAGCTGGGACGATCGCATCTCAAAAATGGTCTCGGATCTCGATGCAGCACTTGTCGATGGGGATGTCGGAGGATTATCCTTTAGCAGTGCAGGCAGGAGCAACGTTTGTGCGGCTGGGTCAGATTCTGTTTGGTGATGTTTAATCAGGGAGCGATCGCTGGCCTCTGATGTGGCCGAAGGATCACACCAACAATGGTAAAATATCCAGAGAAAAAGTGCTATAAACTAATTGGGCTGGATTAGTGGCAATTGCTAGCTAGAAACGGCAACCTGCTGGCAAGCTAACAGTGATGGTGGTTGCCCACGGCAAAAATATCTATACTAGGCCGATGGATCGTGAGGCTTAAGAGTTAGAGCTAGGCAAGGAGAGACCGACCCCGACCATCCCGGTGCTGATTCCGGAAAGAAAAGGTGAAAAAATTCGGTGGCACCACTCCTGTTGCCCAGCTTGGGTCATGCTATTATGCCCCTGAGTAGAGATAATCGTATGCAGGGGCCTTTGGACTTGCCGTGGCGCAAATCAATATTTGTCGGCTCACTCCAATACCAAAGATGCTATGCCCCATGTAGGGGCTGCCCCCGTGGCGGCAGGAGTTGGGGGGAGGGGGTGACGCGGTGAGGGGGAGACGGGGTGACGGGGTGACGGGGAGTGTGGGGAGTGTGGGG
>DVDU01000130.1 GCA_015296065.1 Oscillatoriaceae cyanobacterium M33_DOE_052 | reverse complement strand
TATTTACAATGTTGTATGTGTCAAAAAATTAGTTATGTTCATTGGTTTGAGGAGATGACGTTTTTTGAATAATTTAGGCATCAAAGACATAAGTGTAATTTTTTATGTAAAGTTTTGTATCGACATTCAACATTTCTGCCCAACTACCAACCCCATCAAAACATATGAAAATCAAACCATCTACCATTGTCCTATTATTAATAGCGAGTACCATAGCCGGGGGTTTATATTACCATGAAGCCAAAATCGTGCCCCAGCAGAAAGCCGCCGCAGAAAAAAAGCTCCAGTTATTTACATTTACCGCCGAAAGCATCAAATCTTTGCTCATCAAAACTCCCGCCCACACCATCCAGTTAGAAAGAACGCCCAAACCAGCCATCCCCACAGCCTCCGCCGCCGGGTTAGCAACTTGGCACCTAAAAATTATAGAAGTAGCAGCCAATTCTCTACCATCTTCGGAGCCAGAGGAAACAATTCCTGAACCAGACCCTAATGAGGAAAATAACCCCGAAAACAATGAGGAAATTAACCCCGAAAACCCAGAACCAACAACATCGCCAGCACCAGCCGCCGCCAATACCCCCACTGCCATTCCAGCGATGGAGCCATACGTCTCTTTTCTCTTAGAGCAACTGGTGAAGGGTAGGGCAGAACGCATCATCAATGCTTCTCAAGAGCGCATCCAAGAATACGGCCTGGACAAACCCAATGCTACCATAGAAATAACCCTCAGCAACAAGGAAATGCACAAGCTAATTTTGGGGAAGCGGGAGTTTACAGGCAAATTGATTTACGCCCAAATCGACCCCCCAGCCCCCACCACCGGGGCACAACCAGTATTTCTCGTATCAGAAAACTTTGAGAATGCCATCAACCGCCCTCTTGATGAGTGGAAACAACCCCCAGAAGCAGAAACTACCCCACAGAACAAATGACATTTCCGACAAATGACCAAGGACAAATTATGACCATTCCTACTGCTACCCTCCTAGTTTCTTGCCCAGACAATAAAGGCTTAGTGGCAAAAATTGCCAATTTTATCTCCAGCCACAACGGCAATATCATTCACGCCGACCACCACACAGACTTTGCCGCCGGGTTATTTCTCACCCGTATCGAATGGCAATTAGAGGGGTTCGACATCCCGCACTCAGATATTGCCGCTGCTTTTGCACCCCTCGCCGCCGCTATCAAAGCCAATTGGGAATTAAAGTTTTCTGACACCATCCCCCGCCTCTCCATTTGGGTCAGCCGTCAGAACCACTGTCTATTAGATTTGCTCTGGCGTCAACAAGCCAAGGAATTTTCCGCCGCCATTCCCTTGATTATCAGCAACCACCCCGACCTGCAAGACATCGCCACCCAATTCGGGGCTGATTTTTACCACATTCCCATTACCAAGGAGAACAAGGCAGAGCAAGAAGCAAAACAGCTAGAGTTACTGAATCAGTATAACATCGATTTAGTAGTTTTGGCCAAATATATGCAGGTTTTATCCCCAGAATTTATTAGTAAATTCCCCAAAGTCATCAATATTCATCACTCATTTTTGCCCGCTTTTGCCGGAGCCAAACCATACCATCAAGCCTACAAGCGCGGGGTAAAAATTATTGGAGCTACATCTCATTATGTAACAGCAGAACTAGACGCAGGACCAATTATTGAGCAAGATGTAGCACGAGTGAGCCACCGCGATGAAGTGGCAGATTTAATCCGCAAAGGCAAAGATTTAGAGAGAGTCGTGTTAGCTAGAGCCGTGCGATTGCACTTGCAAAACCGGGTTTTAGTATATGGCGATAGCTTCGCTGATATGACGGTGCGTACCGCCGTTTTTGCATAATTGGTCATTTGTCATTGGTCACTTGTCACTTGTCCTTTGGTAGGGGCGATTCGCGAATCGCTCCTACTCCCTTGTCAAATGACAAAAGACAAAAGACAAGAATCAATTACCCTTACTGCCCCAAATTAGCTTCTGGATAGCTATTACCCACGCCCAACCCGCGAAACAACCAATTACATAATAAGGAAAATCCCACCAAATAAAGGTCGTACCTAGTACCAACCGCCCGAAAAAATTAGCCCTGATAGCAGTTAAAAACGGCGGATGCCACAACTGGAGAAACTCCATAAAACAGGTAGCAACAAATACTAGCAATGCTGCTCTAGCCGCTGATAATTGCGGCCAAATAAATACCACCAATAAAATCCAGAAAATCTCATAAGGCACCCCCCCAAAAGAATCGTTAAGCCATGCTTGTCCTGGTCCGCGATAAAACTTGGTAGCCAACCCAAACGGGACAATGAATGCCATACTCGCCAGGAGGGCTATTCTGTATTTGCGATATCCAGGGGGAATAGAAAATAGATAATTCATTATGGACAATTTTATAAACTGCACTTTCTCATGCGGAGAGCCAAAACAGCCCACAGACGACCGCGACGACCCCAAGTAGGGAGATGTCCTTGAGATGCGTTAATATCAAAGGTAAGTTCAGAGTAAGAAAGCCAATTGTTATCTCGTCGCCAGCCAATGATATTGCCCATCTCCTCGTAATTTTTATTTACTTGCCGCCAAATCTGATTTTGGACGCTGAAACCAAAACGCCCATCACTGTATTCTATCCACAATTGGTCAATTGTGCGCAAATCCCGGCAAGGGAATTTTCGCACATCTTCTAGACTAAGTTTTCCCTCTTTTTCCTTGCCGGAAACGGCGAGCATCAAATCTGTAGTTTCTTTATCGGCATCTTCCCACATCCCACCAGCAAGCAATTCTCGCAGTTTATTGTAGTCCATCCCCACCGCTGAGAGGGGAGGGGTGGGAAGATGGGGAGGGGTGGGAACATGGGGAGACTCATCTGATTTATCCAAGAATTGCAACCAATCTGCCACAGACTGGGGGCGATTTTCTGGCAACAATGCCATACCTTTGAGAATGGCATCTTGGATAGTGTCGCTCAGTTTAGGATTCAACACTTGGGGCAACAACATGGGGTCAGTTTCCCCTTTGAGGATAGCACGGTCTCTGATTAAAGCTGCTTCGGGAGTCTTGGCTGTCACCAGGGCATAAAGGGTGGCGGCTAAACCGTAAACGTCGGTATAAGCTCCCCGCAAAGCGCGTTTATCGTATTGTTCTATAGGAGCAAAACCGTCCGAGTAATACTGAGTATGTATTTGAGTTAGGTTTGGGGTAAATTCGCGGGCAATACCGAAATCAATCAAAACCACTTCATCTTGATGTTTGCGCCAAATAATATTCAGGGGTTTGATATCCCGGTGCAAAAACCCTCGTGCGTGAACCAACATCACAGCATCGCTGATTTGGCGAATATATTTTATGGCTTTGGCTTCGGGGATAGCACCTTTTTTTTCTACGAAATGGGCTAGGGTGATGCCCTCTACATATTCCATGACGATACACCACAAGAAGCGCTCTTGAAAGAACTCGTTAACCCGCACGATGTAGGGGTGAGTGCATTTGGCGATGCGGAGAGCTTCGTTGAGAAAATCTTGCTGGCATTTGGCAAAATCCCGGCGCTGACGGACTTTTTCATTGAGGGTTTTGATCACTACCAAGTTGTCTGAGTCTCGCTCCCTTGCTAGATAGGTGACTCCAAAGCCACCTATGTGGAGCTTTTTTTCTATGGTGTATTTCCCGTTTTGCAATACTCGGCCTGTTTCCCAGTCGATCGCGCTTTTCTTTGTCGCCGTCGTTTTTCCCGTGGATTGAGTTGCCATTAACCCAGTCGTGACTCTCCTGATTACATTATAGGGACAAGGCACTGTGGTGTCCTTGCCTAAATCAAAAAGCAAGTAGGGGCGATTCGCGAATCGCCCCTACAAGAATTAAGACGGGGGGAGGGTAAGAGGGGGAAGAGGGGGGGAGGGGGAAGATGGGGAGGAGAGGGAGGAAGATTGCTGACCATCGTCCCCACCGTCCCCACACTTCCCACACTTCCCACACTCCCCCCGTCCCCTAGTCCCCCCGTCCCCCAGTCCCCTAGTCCCCTCCTTGGGGGAAGGGGTGAGGGGATGAGGGTTCATGGGGGAGATGTGAACCTACGCCACAGGTGCTTGCTGGGTTTCGGTTTCCAGGCCAACTGCGAACATGTTAAACGCATCAACCTTGGAGACTAATTCGATCGACTCGACACCGTATTCTGCTATCAGTTTATCGGCGTTTTCAGCGATATAGGCTTCCAGGTCAACCTTTTCAGATGGCATATGACCAGCTTCTAAACCGGCGCTGAGCATATACTCGAGGGTTTGGCTGTAGCTGACTTCTTCTAGGGAGGTGGCTTCATAGTAGGTCAGCAGGTCTTGAGCAGAGGCGGAGCCTTCGGCACGATAAGCCTCAAAATCAATCAGGTCGGAAGGATTGAGACCTTTCTCTAAGCCTACGCCAGTTACGTAGTCGTAGAGTTCGGCATTGTCTAGCTCGCCGTTGCCATCGAGGTCGATCGTGGCCATGTCGGTTTCCAGTTCTGCCGCGTATGTGGTTTTGTACCACTCCAGGTTAATTGCGGGGGACGCATCCAACCCGGCTTCGATACCACCTTCGAGCATATAGCTGAAAGTGCTTTCGGCGGTGACGTTGTACACCTGTTCAAAGCGGTAGTTGAAGGCGATATCTGCCGCGAAGTTCTGGCGGAAGGAGTCCACATCGGCGAAGGCTGCTAAGTCCAGACCGAGTTTCAAGCCTTTGCCTTGGGCGAATTCCAGAATCTTGGAAACGTCTAGTTCTGCCACTTGGTCAACTTCGACGCCCAATTCGGCTGCCACTTCCTCGCCGTATTCACCGAGGTAGCCTTCTACATCCACCAAATCGGCTTCAGATAGGGCCACGCCTTCGGTCAAGCCGTCGGTGTAGGCGAATTCGAGGATTTCCACCTCGGTAATTTGTTCGATCGGCTTGCCAAATTTGGCAGTCAGCTTGTCTTTGTTGGCTTTGCGGCAGAAGTCGATATCGATTTCATCACCCAGACCACCATAGACACCACCGATGATTAGCTCATCCTTGAGTTCGGCGACGGCGCCTACTTCAATCTTGTAATGTTTGGCGATTTTACCGGCGAATTCGTCGCGCAGGTAATCTACGGAGACAAACTCCAGGGGGTTCAGCCCCATTTTCCATCCCTTGCCAAACATGAACTTGACAAGCTCTTTGTCCTTGATTTTGGCTACGTCGAAGTCTTCGCCACCGGTGCCGCCTTCGAGGTCATCGCCACCGGTGCCGCCTTCCATCCCGCCGCCACCGGTGCCGCCTTCGAGGTCATCGCCGCCGCTGCCACCGGTGCCACCGGTGCCGCCGCTGCCGCTGCCGCCGCTGCCACCGGTGCCTTTGGTGCCCTTCTTGGCAAAGAAGTCGGTAAGTTCTGCGGCGTATGTCTCGCGATAGCCTTCGAGGTCGATCGCCCCTAATTGGAGTTTCTTACCTTCGAGCAGATCCTTGAATTTACCGCTGTAGGCGATGTTAATCACCTGCTTGGTGTCGAGCATATCCACATCGGTGACTTCGATGTTTAGCTCGCCGAGCAAACCGTTGAGTTGGTCTGGCTCTAGCTGTTTGATTTCATAGCGTAGGTACTCAACATCGATTTCACCTTTGGCCAACCAGTCGAACACTTTCTGGTCAGTGTCAATGATGGCAGAGAAGTAGGTTGACTGTAGGTACTCGAATTTGACGAACCCTTCCAGGCTCAACCCTTGCTCCATCGCGGCGCCGAACATGAATTCGCGCACTTGGGCTTGGGTCAGAGTGGCCACATCTTCCACCTCAAAGAATGCCTTTAAGGCGGTGGCATTTTCTTCTACAGCCAGGAAGCCAGCAGTGTCAACGACTCCCGGCATGATGCCTTCGCCTTCGGGCAGAGAACCGATGAATTCGCTGTTGAAGGCTAATTCAACGATTTGGACATCGGTGAGGTCGCTGATGTCTTCAATTTCCACGCCGAGGTAGGTTTTTACCTGGTCGAGGGTGACATACTGTTGCTCCAGAGCTTGCACCACTTGGTAGCGGATGAAGCCCACATCGGCACCGCTGTCGCTGGCCCACGCGAGGATTTCTTCGTCGCCGATCGCGGCTACTTCTTCCAAAGTGATATTGCGAGCGTAGGCGATCGCGGCACTGTAGGTTTCGCGCAGGTACTCGATATTCTCAGACACAGACAGCTCGATGGAAACACCCTCACCCAGCAACGCTGTGAAATCACCATTTTTGGCCAAGCCGCAGATTTCCGCATCGCTGAGGTCGGCGAGATCCTCAACATCCTCTCCTACCAGAGACTCTGCCTTGAGAGTTTCCAGAGTGATGGTGCCTGCTTCAATAAGTTTGGTGATTTGATAGCGAGCGTAACCAATATCAACCGTGGTGGTGCTGGACCATTCGGCAACTGCTTCTGGGGTGGCAATGGCTTGACCATAGGTTTCGCGGATATACTCCACATCCACAAACCCTTCCACAGCGAAGCCCATTTCCACACCCACGGTGAGCATGAACTCCTGAATATCCTTCTGGTCCACAGACGCCATGTCCTCGACCTCGAAGTATTCTTTCAGAGCCTGCTCGAGTTCCGCACCGCCTGCGGCTAAGTAGCCTTCCATGTCCACCGCCGACAGCATCCCGACACTGAACTCTTCTGAGACAAACAGCTCACTGTAGGTGTACTCCAGGATTTGCAGATTCGTCAGGTCTGCCACTTCAGTCACACCTGCATCGGCGTAGAAAGCGAGCAGCTCTTCTGACATCGAGAACCGCAGGTAATCATAATCAATGAGCCCAGACAGACCGCCAAACTGGTAATCCAGAACCACTTCAGCGCTCAATAGAGCCACATCCTCCACGCCGTAAAGCTCGGTCAGCGCTTCGGCGTTTAGCTCGCGATAGAATTGCACATCCTCTTCCGCCACGAACTCGGCCAGACCAATGCCCAGTTTCCAGCCTTCCCCGAGCATGAACTTATGTACTTGCTCTTTGCTCAGCTTAGTAGCGTCTTCTACTTCAAAGAAGGCAACCAGTTCTGCACTATGGGCAGTGATATAAGCATCGATATCCAAGGCTGAGAGCTTCGCTTCGGCATCAAAGCCTTCCGTGAGCGCGTAGGTGATAATCTCTTCATCGGTTAGGGCGGTGACTTCCTTACCCAAGGACATCGCTAGAGCCTCTACCGCTTCAGCATTAGCCTCGATGTAGTATTTCACATCGACAAAAGGCTTGGCATTGCCAAAGACGAAATCGATTACTTGCTCGTCGGAGTACCCAGCGCCAAAAGTAGCCGTTAAAGCCGCTTCATAAGTGACGCTGTAATATTCGATGCTCACGAAGGTAGCCACAGACAGGCCCATTGTCAGACCTTCGCCTACAGCAAACTCATAAATCTGCTGTTCGCTCAAGTCTGCTACATCGGCAACGCCATAGAACTCGATGAGTGCTTGGGCGTTTGCTTCTACCGCCAAATAACCTTCGGCGTCAAATGGGGACAGGCTCAACCCCATATCTTTACCTTCGCCGCAAGCAAAGGAGATGATTTGCTCTTCGCTGAGGTCGGCGACTTCTTCGACGGTTGCCAGTCCGTAGAAAGTTTTCAGCTCTTCGCCATACTGCCAGCGATAGAACTTCACATCGACCATCGGGGCATCGTCAACCACTAGAGATTCTAGTACCTGTGCGTCGCTGAGTTTGGCTACACCGGCGTCGATTTCTTCCTCGCTCAAGTCTTTGATTTTCTTGAGTGTATCGCCGCCGGTGCCCTTGCCGAAGATGTCTTTGGCAGCGCGAATGTCTTCCCGGTAGAGCTTCTCAGAGTAACCCAAGTTAACGAACACCGAGGGGTTTAAACCCAATTCCAGACCTTCGGTGCTGATGAAGTTGAGGATATCCTGGAAGCTGGGGTTTTCACCCAATGCGGCTGTTACTTCTTCGCCATACACGGCTTTGATGTAGTTGAAGCCGATTCCCGGTGAGGGATTGAGTCCTTGCTCGATGCCAGTGGTGCTGATGAAGCCAATCAGTTGGACATTGGTGATTTCATCGAGGGATTCGACGCTGAAGAACTCTTTGAGCTGTTCGGCATAGACGGCTTTGTAGAAGTTCAAGCGCACGAATGCCGAAGGATTGAGACCTTTTTCTAAGCCTTCGCCGTTGGCAAACTGGAAGATTTGCTCGTTTGTGACTTCTTCAATGGATGCGACGCCGAAGAACTCCACCATTTCGGCTGAGAAGGTCTCGCGATAGTATTCCACGCTGAAGAATGCCGAGGTGCTTAAACCCAGTTCTAAACCTTCGGAGCTGATGAACTCGAATAAATCTTGATTGCTGATTTCATCGAGAGACTCGACACCGAATAAGGTGAGTAGTTGAGCCGAGTATTCTTCGCGGTAGAAACTGAGGTCAATGGTAGGGCAGGGGCTAATCCCTTCTTCAAGTCCTTGCTCGATAATCTGCTGCTGACTTAACCCGGTGGTATTAATTCCCAGGCTTTGCAGTAGCACCGATACCGTAGAGGTGACGAAGCTAGCATCCACAAATGCGGACGGGTTCAGTTGTTCTGCTTCCGCATACTGCTGAATTTGCAGCGCTTGGGCACCAGTGAGGTTTTCAAAGTCAAAATCGGGGAATTGCGCTTGTAGCTGTTCTTTATAGGTTTCGACGATGAAACTGATATCCAGTGAGGCGGAAGGCTCAGGGATTTGAGGTACGGGAGCGTTGGCAATATCTGGGATTTCGGGCTGTTGCTGTTCGCCAGTGGTGGTGCCAGTGGTTTCGGTAGTGGTTTCCGTGGTGGTGGTTTCGCCGCCAGCACCTTCGGTGGTTTCGCCTTCGGTCAAGTCGTCTTCACCGCTGCCACCGAGGAGCAATTCTTCACCCTCGCTGCTGCTGAAGAATGCCGACAGCTCGGAGAGGCTGATTTCCGATAAGCTGGTGACGCTAAAGATGGAGGTGATTTGGGAAATGCTGAATGAGAAGCTGATTTCCCGGCTTTCAAACTGTCCGAATTGCCAGAAGTGGTCAAATGCTGTGGTTGTGCCGCTTTCTACGGCTTCTGCCACGTCAGCATTTTGCTCCAGATAGGCTGCAACGCTGAAGAATTTGCTAAATTCCCGTTTTTCTTTCTTGCCGAACTTGGCAAAGTGGTCGCAGGCGGTGGTTTCGCCGCTTTCTACTGCTGCGGCTACATCCGGGTTCATTTCCAGATAGGCTTCAACGCTGAATACGTTAGAGCATTCCCGCCCTTCTTTGCGTCCGTGTTTCAGGAAGTGGTCAACTGCGGTGGTTTCGCCGCTTTCTACTGCTGCGGCTACGTCGGGGTTTTTCTCTAGATAGGCGCTGACGCTGAAGATCGAGCTAAATTCTCGCTTTTCAAAGCGCCCGAATTGCCAGAAGTGGTCAAAGACGTTGGTTTGTCCGGCTTGAACTTGAACGGCTACATCAGTATTTTGCTGTAGGTAGGTGCTGATGCTGAAGTAGGCGCTAAAGGTGCGCATCTCAAAGCGCCCAAATTCGACGAAGTGCTTAACTGCGCTGGTTTCTCCGCGCTGCACAGCGGCGGCTACGTCGGGGTTTTCTTCGAGATAAACTTCGGCATCGAATAATTCCGACCCTTCCACTTCTTCGATCGTGGCGGTGATGTCATCTTCGCCGGTGCCGCCTTCGATGTCATCTTCAGCTTCCATCCCGTCGTCCATGTCGTCGTCCATGTCGTCGTCATCACCACCGGTCATACCACCGGTCATACCACCGGTCATACCATCCGTCATCTCGGCTGTGGCATCAGTGGTGGTCATTTCACCCTCAGTGACTTCGGTGGTGGTGGCTTCCGCTTCCACTTCCGTCATGGTGGGGGTCATCGGGGGTGTGCTTTCTGCCTCCATGTCCGTCGTTGCGGTCATCTGGACTTCGCCGCCGTCCATCAATGCTGGGTCTATGGGGTCGATGAGTTCTTCTTCTGTGGAGGTCGTTTCCCCTTCGACGGTGCCATCAACAATTGTGGTGGTGGCCATCAGTTCTTGGGCAGCTGGGTCGATTTCCTCTTCCACAACTGTGGTGGTGGCCATCAGTTCTTCTTCTGTGGAGGTCGTTTCCCCTTCGACGGTGCCATCAACAACTGTGCTGGTGGCTATCAGTTCTTGGGCCGCTGGGTCGATTTCCCCTTCCACGGCGGGGTCGATCGCGGTCATTTCTATAATAGTGGGATCGACACCGCCAACTTCCGGTTCGGTGGAGCCACTAGCATCTGTTGCCGCTGGATCGCTGCTGGTAGTCTCTTCTGTGGTAGCTGATTCGCCGTCGGCGCTCTCAGCGGCGGTGATTTCTGCGGCTAATTCGCCGTCTGCGAGCAGTGTGGTATCCAATACCTGTTCCAATCCTTCACGAGCCATAAAAAGTCTCCCTTTTTGAACTACTGATGACGCCCAATCCCGATGAGATTTTACGTCATAGCTGAAAAGTCGAATTGCACCGCAATTCTTTGGCTTTTTAAGCTGATTTTGGGCACATTGCTACCGGTTGAAAAATCTTCAGTTTGATTTATGATGGCGATGCAACTGCCCCTTCGCTAACCAGCCCAATCACATCTATGTCAGCTTGCCGAAACAAGTCATCCGGCAAATCACTGTTAGCACCCCGAAAGTTAAATTACCAGAAGCCGTCCTGATTGCTCTTTAATGACTGCGAAAAGTCATATTATGCTGGCTTCCGTTTGCTTGACACACCTCCTGGAATTATTGTTCCCACTTTTCTGGATTTTCTTGTATCCATAAAACCTTCCCGGCAGTCCGGAAGGAATATGGAGCCAAACAAAACTGGTCTGTTCACGGCTACTCCACCGAGAAGAATCAGCAAGATGGTTTTTCCCTGGGTATATCAAGGTAAATCATCTTGCTGATTCTTCTCAAAAATCCGAGATTTTGCTTATGCCGTCATCCCTTAGAAAAGGAATTTTAAATTGTTTTTACTAAAAGTTGGTTTTTTGTATGAATTTACTTTATATTTTATCACAGGTAAAGTTTAGCTTCCGTGAAATTACTTATGTTAGTTTCTTTTTCGTGGTTTTTTGTCCCTTGTTCTTTGGCAAGGTGGGTTGAGACACCTACCAAAGAAAAAATTGCTTGTGATAAAGGGCAAAAGACAAAAGACCAAATTAGTTTTTATTGGCACTAAGACAGCTATGGGGTCTGATTGGTTCCTAGGGATGGATGTATTTATTTTTTGGGTTGATTTATACATAAATGTTAATTTTTGTCAGCGATAAAAATCACTGGTTTATTGTGATTTTTATCACTTTTGGGGCGATTGTCCCTGGTCCCTGGTCCCCTGTCTAGTGACCAAGGACCAAGGACAAAGGACAAATGACAAATGACTATTTATGAGGTATAAGCGTCCATCGGGAGGCAGGAACATTGCAAATGCCGATCGCCAAAGGCATTGTCAATGCGACTTACGGGGGGCCAAAACTTAAATTCCCGCGTCCAAGGGGCGGGATACGCCGCCTGCTCCCGGCTGTAGGGATGGTCCCACTCACCCACGAGTAAACTCTCGGCTGGGTGGGGGGCATTTTTCAGGGGGTTATCTTTGGCGTCCATCTCGCCTGCTTCAATTTGGGCGATTTCCTGGCGGATGGCGACCATTGCATCACAGAACCGGTTCAGTTCCCCTAACGATTCACTTTCCGTGGGTTCTACCATCATCGTCCCGGCTACGGGCCAAGACACAGTGGGTGCATGGAAACCAAAATCCATCAATCGCTTGGCAATATCATCCACCTCGATCGCCGCTGTTTTCTTCACAGAGCGCAAATCCAAAATGCACTCATGCGCTACTAACCCCGACTTGCCTTTATACAAAATCGGATAGTGCGCTTCTAACCGCCGCGCCATGTAATTGGCATTGAGAATCGCCACTTTTGTGGCTAAGGTTAGACCCGGTGCGCCCATCATTTTAATATACATCCAAGAAATAACCAGGATGCTGGCGCTGCCCCAGGGCGCGGCGGAAATTGCCCCAATTCTGTCGCTCCCCCCCAGACTCACTACGGAATGACCGGGCAAAAACGGCACCAAATGGGGCGCTACGGCGATCGGACCCATCCCTGGTCCCCCACCACCGTGGGGGATGCAAAAAGTCTTGTGTAAATTCAAATGGCAAACATCGGCCCCGATATCCCCCGGACGGCATAAACCTACTTGGGCGTTCATATTCGCCCCATCCATATACACTAAACCGCCGCCCTCATGGACAATGGCGCAAATTTCCTTAATTCCTTCCTCAAACACTCCGTGAGTTGAAGGATAAGTAACCATCAACGCCGCCAGCTTGTCTCGATACTGGTTCACCTTAACCCGCAAATCCCCAATATCGATATTTCCCATATCATCGCAGGCAACTGGCACCACCTCCATACCGCACATCACCGCACTCGCCGGATTGGTCCCGTGAGCAGAAGTGGGAATTAAACACACCCGGCGTTGTCCTTCTCCTCGGTGTTCGTGATAATGCTGAATCACCTGTAAACCCGCATATTCCCCCTGGGAACCAGCATTCGGCTGCAGAGACACCCCCGCAAACCCAGTAATCTCCGCTAACCACTCCTCCAACTGCTGGAACAATACCCGATAACCTGCCGTTTGCTCTGGTGGCGCAAAAGGATGAATTTTGCCAAATTCTGGCCAAGTCACGGGCATCATTTCCGCCGCTGCATTTAGCTTCATGGTGCATGAACCCAAAGGAATCATCGAATGCACCAGGGACAGGTCCTTGGCTTGCAACCGGTGTAAATACCGCTGTAATTCCGTTTCCGAGTGATATTGATGAAACACCGGATGGGTTAAATAAGGAGAAGTGCGTTGATAGGGCGCTCCATAGTCATCCTTTTTGGCGGCATCCCTCAATGTCTGTGCTACTTCTTCTAATGTAAAGGTCAACTCATTATCCCCGGCGAAAATCTGCCATAAGTCGAGGATGTCTTCTGGGGTGGTGGTTTCATCTAGGGTAATACCTACGGCGCTGTCATTGAGATGGCGCAAGTTAATCCGCCGTTTCCGAGCCCGATCGTGGATAGTTGCCACGGTGAGGGTTTGGCCGGGAGTGGCGATAACTCGCAACGTGTCAAAGAAAGTCTGGGCACCCAGGGTATAGCCCAAACGTTGCAAACCTTCTGCCAACAGGTAAGTCAGCCAATGGATGCGGTGGGCAATATTCTTCAGTCCCTCTGGTCCGTGATAGACAGCATAAGTAGCCGCCATCACCGCCAGCAGCACTTGGGCTGTGCAAATATTGCTGGTGGCTTTTTCCCGGCGGATATGCTGCTCTCGGGTTTGCAGAGCCAGACGCAGAGCCGGTTTACCTTGGGAATCTTTAGAAACTCCCACGATGCGCCCGGGGACTTGTCGCTTATAGGTTTCGCGAGTGGCGAAGTAAGCCGCCGCCGGTCCGCCGTAGCCCAGGGGGACGCCAAAACGTTGGGTGCTACCCACGGCAATATCGGCGCCAAATTCGCCCGGTGGTCGCAGTAAACAGAGGCTGAGCAAGTCAGCGGCGACGGTGACAAGTGCCCCAAAGGCGTGAACTTGGGCGATAAAGTCGCTGTAGTCATAGATGGCGCCATCACTGGCGGGGTATTGCAACAAAGCGCCAAAGATGTTGTGTTTGGTGGGGGAGAAGTCTGATATATCCCCGATGATGATTTCAATCCCCAAGGGTCTAGCCCGAGTTTGCAATACTTCTATGGTTTGGGGATGGCAGTCTTGGGAGACGAAAAAGGCTTTGGCTTTAGTTTTGCAGAGGTTATAGCTCATGGTCATGGCTTCCGCTGCTGCGGTCGCCTCGTCGAGGAGGGAGGCGTTGGCAATTTCCAGACCGGTTAAATCTACTACCATTGTCTGGAAGTTGAGCAGGGCCTCTAGGCGTCCTTGGGCGATTTCTGCTTGGTAGGGGGTGTAGGCGGTGTACCAGCCGGGATTTTCTAGGATGTTGCGCTGGATGACTGGTGGGGTGATGCAGTCGTGATACCCCATCCCGATATAAGAGCGAAATACTTTATTTTGGCTGGCGATTTGCTTTAATTCTGCTAATGCGGCGGCTTCGCTACTGGCTGGGGGTAGGTTTAATTCGCCGAAAAACCGGATGGCTTCGGGTACGGCGCTGTTGATTTGGTCGTCAAGACTGGAGAAACCTAGCACTTGGAGCATTTGCTGGATTTCATCTGGCGTGGGCCCAATGTGGCGTGTGGCAAAAGGAGACGGGGTGACGGGCAGACTTCTGGACGGGGACTCTGGGATGGGGGAAGGGAAGGACTGGAGCTTACCTGTTAACACGATGTTGTCGGTGGTGGGGGTTAATTTTCGCATAGAATTTGGGCGATGAGAGTTTTATTCAGGACAAGGTATGCCTAAAGACAGGTTATGCCTTGTCCCTACTGGTGATATCTACTTATTTTGCATGTTTTATCCCGGGAAGGGGGCAGGGGGGACTAGGGGACGGGGGGACCGGGGGGCAGGGGGGCAGGGGGCAGGGGGGCAGGGGGG
>DVDU01000194.1 GCA_015296065.1 Oscillatoriaceae cyanobacterium M33_DOE_052 | reverse complement strand
GTCCCTCAAGATGTATTTGAGAATCATGGAGAATGAATATTTAGTCATGCTTAAACTCCTTTTTTTTTATCTGCGGCTCTCATTATAACATAATTGTGGCTATTTTTACCACTTTTTTATTGACATTCAACACTTCTGCTTCTGGTCGCAGACCTTTGCGCCAGTTGTCATTTTGATCGCCGATATCGGTTCCTTGGGGAAAAAATACGCCATTGATGCTCAGGCGTCTGGCATAACAACCGGTGAGCAGGGCTGCCCGAGAGGGGGAACAAGCGGCGGTGGGAGCATAAAAATCGGTAAATTTGACTCCTTGAGCGGCTATTTGGTCGATGTGGGGGGTTTTGATATCGGGGGAACCATAAACCCCTAAATCTTGATAGCCTTGGTCATCGGTTAAAATGATGATAATATTGGGGGATTGAAAATAGCGCCGAAACAGATAGATGAGCAAGGGAGATGCTAATCCTAGGGCCGCCAAGGCGAGCAGCAAGCGGCGATTGATTTTGATTTGGTCTAGGTCGAACGGTGAACGTAGATTTTCCATGATCTTATGTTGTGCCTATAGGTAATAATGACTAGGCGGATTTAGTGGGCACCCGGAACCAGGTTGCCTTTGCGCTGGCGCTACCAGGGGCGATCGCCAGGGTAAACGCATCAAATTTGGCTAAATCCATATATAGCGTTTTGATGGGGTTTCTTTGCTAAATATGGATTTTTGATGATCAATAAGCTCCTGCTGACTGAGAATTTTGGCGCGGAAGAGGCTAAAAAACGCTCCTTATTGATTTGATGCGTTTACCCTGATATATGGAACGAGCGGGATTAAATGCGTTTACCCTGGGAGCAAATTTACCTCCGTTGAACCCAAACCGGCATAAATATCCCATTAATATTATTTTTATATACTAATTTAACTGTAAAACGATAAATTGTTGCTCGGTAATAGTAATTTGAGCTTAACCCTACCGCATTTATCTGCAACTGGTCAAAAAATAAAATATTAATTTTTGTTAAAATTTCAGCAAAAATTAACATAAATTGATTTTTATTGGGAATAATTGAGATTACATCAGCATAGGGTGCGGGCTTCCCCCACAGCGGGTGGGAGCTGAAGATGATTATTGGCGATCGAGCCATTATTTGTCAGCAGAAGTCATTTAGGGGAACATATACCGGATATGCCTACCAAAAATACCATCCTTGTCTCTTTCCTGATGCTCGCTGCTGCCAACAGCCCATCTCTCGCGCAACCTATAACCCCAGCGGCTGATGGCACTGGCACGGTTATCACTCCCGATGAAAATCTCTTCCAGATCACGGGCGGGCAAACGTCCCGAGATGGCGCTAACCTGTTCCACAGCTTTGGTCAATTCGGGTTAGACGCGGGACAAATTGCCGATTTCCAATCCCAACCCCACATCCAAAATATTCTCGGTCGGGTTGTGGGTGGCGACCCATCTATCATTAATGGTTTAATTCAAGTCACCGGCGGCAACTCCAACTTATTTTTAATGAACCCCGCTGGTCTCGTCTTTGGGGCAAATGCCAGTTTAAACGTTCCCGCCGACTTCACTGCTACCACTGCCACGGGTATCGGTTTTGGTAGCAACTGGTTTCACGCTATAGGTAATAATAACTGGGCGGATTTAGTGGGCACCCCAAACCAGTTTACCTTTGCACTGGCGCAACCAGGCGCGATCGCCAACCTGGGCAACCTAATTCTCTCGCCGGGGCATAATTTAAACCTCATCGGCGGTAGCATTCTCAACACAGGCACCCTCACCGCTCCCGGAGGTAACATCAGCCTCATCGCAGTTCCCGGGCAAAACACCCTCCGCATTTCCCAACCCGGACACCTCCTCAGCTTAGAAATTCCTAACCAACCAAACACCCCCTTATCCCTACAACCCCAAAACCTCCCTCAACTCCTCACCGGCGGTAACATTAACCACGCCGACACATTAGAAATTAACGGCGACACCATCATCCTCAAAGGTGCCAACGTCAATATCCCCACACAACCAGGAGATGCCATCATTTCTGGAGTGATAGACACCACCGCCACCACCGGCGGTCAAGTGCAAATCTCTGGGGAGCGCGTTGGTTTATTCGGCACCAACATCAACGCCAACGGCACCAATGGCGGCGGCACAATTCTCCTCGGTGGCGATTACCAGGGTCAAGGTTCCCTGCCCAACGCATTGCGCACCTTTGTCAACAAAAATTCTACCATCAGCGCCGACGCCCTCACCACCGGTAACGGCGGCAAAATCATTATTTGGGCAGATGAAAACACCCATTTTTATGGCCATATCAGCGCCCGAGGTGGCAGTTTCCAAGGCAATGGCGGCTTTGTAGAAATATCCGGCCATTCCTTTTTAGAATATCGCGGCCAAGTCGATACTCGCGCACCCAATGGCATTCAAGGCACCCTATTACTCGACCCCACCAACATCACCGTCGTCAGCTCTGGCGCCGAAACTAGCAATTTAAGCGATACCGACCAATTCAGCGACCCCGATATCGGTGGCGATGGTGAAAGCAGATTAGATGTGAATGCTATCAACACCGCCACCTCTGATGTCATCCTCGAAGCCACTAACGACATCACCATCAACGCCCCCATTAACATTAGCAGTAGCGGTGTCAGCGTTACTGCTGTCGCCAACAACGACATTAATGTAAACCAAGATATCACCACCAACGGCGGCCATATCAACCTTGATGCTGACCACCAAATCACTATCAATACCAATAACATCATCACCAATGGCGGTGATTTGAGACTCAATCAATTCACCGGTATTGGGGCAGTCAGGATTTCCAATAATGCGGGCGGCATGACTATTGACACCGGCGGCGGTTTTGTGCAAATGAGTGGCACAAGCCAAACCAGTATTGCCGGTGGTATTCACATTTACAACGCCACTATCAATACCCACGGCGGTGATGTAGAATTATCCGGTATTGGAGACTCCAGCTTGCCTACTACCAAGGGAATTTGGTTATTTACTACCACCATTAATGCCGAAACCGGTAACATTACTCTCATGGGTACTGGTGGAGATAATAGCAATAGTAATAATGGCCTTTTAATTCAAAGTAATAGTTTAATTCAAACCGGGGTTAATGGCCAGATTACCCTAAATGGTACTGGCGGCTCTAGCACAGGCGAGGCCAACAGCGGTATTGCGATCGCTAACAGTACCATTGCCGCCACAGGAACTGCCACGATTAACTTCATTGGCAAAGGTGGCGACAATGGAACTGAAACAAATTATGGCATAGATTTACAAGGCGCCAACCTCAGCGCCGAAAATGGCAATATCAGTTTCACTGGTGTAGGTGGGAACGGCACATCCGGTCTCAATAATGGGATGAGAATTGGCAACTCTCAAGTAACTGCCACTGGAATTGGTAGCCTTGAAATCAATGCGATTGGCGGCAGTGGTACTTCATACAATCAAGCCTTTACTCTGGACAACAGTACCCTGGAAACTGGAACCGGTAGCATTAATATCACCGGCACCAGCGCCGCCGGTACTCAAAATAGTAGTGGCATATCTATTGGCGGCTCAGCTCAGATAATAACCAGCAGCGGGGCGATTAATCTCACCGGCAATGGGGGCACAAATTCATCCTTCAATAACAACGGGATTGCCATCGCAGGTGGTGCCCAAGTGCAAACCAATACAGGCACCATTACCTTAGATGGGACCGGTGCCAATAATGGCGCTACCAATCGCGGGATATACATCGGTGGTACTGGCACAGAAATCAGTGCCGGGGATGGTAATATTATCCTCACCGGTAATGGCGGCAACGGCGCAGGAGGCAACCCTGGTATTTTCGTGGACTCAGGTGCTATAGTCCAAACCACTGGCGTGGGTAATATGACCCTCACCGGTAATGGCGGTAGTGGCACTTTCAACAACTATGGTGTTGCTATAGTTGGCGATGCCGCAGTGCAAGCCACTGGCACAGGCAACCTCACCATCCAAGGCAGCGGTAATAGTTTAGGCAGTGATAATAATGGTCACGGCATCTATATTGCCCCTGGCACTCTGACAATACCCACAGTCAGTACCACCAGTGGTAATTTGACTCTCATCGGAGAGGGTGCCGCTAATGGATACAGCAATCGGGGAATTCAAATCAGCGGCGGTATTGTGGAAACCACCAGCGGCAACCTCACTGTGGATGGTACTGGTGGCGGTGGGGGAACTATGGATAATTACGGTGTCTATTTGAATGGCAATAGTTCTCAAGTAACTACGGCTGATGGCGATATTTTGATGACGGGCAATGGCGGTAATGGCACTGGTGCCCGCAATATGGGAGTTTACCTCAGTAGTGGGGCAGTGGTGGAAACTACCGCTACTGGTGATATGACGATTAATGGTACTGCTGGCTCTGGCACTATCAGCAAACATGGCATTTATATTTATGATACCGCCCTGTTGCAAACCACTGGTAGTGGTAACATGGCCCTCACTGGTACTGCTGGCACTGGCGCCAACAATTTTGGCATCTTGATGCAGAATAATGGGGCAAATTATCCTGATATCATTAATAATGGGGATCTGTCGCTGACTTCTGTGGGGGGAACCCTGGGTTTACTGGGGGGCACCATGCAGGCTACTGGGACAGGTGATGTTACCCTACAAGCTGATGAAATCAATCTGACTAATTCCCAAATTTCTGGCAACCCTAATGCTAATTTGTCTTTACAGCCCCTAACACCGAATTTAAATATCACGGTGGGGGGGACGGTGAATAATGGTAGCTTAAATCTGGATAATAACGATATTGCAGCCATTCAAAGTGGTTTTGGGCAGGTTTATATTGGCGCTGCCACAAATAGCGGTTTGATTACTCTGGCGGGAGATGCGACTTTCCAATCACCTGTCACCCTACAAGCACCAGGAACTGGAGGCAGTATCACTTACTCTGCTGGTAATCTCACCGGGGCAAATAATTCTGATATTACCATGTTGGCTGACCAAAATATTACCACGGGTAATATTACCAATCCCGGCGGCCAAATTATCATTACTAGCAATAATGGCAATATCACTACCGTACCGGGAACTACTCTCAATACCAGTTCTAATACTGGTGATGGCGGCAACATCGCGATGACTGCGCCTAATGGTGAAATCGAATTAGGCGGCATCAATACCAGTACCACTTCTGGCGATGCTGCGACCAATTCTGGTGATATCAATATCAATGCCAGCACTAATAATATTACTCTGAGTGGCGATATTAATCTCTCGGCGGCGGCGGGTACTGGGGGCAGTCTTAATTTTACTGGTGAAGTGTTGCTTACCCAACCCACGGCTACTTTTACCACGGTTGGTGGTGCGAGCAGTGGTGATATTACTTTCTCCAATACCCTCAATGGTTTAACTGCGGGTGCTAATTCCCTGACTTTGAATGCTGGAACGGGTAATGTGAGTTTTGGGGATGCGGTAGGAGGAATTGTTAAACTGGGTAATCTCAACATTACCAGTGCGGATAGTATTGATACTGCTGCCATTACCGCCACAGCTATTGATTTTACTGCTAATAGTGGTATTAATATCGGCGGTAGTCTCGATACCAGTGCCACCATTGGTAATGGGGGCAATGTCAGCCTTACTGGTAATATTACGCTCAACCAAACTACTACTACTATTAATAGTTGGGGCGCTAGTGGTAGCGGCAATGTTACTTTAGATGGGACTGTCAATGGTGCGGCGGCGGGGGCTAATTCCCTGACGGTGAATGCGGGTACTGGTGATGTGACTTTTGGTGCTGAAGTGGGCAATATTGTCCCATTGGGAGATGTGACGGTTAATAGTGATGGGTTGACTGTATTTAATGGCGCGGTGAATAGCAACAGTTTGAGCAAAACTGGGGCTGGTAATACCGAAGTGACGGGCAATGTCACTACATCCGGCGCGGCGGGACAAAGTTATGGTGGGGCTTTGTCGCTAATAGGTGATGTGAGTTTGATTGGGGATGAGATTGATTTTGGTGGTGCGGTGTCGGGGACGGGGAATCTGGTGTTGGCACCCTACAGCACTGCTAACAGCATGGCTGTGGGTGGTAGCGGCGATTCTGGGGGGGCGGTTCTGGATTTAACGGCGGCGGATGTGGGTTTATTACAACCTGGGTTTAGTTCTCTGACGTTGGGTGGTAATATCAGTGGGACTATTAGTTTGTTCAGCGATTTTACCACCACCAGTCCGCTCTCGATTCTGGCGACTGGTGTGGGGGGCAGTATCAATACGGCGGGGGTGAATATCTGGGGGAGTAATAATCAGACGATCGCGCTGAATGCTGATGGTAATATTACGGCGGGTAGCATCATCAATCCCGGTGGTGATATTACCATTACTACTAACCAGGGCAATATTGATACTACGGCAGGAATTTTAGATAGCAGTTCTGCTACCAGTTCTGGCGGGGATATTCTCCTGAGTTCTACCGGGGGCAATATTAATCCGGGGAGCCTGAATTCTAGCACGACAGCGGCTGATAGTAATACGTCTGCGGGGATGGTGACGATCGCCGCCACAGCGGGAGATATTATCTTGGACAGCGATATCAATACTTCTGGTACTGCTGGGCGAGGACTTGATATTATTTTTGATGGTCATGTCACCCTCTCTGGCCCGGTGACGCTCAATAGTTCTGGCACCGCCGCCAGTGGTAATATTGTGTTTAATCAAACGGTGAATGCTAGTGCTGGCGTTGAAGCGCTGACGGCTATTGCTGGGACGGGGAATATTACTTTTAATGGCCTGGTGGGGAATGTGGTGCCTTTGGGCGGTGTGACGGCTAATAGTAGTGGTTTAACTTACTTTGGTGCGGCTGTCAATACCGAATTTTTAACTACAGATGGGGGCGGTAATACTCAAATTGGCGGCGATATTACGACTACAGGCTCTGGGGGTCAGATTTACGGGGATGCGGTGACAATTACTGGGGATATTACGTTGACTGGGGATGAAATTGATTTTTATAATCCGGTGACGGGGACGGGTAATTTAACGCTGCAACCTTTTACTACTTCTTTGCGGATTGCGCTTGGGGGTGGAGCGGATACTGGCGCGGCGACTTTAGATTTAACCCAAACTGATTTGAGTTGGGTGCAAAATGGTTTTAGTTCGATTACCGTTGGACGGGATAATGGTAGTGGTGAGATGGTGGCGGCGGGTAATCTGACTTTTGCCGACCCGATCGCGCTGCGTTCCCCCGTCGGCTCTGGGTCGATAAATACCGCTGGGTTTAACCTCACGGGGACAGATAACGCTACGATTACTCTCACTGCTAACCAACAAATTACCACGGGCAATATTACCAATCCCAGCCGTGGGATTACTATCCGCAGTATCAGCGGTAATATCGATACTAGCGGTGGGGCGATCGATACCAGTGATACCACCACTGGCGGCCCCATTTCCCTCACCGCAGGCAACCATCTCACCACCGGCGATATCAACGCCACAGGTGCCACCACCGGTGGTAATATCATCCTTAATGGCAGCCAAATTAGCCCCGGTAATATCACCACCACTAATCAAAATCTCACCTTTAACGCCCCAGTTAACCTCACCAAAGATAGCGCCATTACCATCAATGGCAGCGGCAATATCACCTTTAGCAACACCATTGACGGCAACTATAACCTGAATCTGAATGCCGGGAGCGGTAACATTTACTTCCAAGGTGCGGTGGGTAGTATCGCTCCCCTAGCCGCCACGATCGCCAATTCCCATACTGATATCAACACTAACAACATTACCACTAACGCAGAAATGTTGAATGTCGATACAAAACTTTACATAAAAAATTACACTTATGTCTTTGATGCCTAAATTATTCAAAAAACGTCATCTCCTCAAACCAATGAACATAACTAATTTTTTGACACATACAACATTGTAAAT
>DVDU01000222.1 GCA_015296065.1 Oscillatoriaceae cyanobacterium M33_DOE_052 | reverse complement strand
TATACTACCCCCATTCTCTATGTACTCTATGACTCGTTTTCTCAAGTCCAGACTATAAGCCATTCTGACCCCTCCCTCATAATTCTTCTCAATTTTAGCACATCTGGCTTCCCTCTCACTCTTATTTGAAATGACTATAATCAAAGTCAATCCCTTGATTTTCGGCGCGAATCCTGGTGATTTCTGCCACACCATTCAGGAAAGCAGGAAAATGGAAGTCTTTGGGCCGCAGTTCCATTTTTCTCGCCTCGATTTTGGCCAGGTCAAGAATATCGTTAATTAAGGCGAGCAAGTGGGAACCGGCTTGCTCGATGATCTGAATTCCGTGGCGGTGTTTGGGATTAAGGTCGCTGGCTTGTTGGAGAATTTGCGCGTAACCGAGAATCCCATTTAGTGGTGTGCGCAGTTCATGGCTCATATTGGCGAGAAATTCGCTTTTGGCTTGGTTGGCGGCGTCGGCGGTTTCTTTGGCTTGTTGCAGTTGCACTTCAAATTGTTTCCGATCGGTCACATCGGCGGCTACCCCTAGCACTTGTGGAGTTGCTGATGGTAGGGGGATTCTAATGGTGTGTAAATAACGCACTTCTCCCCCAGCATTGGTCATGGTTTCTTCACTAATTTGCGCCAATCCTGTGGTAATTGCTTGTCGATCGCCTTCTAAATACTTGGCCACTTCTGCCGGATGAGGATTAAAGTCGGCATCGGTTTTTCCGATGATTTCCTCAACTGTAGTCCCGTAAACTTCTGCTAGAGCTTGATTAGCTAAAACAAATTGTCCCGTGATGTTTTTGACAAAAATTAAGTTGGGATTGCTGTCAATGACTGTGCGGAGAAACTCCCGTTGTTTCTGCAATTGTCTGGTACGCTCTTCCACACGAATTTCTAGTTGACTGAATGATGTTTTTAGCTGTGCCGCCATGTGGTTAAAGGCATTAGCTAATACATTAATTTCTTTGAGATGTCCGCTAGTTACTTGTTGGTCTAAATCGCCTCTGGCAATAGCTTTGCTGGCGCGACTTAAATGGAGAATTGGCTGGAGAATCCAGCTCGAGGTAAAAAATCCCATGATGGTGGCAATTCCCAGGGCCACTACGCAGAGGAAGATGGTGTTACGGGTATTAGCATTGATTTCAGACATAAAGTCTGCTTCGGGAATTACCACAACAATCAGCCAATCGATGCCGCTATTGTCGGTTAGGGGAGCGACTTGTAAAAATTGCCGGTTGCCGTTTAAGCTAAAATCTAGTTGTTGGCTGGTTTGGATGCGATCGAACTGGCCAAACTGGGCAATTAAATACTTCGCCGTGGCTTCAATGAGAGGCGATTCACTGGCTACGGCTTGGCGGCGTTCGCTAGTTGGTTCACTGGGGTTTATTAACAGTTTTGTATCGGTGGAAGAAGCCACCAGCAATCCCGATCGATCCACGATAAAAGTTTGTCCCGTTTGCCCTACTTGCAACTCTTTGAGAAAATTATTGATATCCGTCAGAGCTAAATCGACGCTGACAACCCCAATCATTTTGCCTTGAGCGTTGTAAATCGGTTGATTCGCCGCGATCGACAATCGGTTGGTAGTTTGCATCACATAGATTTCGCTCCATTTGGGTTGTCCCGTTGTCGCCGCCATCTCATACCAAGAACGGTGGCGAGGATCGTAATTTGGCTTCGATTGCAGCAATTGCCGCCGGTTCCCCCGCTCATCACTATTCCAGGTTTCCAGGCTATATTTGGTTTCCCCAGTGCAGCGGCTAATCGCGATCGTCCCATCCCCAAGTCTTTCTGCCCCCACAAAAATACCTTTTTCCGTACCGAGACTAATAAAAGTTAGCTCATCAAACTGCCGCAACTGGTTCCAGAAATACCGTTCTAAAGTCGGGATATTTTCTAGATCTAACAGGTTCAACCCAACCGCTGCCGCATTCATCCGATTGACCTGTAGCGGCGTTTTCACCAAATCACTCAATTTTTGCGCGATGCGAGCCACAATTTCCCGGCGGAGCTGACCCGCCACCTCATTTACTGCCCGCTCGCCATTTCTGATCGACACATAGCTTGTTATCCCCACCGCTGCAAATATTTGCAGCACAAAAGGAATAATCAAAGCCCACCGCAAAGGTAATTGAAAAATCATCAGAATTTATCCTTGTGACATATGTTATATATTAATCGACCCAAATCCAGCTAGCTAGTATTTTTGGGGTTCACCTTTAGTAGTTACAACATTATTCAGCTTGATTATACACATAATTTTAATAGACCTCTTAGATTAATCTAAAAAGCCGAGAAGCATTTTTCTGGCACCTTGGCGGGAAATTCTGATTTTTGCCCGCAGTGTAAGATATATCCACTGTTTTGCCAAAAAGCCAATCCCTGCCCAGCGCATTTTAGGTAAATTTATTCAAATTTTCTATGTTTGGGTAAAATTTTGCTACCAATTTTCTGATTTTTTCGGCATCAAACTGATTAGCCATCTCCAATACTTGAGCAGCAAAATTTTTATAATTATTATCGAGGCTTTTAATCCGCTCTGCTTCTATTTCTACGGCTTCAATATCGCCGATCGTTGCCGCTCTATACAAAGTCATCAATTCCGTATCAGGTGGCAAAATTAAATCAATATCCTTCCCTGATTGCAGTTCTATATCCCCCAGCTCTCCCGCTTCATAAACCCAAGTCAATTGCAAATTTTTTTGCAGCATCAATAATAATTGCTCTAAATCCACCGGTTTGGGGAGAAACTCCTTACACCCCCTAGATATAGCGAGCGCTTCATCGGATGTGGACACGCTCGCTGACGAAGCAATTATCGGCAAATCTTGCGCATATTGCTGGCGCACCTGCTGCACAAATTCATAACCATCCATCACCGGCATAGCGATATCAGTAATAATTAAATCCGGTGCCTCGGTGGAGACTTGGAGCAAACCCACCGCGCCATTTTCTGCCTCAGCCACCAGGAAACCCAAACTTGTCAGCACTTCCTTGAGCAGCAACCGATTCACATCTTTATCGTCCACAACTAAGATTTTCCGCTGTTTCCCTAGATAGCCGATAATTTTACTCTGGGAGCCAGTAGTAGCAGCGTTAACCCAGGCATGAGATTCGGGCAAATTTACTTCAAACCAAAAAATACTGCCTTTACCCAAGCTGCTGGTAAATTGAATTTCGCTACCCATCATTTCCACAATTTCCCGGGATATCGCCAGTCCCAACCCCGTACCTTCCCCACGTTTAGATTTCTCCCCAGCTTGTTCAAAAGGCAGAAATATTTTCGCCAGATGTTCTGGAGTCATCCCCACACCGGTATCGGCAATCTTAAACCGAATTTTGTTCTTATCTTGTCTTTTGCTTAAGGCTTGCACCTGAAAAGTTACGTGCCCCTCTTCCGTAAATTTGATGGCATTACCCAGCAAATTAATCAGGACTTGGCGCAAGCGCTTTTCATCGGCTAAGACTCCCGTAGGCAGATTACTATCCGGTTGATAAAAGAACTCAATACCTTTATGTTCAGCACGAATGCGGGTAATTTCTGCCACCCCAGACAAGAAGGAGAGAAAATGGAAGTCTTTGGGCAGCAGTTCCATTTTTCTGGCTTCGATTTTGGCCAGGTCGAGGATATCATTAATTAACGTCAGCAAGTGGGAGCCTGCTTCGGCAATGATATCAATTCCTTGGCGGTGTTTGGGATTCAGGTCTGTGGCTAGTTGGAGAATTTGGGCATAACCGAGAATGCCGTTTAGCGGGGTGCGCAGTTCGTGACTCATCGCCGCTAAAAAATCACTTTTCGCTTGGTTGGCAGCGTCGGCGGCTTCTTTGGCTTGTTGCAGTTGTGCTTCAAACTTTTTGCGATCGGTCAGATCCACCGCTACCCCCAGGACTTGTGGAGTTTCCGTTCCCAGGGGAATGTTAATCATCTGCAAATAACGCAACTCTCCCCCATCTGTGGTGAGGGTTTCTTCGAGAATTTGGGGACATCCTGTGGTGATTACTTCTTTGATGCTTTCCCAATAATGGTTAACCTCCGTTTGATTGGGATTAAAATCAGCATCAGTTTTGCCAATTAATTCTTCCACGGTGGTTCCGTAAACCCTGGCCATCGCTTGATTAGCCAGGACAAATCGCCCCTTTTCATCTTTGACAAAAATCATGTTCGGATTAGTATCGATAACCTGACGGAGAAACCGGCGTTGTTCTTGCAGTTCGGCTGTCCGTTCCGCCACCCTTTGTTCTAAGGTTTGAAAAGATTCTTGGAGCTGAGCCGCCATTTTATTGAAAGATAGGGCCAGTTCGCCTACTTCATCTGGGCGGTAAATTTCTACAGTTTTATCCCATTCTCCTTTAGCGATATCTTTAGCCGCCATATTCAGTTTGAGCAGGGGAAGTGTCACCCAGCGAGCGGTTAAAATGCCGGTAATTATAGCGCAGACACCTGCCCCAATACAGAGCAAAATAGTGGTGCGAGTCTGGGCGTTAATCCTGTCCATAAATTCCGCTTCTGGAATGACTACGACAATCAGCCAATCTATGCCTGCTTCCTCTTGAAAAGGAGAAACTTGGATAAATTGTTTTTTACCTTCTAGGGTAAATTCTAGTTGGTGAGGTTTTGTAATATTGGCTAAGCTGGTAAATTTATCCTGGAGAAACTGCGTAGCCGAGCGAGTTAAAGTATTTTGGCTTTTAGTGGCATTAACCCTGACAAAATAAAACTCCCCATTTTCATCTTCCATCGGCGCCATATCTTCTGGATCTATCTGCTGTTGGCTGATTTCAGACTTTTTAAAAAAACTATAGGGAATTTCTGTGCTAGAAGTGGCGACTATATGACCATTTCTTTCTAAAATAAACGTTTGTCCTGCCTTACCCAAATCCAGATTTTTGATAAATTTACTAATGTCCTCTAAAGTAAAAGCCACCCCCAAAACCCCTTTAAATTTGCCATTTTTATCATACAATGGTGTCACTGTATCTAGACTAATATCAGCCCCAACGTTCCAGCCATATATGCCAGTCCAACCTGGTTTTTTTAACCGGGCAGCTTGCTGATACCAAAAGGTGGTTTTGGGGTAAAATTCTGGATAGAGTTTGACCAGATTTTTAATATTGCCTTCAGCATCCAAAAGATATTCATGGGCTTGATATTTTGTTAAACCCCCTGAATAACTGTAACCAATTTGTTGATTCAGACTGCGGTCAAAAAATGTTTTTTGTGCTCCCAAAAAATCATTTTTTTCGCTAGCATAATAAATATAGTTGGCGGTTTTAAATTGCTGAATTTGTCTCCAAAAATAACGTCGTAAACTTGGGGAATTTACCGGAACATCTAAATTTAGATATCCATCATTCACAGCATCCACATTGAGGCGATTAATCAGCTTATGGTTTTCCAAAACCAAATCAACCTGCTTTTCAATTCTAGCCGTGATTTCACTGCGCAACTGCGCTGCTACATCATTAACCGCCGCTCTGCCATTGCCCCAAGAAAGCCATCCCACCATTCCTACTGCAGCCAACAGTTGGACGACAAAAGGCATGACTAAAACCAATCGTAAAGGCAGGCGCAACGTAAATTTAGCCAGACTGAATTGAGGACTGTTTTTCGCCATAAAAAACATGATTTTTCTGTAGTTTAATTATATTAATCACTATTGATTAATTTAGCTAGCCCAACCTTAATTGGGGAATCAAGGCTCATTTGAGCTTGAGGTTATATTCATATAACTAGCATACATAAATTACAAACAATGGTCAACTACGTAATTGCTGGGGGTTTCCGCACCTTTTGCTAGGGGAACAGATCAGCCAGTGGAATCAATCCCTAGCCTAGGGCAATAATAACTATCGAGGGAGATTGATCCCCAACAGTTATGGCCATAGGTTGACTTACCTACCATCCAGGGCAATTAAGATAATTTTACCGATAGAGTTTTCAGTATATAATGTAGCATTTATTAAATTAATGTGCTTCTGTTATCCCCACCGCCCCGATCGCGGCGCTCTCCAGCCGATGCGATCGGCGCAGGCTGAGCCGATGGCGCCAATGCGAGGCTAAACGAGAGCAGGGATCAAGCCAAAATCATTACCTCACCAAGATCAGAACCTCTATATAGTAGATGTCAGAGCCGTGAAGTACAATTATTAGCCCCTCTCCCGCTCTGGGCTACGGTTTATCCACAAATCTCTGTGATGCCGATTTTCCATCCCCCCCTCTCCCTCTCTGGGAGAGAGGTAGGGGGGTGAGGGTCTTGAGTGTGATCACGAAACCAAGATCTGTATAAACGGTAGCCCGCTCTGGTAGAGGCGATGCACTGAGCTAGGTCGTTGTGGGTTGGGGGTGAGGGCTCTACCGTATGGACATGAGAAACGCTATATGCGCTCCTCTATATATTATAGATGGATTTATTTTCTCAATAAGATAGCGACTGTTGAGAAACTGGCCCATCAAAGTGTCAAAAATGACCCTGATTGATTTGATGTGTTGACCCGGAGCAAAAATCCCCAGCCACATCTGGGAATGGTGCATGACCGGGCTGTTCTCATGTCAGAGTTTTTACGGAGTTTGTGGTTGGGTACATCTGAGGTAAAATTATCTCTGGGTTTTACCTATGCAGATTATACTTAATTTTTCTGAATCTGCGGTATTGTGTAATACATTTTTTTCAAAATTCTGCGGCGGCACCAGTGGTTTACTCCTGGTAAAGCTCAAGTAAAAGAAGAGTTAAAAAAATCTTAAAAAACCTCACCTTGGGGAAAATGGCGATAAAATGTTAAAATAACAGGCACCCTCAATTTATGGCCAAATTGATGGCGCGAAAAGTTGGAAAAAATTCAGCCGATCGGCATCCAACCCCTTGAGGCTCTTGGGTGCAGCCACTCATGGCAAGCAACCATTTTCTTGTCTCTGCCCGTTGTCACAGAGAGTGCTATTAGTAGCTGCGGCAATTACTCAAATTTTTTAAATTCATATAAATTTCAGATGATGGATCACAAAATTAACCCATAAAACACTAAATTACATAAATTGGCTAACTAATGAATTGCCAGCTATACCAAGTGAAAAGTATAAACTAAATATATGGAAACGCAGAAATGTTGAATGTCGATACAAAACTTTACATAAAAAATTACACTTATGTCTTTGATGCCTAAATTATTCAAAAAACGTCATCTCCTCAAACCAATGAACATAACTAATTTTTTGACACATACAACATTGTAAAT
>DVDU01000269.1 GCA_015296065.1 Oscillatoriaceae cyanobacterium M33_DOE_052 | reverse complement strand
GGGAACCTGGAGTGAAAACCATTTGGCGGGGTCTGCAACGACTCCATGATATCTCTACCACTTGGCTACTACTTTATCAAAGTGACATCTCAACTGTCAAGGCTAATGATGTTAAGAAAGATGTGAGTAAGGCATAGCTCTGGAGAGGGGGAGATGAGGAGACGGGAGAATTCCCCCTACAGTTACTATCTACTCGCCAAAGTTTCACGGTTTTATCGAAA
Source organism: Oscillatoriaceae cyanobacterium M33_DOE_052 (assembly GCA_015296065.1). Classification (GTDB taxonomy): domain Bacteria; phylum Cyanobacteriota; class Cyanobacteriia; order Cyanobacteriales; family Laspinemataceae; genus Koinonema. Next base: position 10,162 of record DVDU01000269.1, on the reverse strand, counting down.
CCTGCAGCGATGAGGAGTTGGCTATCGGGACTGAAGCTAATTCCCCAGCCTCCGGCGCCTTTTTCTAACAGGTTGCCGATGAAAGTTCCATCGGGATGCCACAGTTTGACGGTGCCATCCATGCTGTTGGAGGCAATTAGTTCGCCATCAGGACTCCAGGCGACTCCCCAGACGGCGGCGGTATGTCCTTTGAGGGTTTGTAATAGTTGGGCTTTGGTGTGGGTTGGGTCTAGTTTCCAGATGTTGATGGTGCGATCGTCCGCCCCAGAAACCAGATATTGACCGTCGGGACTGAAAGCAACAGCTCTGACATTAGCCTGATGACCGGTGAGTGTAGCTAATTCTGTGCCATCCCGGCGCCACAGTTTAATCGTTTTATCCACACTGGCGGAGGCAATGAGCTGGCTATCAGGACTAATAGCCACGGACATCACGGCGGCTGCATGTCCAGATAAACGGTTGGATTCTTCGGTTTCATAAACTGCTTGTTGGAGGATATTGTCAACTTGATGCTCAATATCAATATCCGCGTTATCCAGTTGTTGGAGTTTACGTTTGGCGGTAATAGCTTTGATGAGGGCGTCCCAGCGGCGATGGGAAACAAACATGGCATCAGAAGAAGCAGCAATGGCATTAATTTCGCTGATTCTGGCTTGACGTTCGCTACTTCTGGCTTGATGATATTGGTAGTAAGTGGTTGCCCCCAAACCACAGGCGAGGCATAAGGCGCTACTCACCACAATCAGTAAGTGTCTTTGGCGGCGTGCGGCTTTTTTCTCCTGGGCGAGTCTTCTTTGTTCTTCGGCGAGTCTGGCTTCTACTTCTTTGGCGTGTTCTGCTTCTAACTCCAGTTGCACTTCCCGCCGATCGATTTCGGCACTAGCCGCTAAAAACTGATAATCTAAATCGCTCAAACTTTTGCCCTGCGCCCAGGTTTGTGCATCAATCAAGGCTTGACCTCGCAGCAACCGAGAAAAATCTCTCTGTTTCGCCGCCACCCAGGCATCAAAGGCTTGAGAATAAGGCCGCAATTGCCCTAATTGTTTCTCGACCCATTCACGGTTAAACACTTTTGCATAAATTTGATTTTTTATTTGCAGGGTGCCCCCCTGCTTCACCACTAAACCGGATAAAATTAATTCGATTTGTTCGCTACTGTCATCTGTGGTGACTGGGGGCAAGATGTTCTCAGCCGCCAGCAAAATTTTTTGGTAAATGCCCAGTAAGCGTCCGGCTTTCTGCTCATTGCGTAAAATCCGGTCTCTAATTGTGCGCAAATGTTCTGGTTCATCTTGGGATTCCCACTTATGGATAATCCGCTCTTGCACCAGAGACGCCACAAACAATCCCTCCATACCTGGCGGTAACTGCAACAAACCAGTTTCTGACTGTTGCGCCGCTATCGCTAATAACTGACAGAGTTTTTGGGTCAAAAATGGTTGCCCAGAAGTCCAGTTTAATATCTCTTTCAAAACTCCTTGATGGGGATGCAATACCTTGGCTAATTCTTGGGCTAGGGGGAGGGCTTCGGGCAAAGTAAATCCCCGCATTTTTATGCTTTTTCCAATGTTGAATGGGGTGCGATTTTTATCGCTAATTAAATCTGAGGGCGCCGCGACGCCAAAAATTGCAAAACTTACTCGGTTATATATAGGATTAATCGCCCGCTGGTTATAGCAAAACCTGATAAAGGCAAAAAAATCATCTACGGGAAAATCCAAACTTAAAATACTGTCGATTTCATCAATAAAGATAAAAATACGAGATTCGGGAAACTTCGGGAGGATAACATCTTCAATAAAATTACTCAACCGTTGCAGGGGCGATACTTCTTCCGCTTCTTGCCACCATGTTTTTAAATTCACTTGCCCAAACAGGTTGAAGCCGCGCCACAGTTCCGCTACCATCCCTTTATACCACTGAGCGGGGGTGATATTTTCGCTGCCGATACGGGTCATGTCTATGGTACTGCAGTGATATCCTTCGGTTTCCAGACGGTGTAAAGTCCGCACTAAGAGGGAAGATTTGCCCATTTGTCGAGAGTCCAGAACATAGCAAAACTCCCCAGCTTTGAGTGCCTCATATAGTTCACTATCTGAAGCGCGCACCACGTATGTAGGTGCATCGGTATCCAAACTGCCGCCGACTTGGTATGTGATATATGTCATCAGAGATTAATTCTTGAGTATGTAAATAGATTATAACATATCCATTGAGTGATAAAAAATGCGCTCTGTCACATCTGAAGTAAAATCTAGTGGCAGCAGGGTTCGAGTCCCGGCTGTTTGTTTGTGGGGGATAACCCCTGGACTAGAAAATATTTTGGCGATCGGGGAAATGCTAAGATATTATTAATGCAGTGGAGCGGCATGGGGGGAAAGGGGAGCAAGGGAGCTGCTTTGTGGTGCAAGGGAGCAATCTTACCCTATCTCCCCGTCTCGGAGTCGGGGATTATACCTGTACTCTGCACCCACCCGGCATTAATGGTGGGAGGAAAGAGATGTGAGGGTAAAAAACGAAAACACAGATTTCTGATTGGCGGGAAATTTTGCGGTAAATGATTTGGCTAAACAATTGGTGGGTGCATGAATTTTTCATCAAACTAGAAACCGATTTTTCGGCGGGATAATTAGGTATCTGGTTGGTAAATTGGTGGCAGATTCTTGATAGAGAAAGGAGATATGATGGATTTTGGGCATCCCTTGTTTGGTATATCTAGCTTTATGCCCCACGGACATTGTTACCTGTGGCAGCCCGGATTAGTTTGGCTGCATAATATCTCGGATGGGATAATTGGGTTGTCCTACTATTCGATTCCCGTAACGTTGATCTATTTTGTGAACAAGCGGAAAGATTTACCGTTTGATTGGGTGTTCCTGATGTTTGGGGCTTTTATCGTTTTGTGCGGTTCGACGCACTTGATGGAGATTTGGACGCTGTGGCATCCAGATTATTGGGAAGCTGGTTGGCTGAAAGCGGTGACGGCGATCGTGTCGGTGGGAACGGCGATCGCCTTAGTCCCGCTAGTGCCAAAAGCACTGGCTTTACCGAGTCCGGCGCAGTTGGAAGCGGCGAACCAAGCTCTAGCGGTGGAAATTACAGAACGGAAGAAAGCGGAAGAAGATGTGCGCAACTTAAATGCTGTCCTGGAGCTGCGGGTACAAGAGCGGACGCAGGAATTAGCGGTAGCTAACGCGGATCTGCTGGCGGAAATTGCCGATCGCAAACGTGCCCAAGCAAGGCTGCAAGCCTACACGAAGAAACTAGAACAGAGTAACCGGGAACTACAGGATTTTGCCTTCGTGGCTTCCCACGACTTGCAGGAACCCCTGCGGAAAATTCAAGCCTTTGGCGATCGGCTTCAGGCGAGATTTGGCGATAAATTAGGCGACCAGGGGCAAGATTTTCTCGGGCGGATGCAGAACGCGGCGAGCCGAATGCAGGTTTTGATTGAGGACTTGCTCTCTTTTTCCCGCGTCACGACGAAAGCCCAACCATTTGCACCGGTAAATCTGTCTAAAGTCGTGGAGGGGGTGTTATCGGATCTAGAAACTCGCATTGAGCGCACCCAAGGACGAGTGACTGTAGGGGAGTTGCCTACTATAGATGCAGACTCCTCGCAAATGAGGCAGCTATTTCAAAATTTGATTGGTAACGCTTTAAAGTTCCATCGGGCAGGTGTCCCCCCAGAAATCGAAGTTTCCGCACACCTCAACAATCATGGCATCTGCGAAATCAGAGTAGCGGATAATGGGATTGGATTTGAGCAAAAGCATGTGGAGCGTATTTTTACGGTTTTTCAACGCCTGCACAGTCGGAGTGAATACGAAGGAACGGGGATTGGCTTGGCGATTTGCCGCAAAATTGTGGAGCGTCATAATGGTATAATTACAGCTACGAGTACCCTCGGCAAGGGTTCGACATTTATCGTGACCCTACCCGTCACTCACCCGGAAGGAGCTTCGATACAATGACGAAAAATCAGAAAAAATGCAAGATTCTAGTGGCAGATGACGATCCAGACGATCGGTTTCTCTTAGAAGATGCTTTAACGGAAACGAAATTGGCGGATCACCTCTATTTTGTGGAGGATGGCGAACAGTTGATGGACTATCTGCACGGTCGGGGTAAATATACTGATCGGCGCAGTTGTCCCCGCCCCGATTTAATTTTACTGGATTTGAATATGCCCAAAAAAGATGGGTGGGAAGCATTGAAAGAAATTAAATCCGATCCACATTTGCGGCAAATTCCTATTGTGGTATTTACCACATCCAAAGCAGAAGAAGACATTTACCGCACTTACGACCTGGGGGTAAATTCATTTATCAGCAAGCCGGTTTCTTATGAAGGGCTACTGAATCTCGTGCAAAAATTAGGGATATACTGGTTTGAAACCGTGTCCTTACCAAATTTTAAGTACCATATGTGATGCTGAAGGCAGGCATTAAGATGGTCAGGCAGCTTTTGCTGCCTAAATTCAGTCAATTGGGAAGCTAAGGTTAGCGATATATAATGTTTATGAACAGTGGCTCGATGGTAAAAGTTCTGCTCGTAGAAGATGATGAGGATGACTGCTTTCTGACGCGGGACCTGCTCTCAGAAATTCCCAGCATTCAGTATGAGGTAGAATGGGTGGCTACTTACGAGTCAGCGTTGGCGGCGATTAAAGGTAATCGTCATAATGTGGTTTTAGTAGATTTTTACTTAGGTAAATATACGGGTCTAGAAATATTGGCAGTGGCTTTGGCACAGGGGTGCAAAATGCCCATGATCATGCTCACGGGGGTGGGCGATCGAGATGTAGATACCAAAGCAATTCAAGCCGGAGCCTCGGATTATCTGGTGAAAAGTCAGCTCACACCGCAGTTACTAGAGCGTTCTATTCGCCATTCAATAGAGCGCAAGCAAGTAGAAGAAGCCTTGAAAAACAGTGAAGCTCGATTTCGCGCTTTAGCGCAGCGAGAAGCTCTGCTCAACCGCTTAGCCAAACAAATTCGCACCTCTTTGGAGTTGCCAGCGATTCTGGATGTGGCTGTATCGGAAATTTGCACTGTATTAGATGTTGACAGATGCCAATTTATTTGGTACGATAAAACTCAAAAATATCCGAATTTTAAACTAGCTTGTAGAGCCGACAATTCTCAATTAAAAAGTATCACCAATGATGTGCGAGAAGAAATTGCCGCGTTAGGGGAAATAATATTGCAGTTAGATGGTTTGGCAGAAAGTTTAGCTTTCTGCATTAATCCTAACTCGGATATGCGGCAATTTCTGGCAGTGCTGGGTTTTCCTTTTATGCTAATGATTCCCGTGCGCACTCGCAGTGGAAAAACGGGGATGCTGGTTTGCGAGCGGTGGTTATTTTCGGCTAATATTTTTAGTTATGAATGGGATAGCGATCGGGTAGAATTACTCTTGGCTGTGGCTGACCATATGGCCATCGCGATCGACCAAGCCGAACTGTACGAAACCACTCGCATTGCTAAAGAACAATCGGAGCGCCTCTTGCTCAACGTGTTGCCGCAAGTAGTGGCGGAACAGCTAAAAAACCGGAATCAAATCATCGCCGATAGTTTTGAAGACGTGACGGTACTTTTTGCTGATATTGTTAATTTTACCGAGCTTTCTTCTAAAATTAGCGCCGATAAAATGGTACATTTGCTAAATTTAATATTTTCTACTTTTGATGGGCTCGCGGAAAAACACGCTTTGGAAAAAATTAAAACTATTGGCGATGCTTATATGGCCGTGGGTGGCGTCCCTTTACCCACAAAAAATCATGCCGAGGCAATTGCCAATATGGCCTTAGAGATGCAGCAGGAAATTAAGAATTTTTATCAAGAAGACGGCCAGCCGTTTCAGATCAGAATCGGCATCAATACCGGACCTGCAGTGGCAGGAGTGATTGGCACGAAGAAGTTTATTTATGACCTCTGGGGGGATACAGTGAATGTGGCTAGCCGCATGGAATCTCACGGAGAAGCCGGGAGAATTCAGGTCACGGCTGCTACTTACGAGCGATTGAAGTCCAAATATGTCCTGGAACGGCGGGGGACGATCGTGGTTAAAGGAAAGGGAGAGATGATCACCTATTGGTTGAATGGTTTTCAGGGGAGTTAGTCATTGGTCAATAGTCCTTTGTCCCTTGTCCCTGGTCACTTGTCCCTTGTGACTTGTGCCAAGGCAGTTGGACAAAGGAATAATGCCCAATGAATAATGACAATATGCTCTGATTTATGTTTCCGCATTAAAAATCTGTTGGGCAGTCAGATTTAATTGGGGAAAGGTGGGAGACATAATTGCCTCATTCCCTCGAAACTGGTTGAGCTGATACTCCCCTTCGACTAAAGTATAGATAGAAATAGTGGGTTGTTTCGGGTTGCCAATGTACCGTTTCCCTCCTAAACCTAAATAATCCACAATCCAGTATTCAGGGATGCCAAAAGTTTCATAGTCAACCAGCTTGTGGGCATAATCATCTTGCCAATTGGTGCTGACCACTTCAATCACCAGAGGAACTGATGCCGCCTGAGTCACGGTTGATGATTTTTGCCACAGGGGTTCATCAGGGAGATTTTGGCGGTTGATCACTAGAACGTCGGGACAATAAGCGGATTCGCGTTCTGGGATTTTAATCAAAGCTTGCTTGGGGATGAAGTAAGGCAAGTTTAATCGGTCAAATTGTACGCTTAGTTTGAGCGTGGCAAAACCATTAATCTCTTCATGCTTTCCGATGGGCTGCATTTCGACAATTACTCCGTCGTGTAGTTCATAGATCCTGCCGTCTGGCTTCCATTCCAGAAACTCAGCAAAACTTGTGATTTTCGGTAAGGGTTGCAACATGGGATTGAGTGCCTCTGTGTTTGACAAATGCCGATATGATAGTAGTGCGTCATCGTCTATCACCATTTTAACTCCCAGAGCGCAACCTTTGGCGAAATTCTTTCCCGGCGATGAGGGAATTGGGATGGCGAATATACTCAGCCAGCAACTCCAGATCAAGATGGGGGAGAATTTGGCTGCGAGTAATTGGCTCGTACCCCGTGGTTTGGCTAAATTGCTCGGTTGCTGCTGGGAGAGAGTAGAGGCGGAAGCGGTCATTTTCCCAGAACCAAACTTCGCGCACATTCAATCTCCGGTAAACTTCTAATTTGTCGAGACCGCCACTGGTGATAATTACCTCAATGGCTAAGTCGGGAAATTCTTTATCTGTGCCAATACAGTACGCCTCATCGGGTTCAATGCCACTACGTTCCGCCTCTTGTCGCAGGGTAGTAGAGCCAAAGGGAAAATAATTGATGTCTGCTTCTAGGAAGTAAATTTCTAGGAGATTGCCAATCCGAGTTTTGCGGCTTTCATGGCGGCGGGACGGTGACATAATTTCTAAGGCTCCATCTAGATAGGTGACTCGATAGGCGGCATTATCTCCATTTCTGGCGAGCAGGGTTTCGTATTGCTCCCATTCCACCCGATCGATCATGTAGCGCCATTCACAATCTTGGCGTTGCCGTGCTTCCGGGTCAATTAGGGCGTTGATTTCACTGCTGAGCATGATTGATTACCTCCAGTAGTCTTTTTTCTAGTTGAGCGAATGTCTCGCCCCACCCAATGTCTGTCCTCTGACCACATCAAGTGTTTGGCAATTCGGTTACAGCCTTTTCTGACAGAGCGGTTCTGAGCGACTGGGGATTAAATCCCCCGGGGGGCTGGTGGGCTCTTAACTGTTTAGTCCTTAAAAAAAATAATATGATATATGTCACAACTCCCATTTTTTTCCTAAATATATTATTTTACTCATTTTTGGCCAAATATTCTGCTATATGATATGAGCTTAACCTGTGAAAATCACCCTATCTGTCTTCCCCGCTTTTATGAGCTAAAATACTGGCGGTATAAATTACAGCTAACAGTGCAGTAATTACCATCGAGATTTACTAAACCCATACTGTCTAATTTGTAAGCGAGGATGGGTTCTAATTCTACACCGCGAGACATTTTTATTACCTGTTTGAACGCAGCAGCTATTTCGGGCTGTTCTTGCAGGGTTGCCCAGATACCTTGGAGGTAATTTTTGTAAATTCCTGCCATTGTTGGGGCTGACTCTAGCAGCTCGTCTAGGGTTAAATTGCCAATAGCGATATGATATAAAGCGAGGCGGATTAAGTAGGGATGTCCTCCCACCATTTTCATTAGGCGTTCCCCATCAGAGCTTTTTGTCCAATCGATGCCGTATCTATCGGCTAACAGCATCACTTGTTCTGGGTTAAAGCCAGGTATGTGAATCGGCAAGCCCACGTTAAATGGCGATTGCGTCAGTTTGAGGGGAATGTAAATTTCTGTGGAGTGCAGCACGATTAAGCGCAGTTTTTGCATGGTGATAATGCGCTTAGATTCTTCATGCCAGCTCCGCAGGAGGGGCAGGAATTCTTGGGCAATTTTGGGATATTCAAAGACCCGGTTAACCTCATTTAGCCCCAAAACGATCGGGCTGGCGGAAGTTTCTAGCAAATAGGCTTGAAAATAAACGGTGCAGCTCACTTTGCTGCCCATATCTTCATCCCAATATTCGTCTAGTTTGGCGGGCATCTGGAGCTGACGGCTGACGTTAGCACAAAACCAGCGTAAAAATTTGTCCAGAGTTTGAAATACGGCTTCTTCCGCTTGCTGAAAGTCTAAGCTGACGGTGTGATAGCCCAAGCCAATGGCATGGTTTAAAATCCGGAGCATTAGGGAACTTTTCCCCATTTTTCTGGGGGCTTTGATTCTAATCACGCTGCCCGGTTTGGTGATTTCTTGGTAGGTGAGGGCTTCAATGGGGGGGCGATCGATATAAAACGGTGAACCCAGGGGCACCGGACCGCCAGGAAATTCTCCAGGAGCCAAGGGCTGTTGGCGACGCCGGTATTCTTTAATCAACTCTCGCTCGATCGCCGTGAGGCCCCGCGATTCCAGCGCCGGACGAAAGTTGGCTTTGGTGATCGGCAAGTTTGTAATTTCTGAAAGCACCTGCCACAAAGCTGAGGCGGTGTTTCTCAGATAATGCTCTCCATAGTGAGTGGTGGTGGCGATGTTGGTGTAAGTTTGGCCGTCCCAGACTTGGCGCAGTACCAGTTCCTGTACGGAATTTAACTCTTTGTTCCATTTAGCCCGAATTAGCTGTAGGACATCATCTATGGTCATAAGTTATGATTGCTGTCTCCCAAAAGTTACCTTGCTGCTATGTGAAATGGGCGATCGGCCTCTGGATTTGGTTTCTGGTTTTCTGTTTTAGCAGAACCCGTTCCCTAATCAGGGTAGTATTTGAAGGGGAGCGATGACTAAACTTGTTGGGTGATTCTACTACTTTTTCACTCCGTCATATTGCATACTTGCAATGAGACCTAAATTGTGGTGAAGGCAGAGAACAAAAAAATCCGCAGCGTCACCGATTGACAAATATGTTTGAATGTGGTACGCAGCTTGTTCTGGGTATAGCGATCGGATTTGACCGAGGTGGATATGAGGGTGCTGCCAGGAGCCAAGCGATCGGGGTAAAGTCAATCCCCCCCACGGTGCGAGCAAGTCGGGAAGCCCAATTAATCAATCGTGGGGATAATATTCCACTGTAACGGCATCGCCCTAGTGGGTCTTCCCCCTCATTCCCTCCGGATCGGAATGTCACCAGCAATGTCACATCTTGCCGCTTCACCCCAGCCGCCAAGAAGTGACATCTAGGACTAGCTAAATTAACCCAATTTCATATATCTTAATCATAAGCTGAGGTAGAGGATTTCTGCTCCAGAAGTTCTTGGCCTTAGCTAGGAGATAATTTGTGAGGAAAAAAATTATGACCCACAGGAACCGTGCCTATGTAAATCGAGTCTAATTGCGGTTGGTTTAGTTGGGCGCATTCCCTCTGGGAAAATTAGGCAATCGTTGCCGCTTTTTGCCTCAAGACCAACAACAAAAATTTTGCCGAACCCGGAATTAGTGGCTGGGAACGAAATCTCGGGTAATATCCTAAGTAAAAATACTTTCATACAGAAGTGTTGAATGTCAATAAAAAAGTGGTAAAAATAGCCACAATTATGTTATAATGAGAGCCGCAGATAAAAAAAAAGGAGTTTAAGCATGACTAAATATTCATTCTCCATGATTCTCAAATACATCTTGAGGGACT
>DVDU01000205.1 GCA_015296065.1 Oscillatoriaceae cyanobacterium M33_DOE_052 | reverse complement strand
ATAGCTGGTTGACTGACAGAAGAGTTTGAGGATGAAACAAAGGCTGGAAGGGAAGGAGAGGCTGATCTATGCTGAGAAGTTACCACACCTAACAGCAAGAACAATGACTCCCACTTCCCGACTCTATGATGCGTTGAATGACTTTCTGCGTCAATGTGACCTGGTATGGCAAGATGCGCGTCACCTCAAGACGCTCTGCTGGATGATGGTCGGTATCATCGAGAGCCAGAACGTTCACCTCAATGGGTTTGGGGTATACGTCGTCAGCCGTGCTCAACTGGCCCAGTCGCATCAGAGACGATTTCGACGGTGGTTGTCGAATCGCAGGATTAATATAGCGTGCGCTCATCATGTGCTCGTACAGCAAGCTCTGTCCCAATGGAAGCAGGAGCGCCTGTATCTGAGCCTCGATACGACCGTGGTGTGGAATTGCTTCTGCATTGTCTGGGTGGGGGTGGTGTATCGAGGTAGAACCATTCCGATTGCTTGGCGAGTGGTCGGCCAGTCGAGCAGCAGTGTCCGACTGTGGACAATTCAGCGGGTCCTGCGGCAAGCCGCACGAGTGCTGCCTGATGGTGTGGTCATTGTTTTGCTAGCCGACCGAGGGTTTGCTGATGGCAAGTTGATGAAGTACCTCAAAGAGAACCTGGGGTGGCATTTCCGCATCCGCATCAAGCGCTCCTTCCAGTTTCAGATGGAGGGGCAGTGGCTCAAGGTGTCGTCGGTGCTGTTGCACCCCGGAGAAGCCGTCTTCACCTCCATGGTGTCCATCGGTAAAACAAGACCCTACCCCAACGTGTATCTCGCCTTCGCTCATGACCAACAAAGTGGGGAGCATTGGGTAATTGTCAGTGACGAGCCCACCACTCTACAAACTTTCGCTCAATACCGTCTGAGGTTTTCTGTGGAGGAATCATTCTTAGATTTGAAGTCCAATGGGTTCAACCTGGAAGCCTCCCGTCTACGCGACAAGTTTGCCCTGTCTCAGTTGTGTGGCGTGGTCGCTCTAACGATGTTGTTTCTGGTCTTGCAGGGGGTTCAAGTCGTTGCATCGGGCAAGCGTCGTCAAGTCGATACTCATTGGAAGCGAGGCATGAGTTATCTCAAGCTAGGGTGGAACTGGATTCGCCTCGCTATCACCCACCAGTGGGAAATTCAAGTTTTTCAGTTCTTATCGAGTCTGCCTGACCCTCAACCTGCCATGGCCTCCAAGCGACAGCAAGAAGATTCCTTTAGGCGCGAATTCACCGTCCTCAGCCGCATTCCACCTTCTTAGTTCTGTCAGCCAACCAGGTTTTGACCCAGGGGGTTTCTCCAGTGATGTCTACGTAGTGAGTTTTGAAACGAACACAGGCATCAACCAGAGTATTAGCGTATAAGGCGAAGGGGCCAGCGGTGGTGAGCAACACACGTGTTTGAGCAACGATCTCATCGATTCCAGCTTGATCCTGACTGTCTGCAACCAGCACATCTACAGCTACGCCCACCTGATCTCGAATGGCTTCTAGCTTTTGTCGGTTTCGTCCAGCGATCGCCCAGCGCACTTGACCTAATGGAGCATGGTTAGCAAAGTATTGCACTGTTTGTTTGCCGACAAACCCACTCGCCCCATAAAGGACAACATCATAAGTACGATCAGACATAAAAGAGACTCCTGATGGTGGCTACGTAACCCAATGCAAGGTTTGGCTTGAAACGACTGCCCATGTAATGCAAATTACTGGGTGAGATGCGACAACGCCTTTTAATCCTAATCGTGTTTCGGTTAGTCAACAATTCTTTTATTTTCTCGGTTCAATCAGGGTTGGTCACTAGCTCTCCTGTTTGGAGAAACTACTCCTGACGGTAGTGGTAAAAACCTTGCATAATTGTCAGCTTAAAAGAGTTGTTACTGTTTCCTGCTTGACAAGCATCAAGTGGGGGATCGCGATCGCGTTCCTGAATCATACTGTTGCTCCCTATTTCTAGACTTGAACCAACCTTAGCGAAGGCTAGAAGCTAGACACAGATCAACAAATTGCCTATTCAGGTGTTGTAGCAGAATAATGTTTAGTTTATCTAAAATTGATTATGACAATTCCGATTCCTACAAGACCAAGCGGTTATCAGCGCGGACCATGCGATGCATTAGTGCAGGTTGAAGCATTTTTAGACATTGAGTGTCCTTTTTCTAAGAAAGCCTGGTCAACACTGGTTGCGATCGCAGATGAGTATGTTGATCGAGAGGTTCGTTTTACCTTGCACCCTGTCGTGTTAGCAAACCATCGCCAAAGCTGGGATGTAACTAAAGTGGCAGTGATTTTAGCGGCGGATGATCCAGTTCGTTTTTGGGATGTGTTTAACTACCTGTATGAGCGACAAGATCAATATACTGAAGCGGCTTTACTCCAGCAAACGCATGTTGACTTATACAATCTGCTGGCTCAATTTGCGGCTGAATACTCAGACTGGCAAGATGAGACAGAATTTATTCGACAATTGACCAGCGATCGCGTTGAACAAGAAACAAAAGTACCCATTCGGTATGCTATTAGCCGATCAGTCTGGTCTACACCAACTTTTTTTATTAATGGGAGTGAGGCCAGTCAGTTGTCGTCTTCGTCTTCGCTAGCTGATTGGAAATCAATTCTCGACCCGCTACTTCCGTAAACGTTAACTACCCAAGAAAGCGATACCTTAGTAAAGCATTAATGATTCGTAGATTGACTGGCAATGACAAGTTTACTGGCTCCTTTAGACTGGCAACAAACTACACTTCGACTCGGAGTTGCATTACTCGTAGGTGCCATCATTGGCATCGATCGCCAATTGAGGGCTAAATCGGCTGGCTTACGCACCCACATGTTAGTCAGTTTGGGTTCGGCATTGTTTATACTTGTGCCAATTCAGTTAAACGTCGCTCAAGAAAGTGCGGATGCGTTTAGCCGAGTTTTGCAAGGTGTAATCACAGGGGTTGGCTTTGTGGGTGGTGGAGTGATTTTGCATGAGTCAGGTAGCGAGTCAACCTCAAAAGTTGGAGGCGTTACAACAGCTGCCGCAATTTGGATTGCCTCTGCCCTCGGAATTGCTGCTGGCTGTGGTTTGTGGTTGCTAAGTTTGGCAGGTGCGATTCTTTCTTTATTTACTCTAAGTATATTAAAAAAAATAGAAAAGAATAAATGATCATTGGTTTTGCTAGTGTCGCAGTAATTTGTTAAAAATATGAAACGGATGATTTTCTAAGTGAATATAAAAGTTTTTTGAAATCCTTAAGTAGTGCAGTGAAAGGCGATGCTCTATTCTCCGTAAACCGTGATCATTACTTGACGCTGTCTCGCTTTGACATCACACTCTAAATGAAAAATCTGCTGCCATGTTCCAAGGACTAACTCGCCGTGTTTAATTGGGACAGTGAGTGACGGCCCCAACCAGGTCGCCTGTAGGTGAGAGTGCCCGTTGCCATCATGCCAGGTCTGCTCATGCCCATAATCGCGACTGGGTGGAATCAGCTTGTTGAGGAGTGCAGGCAAATCTTGTTGTAACCCCGGTTCAAATTCGATCGCGCCGATCGCACCTGTGCTACCAACATTAAACACGTTCACCATCCCCGTTTGAATGCCCGTATTGCGGACAATCTGGCTAATCTGCTCTGTCAGGTCATGCATATCTCCATGTCCTTTGGTTGACAGAGTGATGGATTCCTGATGTACCATAATTTGCTCCTAAATCGAAATTGTTGTTTAACCACTGATTTTATTGCTCAAATTGGATGGCTTTTGGGAATTCTGATAGTGGCTGGTTAGATGTTTGCTGATTTTGGAGCTAGTTTTCCCAAAAGGGCAACGCTCTCTAGTAGTCTAGAAAGGCTCATCTTTTTTGAACAGTGTTCAGTTTATGCAAAAGACTTATGCTTTCGCAATTCTTGCTCCTGTGCCTGAGATGCACTTAATTTCTGGCTTGGAGGCGATCGCAGCCCAACTCGATTTGGATGATTTGCCAGTTGATCATGTGCCCAAGGTGGCTTTTGGAAGCATGGCCTTTGAAGTGTTTGGCGAAGCTGAGAAGCTGCGGGCAGGCAAGGCAGTCGAAGTCTTCATCTATGCATCACAGGCCAAAGGTGAGCAACCTCTAAACCCAGAAGTTACTTGGCGTGGGTTGTATGTCGGATATGTCAACTCGCGCCGGGGTCGCTATCCTGGAAAATCAATCTACCGACCTGCCGCAACAAGTAACGATGCTCCAACATGGGCAGTGTTTTGGGAACTGCAAGAGTTAGAACAGCTCAAGAAACCAGTCCCGATTGGCACCTTACGCCCAAAAAGTAAAAAGACTAACTACCCGGCGCGGTTTATTCCAGAAGGCGCTGTTTTGGTGGAATATCCGACTGTGCGGCGATAGACAAAGTTAGCCATCAGTACGGTTTTGAAAGGGGTGTTCTGATCAATTTTTTGTCTCTGGAGAAGAGGTGATGCCCCGCCGATCCAGGGCTTCTTCTAGCTTTCTAATAAAGTCAATATCTGCTGAAGGAAGAGGCTGACTGGCACTGCCAAATGTTTCTGAGCTGGGATGCGACGCTTCAAACAGCGCAAATATTTGACGGAATTCGGCGGGTGTGGTTGCGATCGCAGCATCAAAATGGCAGGGGATCACTCGCTCAAAGTTCCAACTAGCAACGTAATTCGCCCAGTCAATCACGGCTTGGGGGTTGTGGTCGAGAATGAGCGCTTGCAGAATCGGAGCCACAAAAGGTCGTCCCTCGCTGCGCAGTGCCTCAAACGATCGCTCCCATTCGGGTTGCCACTGAAAGGGAAATAGCCCGAAATAGGCTTTTTTGGAGCGATCGGGTGCCTTGAAACTATCTCGCACGGCTTGAATCAGCCCCACGGTTTTCAACACGCTCGGCTGAAAGTAAGTGGCAAACAGGGCAATGCGTTGCCATCCCTTGCGACGATTAGCTTCCGTATCTACTATCGGATCGGTTGCCGTTTCGCGCGCATGGAAGAGGAGGGGGTAGGGGTCAAGCTGAAGAATTTCGGGTGGTGTTTCTGGAACTGAGAGGACGGTATCTGCTACCAGGACTGTGCGCGATCGCTTGTGAAATAGAGCGACTTCGACAAAAGAACCTCTGCCCAGATTAATATCCAAAATAGCGTAGTCAAACTCATCGGCAAAAGGTGCTTCTGCACTATTATTGGGCAGCACGTGGGTGCGCTGACGAGGAAAACCGAGCCAACTTAGCGGCAGGTTGACTGGAAAGCTCCACTGATGGGGCGCAACAAAAATGTCGGCATCTGGAAAACAGCGAGCGAAAGCAGGCACAAAAACTTTATGTTCAAGTCCCGAAGCTGTTGGTAATAAAATGTATTGTACCGCTCCATGAGCTGCTTCTAGTTCTTTAACCAGGCGAATACATTCCTGGGTTGGGGCGATCGGTGCGTAGACGAGTAGGCCACCTGATGCAAGTTTCACAACCGTCATGCGGATTGGCACAATGGTGTAGAGGATCCCCTGTAACTGCTCAAACGTCCAGACGGTGCCTGGTACAACTTCCCGGCGCAGCGTGCGGCGATGACGATAGGGATGCAGCGGAACTAAAAACCAAAACCCCCAGGTATCTTCTTTTCTAGTGGTTGTACTCATTGATCGCTCCGATGTCAGATTTGAATCGGTTAGGGTTACTGCAGCCAGATCCTACCTGGCAAGGACATGGATTTGCTCTAGTTTTTTTATTGTAAACACGTTCAGTTGGGCGATCGCGCTGCACGACAAAGTTCCTAACAAGTTAGTCGTATGTGTATTTTTGGTGTACCTAGACAACGGATATTCTGTATGGAGATGAGCTTCTGTAAACATTCAGCAAGATTCGCGCTTGCCTTCTAGTAGGAATGTTAGATAGAAATGATTTATTTGATTGCCTTTTCTAGAAGTATTCGGTCAAGTTTTCTAATTTAAGAATTGACCCAACTAAATCCAACTCCCAAAAATCTCTGATAACGATTTAATTAGTTTAAACGATGGACTTAACATTCAACTTTTTCCAACATTGGTATCCGATCGCACCGATCGAAGATCTTGACCCCGAATGTCCCACATCGGTTATGCTGTTGGGTCGCCGATTTGTCGTGTGGAAGCCACGTTCTTCTGATCAGTACTGTGTTTTTGTCGATCAGTGCCCGCACCGCTTAGCACCTTTGAGTGAAGGGCGCGTTGATGAAAAAACGGGGCAGCTCATGTGTAGTTATCACGGCTGGCAGTTTGATACGCAGGGCAGTTGTACTCAGATTCCTCAAGCCGAGGATCCAGAAATCGTAACGAAGAATCGCGCGCATTACTGCGTAACGGCTCTGCCAACTCAAACCGCTAAGGGGCTACTCTGGGTTTGGCCTGATGCTGACTCTGCCGCGATCGCCCACACTCACTCGCTGCCGCTTTCACCCTGGGTTGATGCGAGTCGTGGCTTTGTCTGGTCGTCAATGGTGCGTGAGCTAGAGTATGACTGGCAAACATTAATTGAAAATGTGGCTGACCCTGCTCATGTGCCTTTTGCTCATCATGGCGTGCAGGGCAACCGAGATCGGGCGCAACCGCTGCCAATTAAAATTGTCAAATCAACCCAAGAGTGTATTGAAGCCAAGACAGAGGGCGCTTTTAAGACGCAGATTACGTTCACCCCTCCCTGCCATTTAGAGTATGTCATCCAGTTTGGTAGCGATCGCCAGGTGGGGCTAGTCACCTACTGCATTCCGGTGGCTCCCGGCAAATCAAGAATTGTGGCTCAATTTCCGCGCAACTTTGCCAAGCGGCTGCACAATTTAATTCCTCGCTGGTGGGAGCATCTCTCAGTGCGAAACCTGGTGCTAGACGGTGATATGGTTTTGCTACATTATCAAGAACGCGACTTGCAACAACAGTCACAGACCCAAAGCTGGAAAACAGCCTACAAGTTGCCAACGAGCGCC
This sequence comes from Oscillatoriaceae cyanobacterium M33_DOE_052, assembly GCA_015296065.1. Taxonomy (GTDB): domain Bacteria; phylum Cyanobacteriota; class Cyanobacteriia; order Cyanobacteriales; family Laspinemataceae; genus Koinonema. The sequence goes on along the minus strand of DVDU01000205.1, from coordinate 6,664 downwards.
GATCGCCTGGTGATTGAGTTTCGCCATTGGGTTGATCAATACTGCCACGGAAAATTACCCTGGGGTAGTCTTGATCCATCCATTCAGTTACCAACTCGCGATCGTCGCCAAATTCTCGATCGCTACCACCAGCACACAATGATTTGTAGTAGTTGCCGTCAAGCACTGAAAAATGTGCAGCGGTTACAGATTGGTTTGCTGGCTTACTTTTTTGTGGCGCTGGCAGTCGCAGCGGTGATGCCTGATTCGTTCCGCGTCAGGATTGGACTGCCACTCGTTTTGACCGCATTGCTTGGGCTAGGCATTTATGCAGGGCTGAAATATTGGCTAGAGCCTAAGTTTTACTTTGTAGACTACGTTCATGCCAAGCGTTGAAGCCAATACATAAGTTTGATCTGGGGTATAGACCAGGCGTGATTGATAAGAGTCTATTTATAAACTCTGGAGATGCCCATCAAAATGATGAGTCAGTCGATAAAATGGCAGCTAAAATATTAGCTCTAGAAGGTTCCGAAACGTCAATTTGAGTTGATCTCAATATGCCAGAAGCGAGTTCTGAAACCCTGCAAGTTGCAACAGACGCTTTTCAAGATTTTGCGAGTGGGCTGGCGGGTGGCGACTGGGAACCTTTTCTGAATCAATTGAGTAATGATTTTACATTTTGGTTTCCGGCGGGGCCTTTTAAGGGTGTTAACCAGGGGCGGGCGAGGGCAAGCGAATTTTTCGCGATGGTCATGCAGGTTTTTCCAGGTGGGTTAGCGCTTACGATTCGGCAAATTACCAGCAATGCCACAACTGTTGTTTTTGAAGTTGAGTCGCAAGGCTCAATGCTGGGGCACCCCTATGAAAACCAGGCCGCGATCGCCTTTGATGTGAAAGATGGCAAAATTTGCGGTTACCGTGAGTATTTAGGGGTGATTTTTCAACTGAAGTAGTTCAGTCAGACTGCGATCGCGCAATTTGAAGGGTTTGCAGGAATCGGGCCATGCGTTGGTGAATCAAGCACTGGACTGATCATCATTGTGAATTCCAACTTGCTAGACCTCGCTAATCAACCAGTAGAACGCAAATATGAGATATGTCGAATGTCCTCAAACGACTGAAACGGGACCTAGCATTTTTCTAGCCGGGGGGATTAGCGATTGCCCAAACTGGCAAGCCGAGATCGTTGATCACCTCACACACACCCCCTTGACGCTGTTTAATCCTCGCCGCAAGAACTTTCCGATGCATGACCCAACGGCGGCGGCAACCCAGATCCAGTGGGAGTATGACCATTTGCGGCAGGCAGACGCGATCGCGTTTTGGTTTCCCTGCGAGACGCTTTGCCCAATCGTACTGTATGAGTTAGGCGCTTGGTCGATGACTGATAAACCGCTGTTTGTAGGTGTTCACCCGCAGTATCAACGACGGCAAGACATTCAACTGCAAACGGCGTTGGTGCGCCCAGATGTCGAAGTTGTTGATTCACTAGCGGCGTTGGCTGATTTAGTTCTACATTGGCTGCAATTTCTGCAACTGACCCGCAGTGATTTTGTGAACTAAGCAGGGCCTTTGGTGGTGACTATTTGGATGATTTGGCAGGCTTATTCGCGATCGCACGACCGTCAGCGCTGTGAGCAAAAGCCTCATCTCAAGCTTGGACAGCGGCAGCAATTAGCCCTTTTAGGCCGCCTCAGTCCTTGCTTTCGCTTTTTGGTTGAATGGTCGCGATCGCAGTCTGTAGCCAATCGAGATACACTTTTTCGCGCTGGATCATAAGTTCCAGTACCAGCCGTTGCATTGTTTGCCCACGTAAACTGCTCAGATCATCGGGAGACAAATTCGACTCAGCCGGGGCCATGTTTTGCAACGCTTCGCAGGCGGCCAGTTTCTCTTGTCGGGCCTCCAGCTCTTGCTCTAAGAGGTGCGCGATCGCCACATCCGATAGTTGAGCCGCAAAGTGCAGTTGTACCAGCAACGGCTCCCGTAAAGTGGGTGAGGGGTGATGGGTCTGGAGCCACTGGGTAAACGCGGCTGTGCCCGCTTCGGTGAGGGTGTAGATCTTGCGATTGGGGCGATCGTGCTGAATCTCGACAGTGCAAGTAACAAAACCCTGGGCTTCTAGCTTGTCAAGCGTACGATATATCTGAGCCTGGTCAGCCTGCCACAGGTGGGCAATGCAGTCATCAAAGCATTCTGTTTTAAGGCCATAGCCTGTACGCTGCTGTTGCTGGAGCAACCCAAGAATCACAAAGGCAAGAGACATAGGCGGTTTACCGATCTCAGCGGGGGTAAACCCCGACTCAAAAAATTATTACTCTCCTATGTTACTATAGGACTAGACATATATAGGACAAAACTATCAATCACCTGTTCTGTCTAGGAGGTAATGTTATGACCGCGCAAACTCAAACGCTCCGAACTGTTGCCGGAATTGTTAACAGTGTTGAGACGCTAGAAGGGGCTGGCTTTTTGGTGCGTCGTCCTTTCCCTAAAAGCAGCTTTTCAGAATTTGATCCCTTTCTCCTCCTCGATGAGTTAGGCCCGGTGCAACTAAAGCCCGGTCAAGCAAAAGGGGCACCCGACCATCCTCATCGGGGCTTTGAAACGGTGACTTACATCCTGGATGGGCGTTTAGAGCATAAAGACTCGGTTGGTAATGCAGGGCTGTTAAATCCGGGGGATGTGCAGTGGATGACGGCAGGGGCGGGTGTGGTGCATTCTGAAATGCCAGAGGCCGAGTTCACCCGCACAGGCGGACGGTTACACGGTTTGCAACTGTGGGTTAACTTGCCGCGCAGAGACAAAATGATGCCTCCTCGCTATCAAGAAATTTCCGCTGCACAGATTCCAGTTGCTCAGACGGATGATGGAGCAGTCACAGTGCGCGTCATTGCCGGGGAAGCTTTAGGAGCAAAAGCGGTGATTGAAACACGCACACCAATTATCTATTTGCATTTCACACTGCAACCGGGAGCCGCGATCGCCCAACCAGTGCCGCAAAACTACAACGCTTTTGCCTATGTGCTAGAGGGGGCGGGTCTATTTGGCTCAGAGCAAGAGCGGGGTGAAGATGGGCAAATGATTATTTTTGCGCAAGACGGGGAAGAGGTGACGATTACGAACCCTGTAGAGGCGCAGCAACCCTTCGACTTTCTGTTGATCGCTGGCGTGCCGCTGAATGAACCTGTTGTGCGCTATGGCCCTTTTGTGATGAACACAGAAGCCGAAATTATTCAAGCAATTCAAGACTACCAAAACGGAAGGATGGGACAGATCCATGCTTAACACGCTACAGCTTCGCATCAGTCAACATCAACGCTTGAGCGCGTTGCGAAGGAAGTTATTACGTCTGCACAAATGCTTATTGGATAACGAACGTGTGACCTATGAGCAAGTGCGGGGGCAGGTATCCAAAGGTGAATTGCTGCAACTGGTGATTCATCATACCCAGTTTGCCTGGTTACACCAATTGTCTGAATTAGTTGTGCAGCTTGATGAGTTGCTGCAAGCGGATGAACCCCTCACAGCCGAAGCGATCGCAGCTATTACAACCGATATCCAGACATTACTCACACCCGATCAATTTGGTAGTGATTTTGCTGTGAAGTATGATACTGCATTGCAGCAAAATCCTGATGTTGTTATTGCTCATGCTGATGTTGCAAAACTACTCCTAGCTGACAACCAGTAATAAGTCGTGTTCGTCCAGGTCAATCAACCTGGACGAATATTTTTTGGTAATGATCATATATACATTCAGCAACGTCCTTTAATTATTGGACTTTAGACTAAATGCACTGCATCAAATGCATAGCAGGGGAATAGCGCGATCGCGATTGATTTTCAGCTAGAGAATGAAAAGCAAAACTGATTGATCATTCTTAGAATACGCTGTCTAATATGCTGACAAGACCTCTGATCATTCATTGAAAGTCAATCTGAAAAGAATGATTAGTTTCGATCGAGTTTCAAAATCAATAAATCACTGAAGTAGGTGCTGATACTTTGGTTAACTTTTTACCTGATTAATAAAAATTATTTAAACCAGCTATCCCTGATACAGATAGTTCGTTTAAACTGAATGAGTTGGCTAGACAAATACGATTAATATCAAAAATTCACCTTTTTACTTTGAATATTAAGCTTAGTATTTTCGGTTCCTGAAAGTCTCGCTATTCAGCAGTATTACTCGTACTTGAGATTGAAGATCATAAAACACTTTGAGATTGGGTGATTCTACAACTAAAAGTAGCAGTCTGTAGAGCTGATTATTGGGTAACTCAGCAAAGCTGGATTATTTAATGCAGCGCGATCGCAGGCTTAGATTTTTGTGGTCAAAGATGTTGAGAAGAAACTTTTCAGTTCGGTTTCCTGCTTGGAGTTGAATAGAAAACCTTGTGAACCAAAGCAAGCTGCAAGGGTTGATCGTGCATTGGAAGTATAGGGCAAAAATCTAGTTTTGCTACAATTTCATTCGCCTTACCTTACTTTCAGCCCCAAAATCACCCTGATGGGTACCCCATCATCCCATCGAAATTACCGATAATTTTGCATAGTGCTTTGTAGATAGATAAAAAGATCATTTACTCAGAAAAGGAGATAAGTAAATGACAGTCGGCCTTCCCCCTCAACGAACCTGTGGCACAATGGGTGTGCACTATCGGCTTTTAACAACGAATCTCGCTTATGCAATGAGGCGACAAGAAATCGAAAATCGATCGCTTGAATACGCTCGCCTTGGAATTGGTGCGGCTAGAACAGGAATTACAGTCATTCCTGTCGTTGTTCATGTTCTTTACAACGCGAGCCATCCCGAACAAAACATTTCAGATGCACAAGTTCAAAGTCAAATTGATGTTTTAAATCGTGATTTTCGCGCAAAAAATACTGATATTTCTTCTGTTCCATCGGTGTTTCAACCCTTCGTGGCTGACGCTCGAATTGAGTTCGTCCTGGCAACCACTGATCCAAACGGGAATCCGACGAATGGGATTACCCGAACAGTGACGACAGTCAAAGAGTTTTCAAGTGATGATCGCATCAAGTCTTCTGCTACAGGGGGGGTCGATGCATGGCCGACAAATCGCTACTTAAACCTTTGGGTTGCCCCGCGCCTGGTAGACCCCGTTGTTGGTGCTTTGCTGGGCTACGCTCAATTTCCAGGTGGGCCTGCCGCAACCGATGGGGTTGTGATTGTACATACAGGCTTTGGCACGACGGGTACCGCTGCCGCTCCCTTCAATTTAGGCAGAACGGCAACTCATGAAATCGGTCACTGGCTCAATCTCCGTCACATCTGGGGAGATGATGGTAACGGCTGCAATGGCAGCGATTTTGTTAATGACACGCCCAACCAGGCAGGCCCCAACACGGGACGTCCCAGGTTTCCGCGGGTGACGTGTAATAACGGCCCCAATGGTGACATGTTCATGAATTATATGGACTACACCGATGATGCGGGTATGTTTATGTTCACAACCGGGCAAGTGGTGCGGATGCAAGCGGCACTGGATAATGAACGTGCTAGCATTGGCCTGACCCGCAGTGACGATCGCCTCTACCAGCTTCACAGCGGTGGTGCAATCTGGGAGTATACGGGCACGCCCTGTTCCGGCGATAACTGTCCCGGTTGGCAAAAATTGGATAATAATCCAGCTACCGTGGCGATCGCCTCTAGCGGCAAACATCTTTACCAACTTCATAGCGGCGGTGCAATTTGGGAATATACCGACACACCCTGCACAGGCGATAGCTGCCCCGGTTGGAAGAAGCTCGATAACAATCCAGCTACAGTCGCGATCGCGGTGAGCGGCAAACATCTTTACCAGCTTCACAGTGGTGGCGCGATCTGGGAGTATACGGGCACACCCTGCACAGGCGATAGCTGTCCCGGTTGGCGAATGCTCGATAACAATCCAGCTACAGTCGCGATCGCGGCGATTGGGGCACGGCTCTACCAACTTCATAGCGGTGGCGCGATTTGGGAGTATACGGGCACACCCTGCACAGGCGATAGCTGCCCCGGTTGGCGAATGCTCGATAACAATCCAGCTACAGTCGCGATCGCGGTCAATGATGATCACCTCTATCAACTTCATAGCGGTGGCGCGATTTGGGAGTACACAGGCACGCCCTGCACAGGCGATAGCTGCCCCGGCTGGAAGAAGCTCGATCAAAATCCGGCGACGGTGGCGATCGCGGCGAGTGGTAAAAATCTCTACCAGCTTCATAGTAGTGGTGCCGTTTGGCAATACACAGGTACGCCATGCTCAGAGGCGGGTTGTCCTGGCTGGCAACAACTCGATAACAACCCTGCCACGGTTTCGATTACCGCCATTGGAAGCAGTCTCTACCAACTCCATAGCAGTGGCGCAATCTGGGAATATACCGGACCTGCCTGCACAGGAGATATTTGCCCTGGGTGGAAGAAGCTCGACAATAACCCCGCAACGACCCATCTCAGCGGTAGTGTCGGTGTGTCGGAGTGAAATTTGCAAGGACTGTGTTAACTAAACCGGATGTTAACGCATGCGGTTTAGTTAGCTGAGATCTTGCACCAGTTTCAACAAGGGGTTGCCAAAGAAGGAAAAATCTGAAAGAAAGGGCGTAATCAAAATTTAACTGAACGGTTATGGAAACCATTGTTCAACACGCCCAAGGATTAGTGTATAGCCTGCTT
>DVDU01000213.1 GCA_015296065.1 Oscillatoriaceae cyanobacterium M33_DOE_052 | reverse complement strand
TGTGACTTGAGGTCGCCCCCATCTACCGAGCCAGTGGTAACAGCGCTCCCACCCCTAACTCCCGCCCCCAGTTAAGTTTTGTCCATCCCCCCAAACCCTTACAGGCTGTCGCTTCTAGAAGATGTGAGTAACGCATAGCTTGATAAGGGGGGTTGGGGGGATCCTACTTGCAAAAACCGCAAAAACTTATCCCCAGACACCCGCAAAAAATTATCCGCTTGCTTTACCCCAAAAAATTGCGCCACATAAATATCTAATAACCGCTTATAAGGTTGAGCCGCGCAATCAAAATCACGAAATAACCTTTCGCTTTGCTCAACTTCCGCAAAAGTCGCATCGCTCAAAACACTGACACCCCGCAGAATTTCCGCCGATCGCAGTAACCCCACAAACGGACCCGTCAGCAAATTGAGCTGTCCGCTCTCCTCCTGCGTCATTTTCGCTTCCGCTTCTCTCACTGTCGTCCCAATGAGGGAATTACCACAACGTAAATGATGGTCTAAAAAACTCAGGGGAGCCCCCACCGTAAACGAATGCAGCCATAAACTCACCTTCGCCAACTCCACCGCGATCGGATTTAAATCCACACCATAAATGCAGCGTTTCATCACCACCCGCTGTAACAGTTGCGTCGGTTCTAGTCTATCAGGATTAATCGTGATTCCCTGTGAGGCTAAATTGCCCAAAATGCTGTGCCGCGTCACCTCCAGCATTTCCACAACCGGATTAAATTCGGTGAACTCGTTTAAAATCCCGATTAACTCATCGGTCAAATAATCCACCGCCTCCACTAAAAAATGACCGCTTCCCATCGCCGGGTCACATATTTTGATATCTAGTACAGTAGTTTGGGCTTCTCGCTCTAAGCGGTGTAACTGCTTTTGCCAACCCTGAAAACTAGCTCCACCTAACCGTTTAGCCTCCATTTGCTGATGGATTTGGGAAATTTCCGCCATGATTTCCCGAAACCGAGCCGATCGCTGCTCTAAAATTGGCTTGAGGGTCTGCCTGACAATGTATTTAACAATATATTCCGGGGTATAATAAGAGCCAGTAGCTCGCCGATCGCCTTGATCATTCTCCAAATGTACTTGGCCAATAGCCGCATCTTCAATAATCACCCGATATTCCAACAACCCCTCATAAATAGAACCCAATTGCCGCACGCCTAAAAACCCATAATCAATCGGTTGCTTTTCTAATCGAGCTAATTGGTTTAAAACTGGAGCCAATCTGGCATCATTCACCTTAACCTGAGATAAAAAATGATTCGCCGGATAGGCGGTGATATCTTCTGGCTGGTGAAATTCAAAATGAAATAAACCCCCATTATACCGAGGCACACCTAAACCCGCATCGCCTCTATCGATGATTTGAAACAAATTTAACAGTTGGTCATAAATCTGCGTTGAAGTCTCGCTCCAGTTCTTTTTCTGGTCAATCCCTGCCGCCACTTCTTGAGTTAACTTAATTAAGCTATAATCGCGATAATCTCCCTCTATCGGGAGGAGATTTCTCGCCTCAGCATAGAGTAAAAATAACAGCTTATAGAGAAATGATAGAGTTGCCTCATACACCAGCTCTGGTGTCACAGGTTTTCTCTGTCGGGTAGCATCCGCCACAAACCCCCCCGCCAACTGCGGGAAAACTTGCTCAAATACCAATGTTTTTAGCTCATTTCCCACTCGCGTGGCATAAGTTGTGCTGCCTTCACGAACTCGTTCTAAGAAATTGCGGTTTTGGGCATCTTTCACAAATGCAGCTTGGCGGAAAAATAGCCAAAAATATTTAAATTGCTCTAAATTTGCAGTTTCCAGCAATTCCACCAAATCCACTTGATAAAACTCCGTGGCGGTAGAAGATGCTTGGCGATAATAGAGTCGCCATTCTCTCCCATTGGTTAAAATCCCCCAATCTACCCCCGTCCCCGTGAGATAGCTGGCGATTTGAAATGATGGGTTTTCATTCTTATAGATATCCCGGCGATCGTTCGGGGAAACTTTGCTCAGCGGACGTGACCAGTATTTCGCTTCCGCAATGGCGATGACTCGATGATAAAATCCTGTCTCATCATTTTGGAGCATATAAGCAGCATCTCGGTCATTTTCCCTATGAAATAAAGCATAATCTGGACGTTGGGCTCTGCCTTTACCCCGCGTCACCACTTGGGGAATGTAGCTAAATCCCAGAATTGACCACAGGGGTTTAATGAATATATCTTCTGTTTGGGCTTCGCTCAGCGTTGGCAACAAGTCTTTGTTAACCAGATAGAGTTTATTTAAATCCGCGAACCCCGCCGCTACATCTTCTTGCCATTCGGGGGATTCTGGTAGCAGATAATCTAGATAATGCTGCGAAAACAGCGGCTTGTTTGTCTTCTGTCCTGCTGTCACCGTCTCAAACTCCTGCTTTTGGCGGTTCTTTAATTATATAGTTGAGGAAATTAAGGGAGAAGTATTGATAGCAGCAAAATTAGCCCCGGTTTAACTCTCGTTGCAGGTCAGCAAAATTCACATTAAATACATCCACTTCCTCCCTGGCCATTGCGGCGATAAAATCTCGCCGATTTAAACCAGCTATTAAAGCCGCTTTTGCCTGAGAAACTTCTCCTTTTTGATACCAGTAAATTGCCGCAGCAAGGGGCATATCCTGGACAAATTCTTCTGGGGTAAGGGGCCGAGCAGAGAAAATTTCTGGCGGCACGTCAATTGTGATTGATGACATAATTTTTCCGTGATTGTTTAATCTGTATGAAGTGTCCTCTATGTCTGAAGTGGTGAAAATCAACCACAAAGGCACAGAGAACACAAAGAAGGGATAGGGGTGTGAGGTTAGTTGCAGAATTGGAATGCTACCCTAGTTTCCGGAACTCCTGGATTGGTTGCTGCGCACGGTAGGGGCCGCTGCACCGTAGTTAACCCGGCAACCCATGTTAAACATACTGGCGCCGCATTCTAGGGGGACCACTTCTCCTTGGAGCATGGCCGTGCAACTGACGTACCCATCGTTATTGGTATCTTGAATCATACATTCAATGGGATTGGCGTCAGCGCGGGCTGACCAGGACCTCATCCCCATGCTGGCAATGTTGTGCTGCCAGAAGAAACTGAGCAAAAATAACCCCAGGATGACGGCACCGATCGCCCCACCAATCACAGCCACTCTCAGCCGCCAGTCACTAAACAACGCTTCAAACAACGCTTGCAACTTATTCTGAGTAGGGGTTGGCGCTTCTGCTTGCGGTTCTGTCATATACATTCTCCATAAAACTCTGTGACTAAATTTTATCGTGGCAGACAGAAACCCGTGGTGGGGCTCCCCACCTACTGGGATGCAGCGGTTGTCACCGTGGGGGGCTTTCCCAGGGGTGACAGCGGGATTGTCACAGTCGGGGCGATAAATTAAAAAATCAGGGATAATTATCTACTATAACTTGTGCAAATTCATCATAGACGCAAGGGAGATAGGGAGTGATGACTCAGGAACTAGCAGATTTAAGAATGAGCATCCTAGAAGGCCGCTACGCCGACGCTTTAGCCATTGTTGATGACTTAGAAAGCATGGGCAGAAAAGGAATCATCAGAAATATTAAGTCATTTTTAATTAGAATGCTCATTCATTTGATTAAAAATCAAATAGAATTGCGGATGACTAATTCCTGGGCAGCATCAATTCGAGATTCCGTGATAGAAATTCAAGAATTGAACCTTCAGGACAATCAAACCTCTTATTACATCAAAGCCGAAGATTGGCAATCCCTTTTAGAAGAGTGTTTAGCCAGAGCAATTTCTACGGCCAGTGTCGAAGTCCGGGAAGGATATTATACCCCGTTTCAATTAAAAAACATGGTGGCTGCTCCCCAGACAATGCAAATTACCCAAGAACTTTTGAATTTAACTTATCAGCATTCAGCCATTGATTTACCCGATATTATCAATGAATATTTGACTCAATTACCAGGGGGAGCTGATTGGAAATCTGGCCATTCTTAATCCTGTTACTCCCGCAACCGAGACAGCCATTCGATCGCTCGCTGTTTTCTATCTTCAGGGGTGTGGGGCGACTTAATAAACCGATCGACTGCTCCATTAGTCACCAACTGCCCCAGCGGTCCTTGGGATACCAGAGCGGGAAACTCATTAATATCACCCAGTCGCACTAGACGGCTATCCCCTTGTTCTGGATTTCTAAAACAAAACACTACATCACCGAGGGCGGCATCAGGTAAAGCATCCATTAAAGCCGGGTTGTGAGTAGAAAGTAATACCCGCAATTGTCGCCGCTGAGCAATATCCCGGATGCTGGCGAGTAAATGCTGGGCGCGGCTGGGATGAACGCCGTTATCGATTTCCTCAATCACCACTAAACTGCCTTCAGGAGCTGATAGCATTGCCGCCGCGATCGCCAATACCCGCAAAGTGCCATCAGACAACAATGCCGCCTCACAATGGCGCTGAGTATTGCCGAAAGTTTCGGTTAACATCACCATCACTTCATCCCTTGGGCCAAAAATGAAATCTAACCCAGTTATCGCCTGTTCTGGTAAACTCTCAATTAACTTGAGAATCACCTGTTGATTTTCCTTCTCATGCCACAAATGAAACAAAACGCTAGAAAGATTAGTCCCATCTTCCTGTAAACGCTTATCAGCTTTAAAGCTGTATTCCCGCATTTTTCCAGGAACCGGATCGAGAAATAAAATACTCTGCAACACTTGTTGATATTCCCGAACCGTTGCGGGAATCACCTGTTGGGACTTGTGGCTATTGGCATCAAAACGGGCAGGGCTATCTAATTGCACAAAGATAGCTCTGTTATCACTACAGGTGATTTGTGGTTTTTCCCCCCTCCGGGCAAAGTTATTATAAGACACCCCAACATCAGTCCCGATGCCTTCAGAAGGTGCCACCAAGTCATATAGCGGCACTTGACTACTAGAATCAATAATGCGCTCACCATTAATATGCAGATCGCCATCCCGCACATTAATAGTTATCTCCAGTTCCTGCCACTCAGATGAATCCAAATGGCAACCGAGGGTAAAACTGGACTCACCCCGATAGCACAAGTCATTGACTCGACCACGGAAAACCCGATCGACAGTATTAACCGCATATTGAATCTGGTCAAGTTTTTGGCCTTGTGCTAGCCAGGACAGAAAGCGCAGAGCTTCAATCGCATTACTTTTACCCGAAGCATTCGCTCCTATGAGTAACGTCAGCGCCCCCACGGGCAACCTACTTTCTCGATAGCTTTTAAAATTTGCAATTATAAATTCATTTAATTGATTTTTCATTTACGTGAAAATGTTGTAATGGCGTTGCCACCTTCAACACCATTGTAAACTATAGCCTTTCTCAATTCTATGGGGTAGAGCGGGCGAGTAGGGTTGGCTACAAATATAGGGATAAAAAAAATAGGGGCAATTGTTCAATTGCCCCCAGAAGCTGCGCCAGTGGCGCTAATTAAGCATCTTTGCCGAAATCAAAGCTGCTTTCTAAACCTTTCCGGTCTAACTCCGCCGTAGTCGGCGCCACAAAGCCACCAGAGAAGAGGTTATCCTGCTGTCGGGCAAACACCTGCATCACTTGGCGTACTTCCGCTGCTACTGCCACGGTTTTGGCATCGTAGGTTTGGGTAGCGGCTTTGGGATATAGTCCGATACCGACGATCGGCACCAACAAGCAAAGAGCGATTAAGACTTCGCGAGGTTTAGCATCGAGCCAAGCTGCAGCAGGAGCGGCGTTTTCTTGGCCGTAAAACACCCGGCGCAACATAGAGAGGAGATAAATCGGAGTGAGAATTAGACCCACAGAGGAGAGGAAAATAACCACTACTTTAAATGAATTGCTATAAAAATCGCTGGTGGCAATTCCTAAGAATACGGTCAGCTCGCCGATAAAGCCGCTCATGCCTGGTAATGCCAGAGAAGCCATCGAGGCGGTGGTGAAGAGAGCAAAGGTTTTTGGCATAGATTTGGCCATTCCCCCCATATCTTCCATCATCAGGGTGTGAGTCCGATCGTATGTGACACCGCAGAGGAAAAATAGAGCCGCTGCAATCAAACCGTGGGAAACCATTTGCAGCACAGCGCCGCTAATACCCAGTTCGGTCATCGCAGCAATCCCGATGAGAACAAAACCCATGTGGGAAATAGAAGAACAAGCTAACCGCCGCTTTAAATTATCTTGACCGAAGGCGGTTAATGCCCCATATACGATGTTTACTACACCCAAAATCGCCAGAACCGGAGCGAAATAAATATGGGCGTTAGGCAGCATTTCCACATTCATTCTGATGAGGCCATAACCACCCATTTTCAGCAGGACGCCTGCCAAAATCATGGAAACTGGGGCGGATGCTTCGCCGTGAGCATCGGGCAACCAAGTATGGAGAGGGAAAATCGGTAGTTTGACACCGAAAGCAACCAACAAACCGGCGTAAGTGAACAATTCTAATGCTAGGGGATAATTCTTAAACCCTAGCTGCTCCATATCAAAGGTGAAGTTATCACCATAAAATGCCATTGCCAGAGCGCCTACCAAGATGAACACAGAGGCGGCGGCTGTATAGAGGATAAATTTAGTTGCCGCATATTGGCGCTTGGCGCCTCCCCAGATGGAGATGAGCAGATAAACCGGTACGAGTTCTAATTCCCACAACACGAAGAACATTACCGTGTCTTTGGCCGCGAAAACCCCGATTTGGGCGCTGTACAGTGCCAGCATCAGAAAGTAAAATAGGCGGGGTTTCAGGGTGACATTCCAACTAGCCCAGATTGCCAGAACGTTGACCAAGCCGGTGAGGACAATTAGTGGCATAGACATGCCATCTACGGCTACGGACCAGTTCAAACCCAGTTGTGGGATCCAGGCGAAGGTCTCAACTAGCTGGTAGTCGGGGTTTTGTAAGTCGTAATTTTGCCAAAACAGGACAACGGTGAGAGCAAAGCTGACTAAACCCACACCTAGCGAGTACCAGCGGACGGTTTTACCTTCTTTGTCGGGAAGCACTGGAATCACTAGAGCGGCTACCAGGGGTAGCAGGGTTATCGCGGTGAGCCACGGAAAGCTGTTCGCAATCATGTGTGAGGATAAATACTCAGTGGTATGATTTCGGATTTTAACATATGTAAACTTTTGCAAAGAGCTTTTGTCCGGAAAAATGGGGAAAAATACCTAATTTTTTTTGATGGTAGTCAAAATAAAACCCGAAAGCCTTGCTGTGTATGGCATTTAGCCTCACGCTTGGTTCGGGTTTATTCGCGATCGGGATTAATTTCCTAGTGATTACTCACTCACTACTGCCCCTTGGCTGTCCAGGGTAACGGTGGCAGTGCGGGCGGTAATGCCTTGTTGCTGCCATGCGGTGGCCATTGCGATCGTTACGTCGGGGGCTTGTTTGGCGGCGACGAGAGCCAACAGCGTAGGACCGGCACCGCTGATCACCATTCCCCAGGCTCCTGCATCTAAGGCGGCGGTTTGCACCGCATCATATCCGGGGATAAGGGCTTTGCGGTAGGGTTGGTGGATGCGATCGCTCATCCCCACCCGCAGCCAGTCGCCGTTACCAGTTGCCAACCCCCGCAGCAGCATCCCCAAATGGGCCCCGTTAAAAATCGCATCAGCGCGGCTGTATTCTTGGGGTAGCACTTTCCGCGCCTCCGCCGTGGATAGTTCAAAGTCGGGAATGGCGATGACCGGGATAATATCCTGATGCCAGGGGATATCGCAAATTTGCCAGCTACTTTTCTCCTTATTAGTCTGCGGCTCTACGGAGGCACTGAGGCGACATCCCCCCAACAGGGCCGGAACCACATTATCTGGGTGTCCTTCCAGAGCGATCGCCAACTCCATCACCTCCGCCTGACTCAGCGGACCTCCCGCCAAGGCATTTCCCGCCAACAAACCCCCGACGATCGCCGTCGCCGAACTACCTAACCCCCGCGCCAAAGGCACACCCAGGGAAATTTCCATTACCACATCTGGGACATTTTGGCCAATCTTTTCATAAAACTTTACAAAAGCCTGATAAGCCAGATTGCTCTCATCCGCCTTTACCCGGTCCGCCTCCGCTCCCGTCACCTTCACTTGCAGCTTTCCCGACTCCGCCAGAGAAAATCTAAATCGGTTATAAACACTCAAAGCCGCACCCAGACAATCAAAACCCGGACCAATATTTGCCGTGGTCCCCGGCACCTTCACCATCACAGTGGCACTCACAGACTTGCCCCAAACTTAACTACAATTGCCAAAATATTATGAAATTGGGGTATTTTGCCGTAGTAATAGAGATTGTAGGGTGGGCAGTACCCTGCCCACCCTACAGAATTTAATCACATAAATGAAAAGACAATCCAGAGCTTAGCTGTGCCTCAAACTAAAGCACGAATATATCCCCAGCATTCAATCCCGGCACACCCGTGAGCGTCGCAAATTGCACTTGTGATGACGGACCATTGCCATCACCATCAAAGAACAGAGCGCCAGTAGTCGAGTCATAAATAAACCGCTGGTTGGGGTCAGAGGCACTGGTCCCCAAGGCGAACCCACTCGCCGGAAGTACCGCACCAGCAGAGAGGTCCGCGCCAAAACCAGCAGCGACAATAACTATCTGGTCTTCACCAGGAGTAAAGTCAGTAATATTGTCGCTCCCTTCGCTGGAATTATTGAAAATGAAATCATCAGCGCCATCACCCCCCGTGAGGGTATCTGCACCAACACCCCCAGTGAGAGAGTCATTACCAATACCTGCACTCAGGGAATTTGCCCCCGCATCGCCAATAATCACATCATTACTAGCCGCAGTTTGGCTACTCATCGTAAAAGGAATTATGGCGGTACTTGTCCCCGGTTCGCTGCCAGTGAAAGTAATATTACCCTCAATGGTGCGACCATCGGCGCTGATACTCCCCAATAACTGTCCCGTACCACCAGATAAAGGTAAAGTCGCAGTAATTTGATTGCCCGCAATTTGCCCCGTACCGGTGCCCGTACTGTTGAGATAAAATCCCGAAATTGTCACAGTATCACCAGTTTGGATAATATCCAAAGGCGCGGCAAAAGCCGGAGCGCCGCCAGTGAATCCCGCCCCAGTGAAGGTAAAATCTTCTGGTGAAATGTATTGCCACTCCCCAGTTAACAAGGCAGGATTTAAAGTCACCTCAATATCGTCAAAACCGATTTGCGTTGCCGTACTTCCCAGGGCAATACTGCGAGTAGTGGCGGGGAAATTAAAGCTGGCATTGACAAACTCGGTGAAATTATCCTGCGCTCCGGGGGTACGGTTGAGAGTTTCCACACCCACTTGATTGCCCGCCGCATCGAAAAACCGCACTTGGTGAGATTGGTTAGGAGAAGCATAGCGGAAGGAAATTGTACCGCCGGTAATGCCTGCGGGGACAGATGAGAGCCGATCGGTCAAACCAACCGTTATCGAGTCCCCCGTATCATATGCCACCACCTTGCTATCTGCAACATCCCGCTGAAACCGGCCCTCTCCTCCTTGATTTTCCGCCACTAAAGTTATGACATTATCAGAAAAAGTCAGACCGCCAGAACCGCTAAACCGCTGGAAATTGCCGAATTCCTCAAAACCCAGCAGCGGCAAAGCCAATGGCGCCGCATCATTATTAGCAATTTGCACCGCCGCCGTACTTTGCGCGCCAACAGTAGCACCACCAGTCACAGCAGCTAACGCCACATTAAAACTGGGCAAATCCTCCACCACCGCATCATCAAAAATGGGAATCCGCACCCTTTTCGCCGTTGCGTCCCCATCAGCAAAAGTCACAGTTAGAGGACTGGCGTTAAAACTCACTCCCGCTTTCGCCGTCCCCTCAGTGAACACCAAATTAGCACTGATTTGGCCATTGCTGCCACCGGTGCGGTTCACCGTGATTTCCGCCCTGGGTTTCCCCTCGATCGTGCTAAAAGTCGGAGCGCTAAACTCCAGCGTCCCCGGCTGCACCGGCTGCACCACATCATTATCGACAATCTGCAAAATCAGACTACTAACCACACCAGCAGTAGCCCCACCGGTGATATTAGCCAATTCCACCGATATCGTCTCATTCCCCTCCACCAACTCATCATCCAAAATCGGAATACTAACCGGCTTTGGTTCCGCATCGCCATCCGCAAAAGTCACCACCGTTGGAGTAGGCGTATTGACATAATCTAAACCCGCCGTTGCCGTCCCATCCCGCAAATTCACCTGCAGGCTAACTGCCCCATCAGTGCCACCCGATCGGTTAATCGAAACCACCGCCACAGGCGAGGTTTCATTCACGCTCACAGTAGTTGCGTCAAAATTCAAATTACCGGGGTTCGCCGTATCATCATCATTGATATTCAAAGTAGCAGTATTCTGAGTACCAATAGATGCCGCACTGGTAGTAGAAAGAGTTAAATTAACTGTTTCCGTCCCTTCAACCAGAGTATCCTGCACTATCGGCACAGTCACAGTTTTAGCCGCCGTATCGCCATCAGCAAAAGTCACCGTTAACGGCGTATTATCATAATCACTAGGAGCCGTTGCCGTGCCATCAGCGAGGTTAACTGTAGCCGTAACTGCGCCACTACTACCCCCAGTGCGAGTTACAGTTATGGCCTGTACTACCGTGCCATCTTCCTGTACCGTGAAACTCGGGGCACTAAACTGTAAAG
>DVDU01000155.1 GCA_015296065.1 Oscillatoriaceae cyanobacterium M33_DOE_052 | reverse complement strand
GGAGCTGACCACGATATCCACATAGTCGCTCTTTTGTCAAGTGCCATTTTTCCACGGCCACACTGGTATCTGACCAAGAGATTCACATAGGAGCACTTTTGTCAAGTGTCATTTCTCCTCAATTTGATGCGTTTACCCTGTGGAAGAAGGGCTGAATAAATGGTTGATTTCCGAGCCATTCATCCCCATAGATAGGATATTGCGGGAAAAATTTAATCGCGCTGACCAACTGCGAGTTATCATTCAATCTCAAAATCCCGACCTGCGTAAGCTGCCTTGGCATCTGTGGGATTTCTTAAAGGTGTACCGCCAAGCTGAAATTGCTTTGAGCGCGCCTTTTTATGACCGAGTAGCCAAAATCGCCCTTCCCAGAACTGAAATCAGAATTTTATCGATTTTAGGGGATAACCAAGGCATCAATACGGATACAGATAAGCAAGTCCTTTCCCGCATTGATGCGGAAGTTGAGTTTTTAGATAAACCTAGCCGCCAGGAGTTAGACGCCCAATTGTGGGACGAGCAAGGCTGGGACATTCTCTGCTTTTCTGGCCACAGTTCCAGCCAAATGGATGGCAGTAGTGGGTGGATGAATATCAATCAAGTGGATAAGTTGACAATTCCCGACCTAAAAAACGCTTTAAGTGCAGCAATTGAACGCGGCTTGCAACTGGCGATATTTAACTCTTGTGATGGGTTGGGATTAGCGCGTCAACTGGCTGATTTACATATACCGCAAATCATCGTGATGCGGGAACTTGTGCCAGATGTGGTGGCGCAGGAGTTTTTGAAAAACTTCGTCACTGCTTTTGCGGGGGGCAAGTCTTTCTATCTGGCAGTGCGAGCAGCCAGAGAGAAATTGCAACCTCTAGAACAACATTATCCTTGTGTTACTTGGCTACCTGTGATTTGCCAGAACCCCGCCGAAATACCGCCGACTTGGGAATCGTTCCGCCGTGGTGAACCAGAACCCCATCAATAGGGTTTCATATTCAGTCCTACTGTAACGTCTGCGTGAATAACTGACGAAGCAGGGGTGCAGGGGGGCAGGGGGAGTGTGGGAAGTGTGGGGAGTGTGGGAAGTGTGGGAAGTGTGGGAAGTGCGGTCAGCAATCTTCCCCCCGTCTCCCCTGCACCCCTGCACCCCTGCACCCCTGCACCCCTGCTCCCTCTCTCCCTTGCTCATAACCTATTCCTGGAATGCTTCGCCCCTAACGCCTACATCAAACCAGCTTCTATGAGAGCTTGCCCCAGTAATTCCGAAAGTGAGAGGGGTTCTGCCCAATGCCACAGGTACTGGAAATCGAGGGTTTCCCCCTGGACTTTCAGCACTCCCAGGAGGTCGCGCCACTGCCTCTCAGACTGTCTCCCACCGAGCTGATACCAGATAAGTTTCTGCAAAATGATATCTTCAGGAGTGGGCAAATAAAGATACTGTGGCGGTTTCTCTGTCACCATTTGGCGCTGCCGCCGTTCCATTTCCGACTGAGATAGGGGCTGTGGTTTGAGGATGAAAATATCAACTTTCTCGTTAGTCTCAAGGTGAATGAGGTTGAAAGAAGACTGGTAAGAAATAGCCTCTCTGACGGCATCGGAACTGACGTAAAAATCAGCTTCGACGGCGGCAATGAAAGCGTCAACTTGAGAAATTTTCAAATCGGCTACCACATCCAAATCTAGGGTGGCGCGGGGTTCTCCCAGTAGCGAACTGGCCACAGAACCGCCGACTAGATAGGGGATGTCTAGGCGAGTGAAAATCTCTGCCACTTGTAGCGCCAAGCCGATCGGATCCCCAATCATTATCTCACCCTGAATTCCCAAACTAGACGACAAATCAACCCATTCCTCCCCCAGCCGCCGCCGGACAAATTCCCGCCTTCTTTGAGTGGGGGTATAGGTGGGGTACTGTTGTTTGATGCCCGCAAGACAGAGGCGGCAGCACCCCTGAGTCCAATTGCTCACTGATTGCGCTTTTTTCCAGATGGGAAACCGCTGCCACTGCTTCATCTGCAGCACATCAGCGTCAATACTGGTATCTTCAGACTGGGGCTTGTACCCCGGTTTCACAATCGCGGCGGGAATTGCTGGCATTTTCTGTCCTCCTGACATTCAGTCTGATGGTATTACTTACGCGCTTGCAGGACCTGGATGCTGCCACCGGCGTGCAGGACCGGTGGGGTAACGGTAAATCCCACCTCGGTGAGCAATGCTTCTAAGTCCGTGGCGAGGAGCTGCCAGGAGGTTTCGGTTTCAAATAGCCAGAGGAAGAGGGCTAAACCGGGCCAGAGTAGGGGGTTGGTGGGAGGGTGAAAGTCCACCAGGGTAAAGATGCCTCCGGGTTTTAGCACTCTATAGACTTCGTGGAGAATCTGGCGCAACTGCTGGGGGGCCATTTCGTGAAGAGCGGCGCTGGTATGCACCAAATCAAATAGATTGTTTTGAAAGGGCATTTCTTCGGCGAACCCTTCCACGAAAGATGCTTCGGGGACGTTTTCCTGGGCCCGCGCCACGGCGGCTGGGGAGGCGTCCAGTCCGATCGCGTCTTGGGAGTATTTCACCAAATATTGGGTGGACTGACCACTGCCACAACAGAGGTCTAGGACTTTGGTGTGGCGCTCAATTTTGAGTCCTTGTAGGGGTAACTCCCGAAACCGAGACTCACCGCCGACGGCGAGGGTGGCCATACGGGCGATCGCGTCGTAAAGCCACTGATATCGGTAACTCCAGTCTCGCAGAATAGTAGCCAATATTGTCTGTCGCTGTTAATTTGGGATGACAAAATAGTTATCTATTACTTATTGAACTATTTTATTGTTAAAATAGGTAACGAAAATTAAAAATTCTGGAAAATCGCAAGCGCTATGGGTCGTGTAGGGGTATTATTACTCAATCTGGGCGGGCCGGAACAACTAGAAGATGTCCGCCCCTTTCTGTTCAACCTATTTTCAGATCCGGAAATCATCCGTCTGCCCTTTCCGTGGTTGCAGAAGCCCCTAGCGTGGCTGATTGCCAGCCGCAGGGCGAAAAAATCTCAAGAAAACTACCGCCAAATTGGGGGCGGTTCTCCCCTGCGTCGCATTACTGACGAGCAAGCTGTAGCGATGCAAAAGCAGCTTGCAGACAACGGGCGTGAGGTCAACATTTATGTGGGAATGCGCTATTGGCACCCATTCACGGAAGAGGCGATCGCCCACATCAAGCGCGATCGGATTGAAAAACTCGTCATCCTCCCCCTCTACCCCCAATTTTCCATCAGCACCAGCGGTTCCAGCTTCCGACTTCTGGAGAATCTCTGGCAACAAGACCCACAGCTACAAGCCATTGACCACACTGTAATCCCCTCCTGGTACGACCATCCCGGCTACCTCCAAGCAATGGCGGACCTGATCGCCAAAGAGCTGGACCAACTCCCCGAACCCGATCGAGCCCACATCTTTTTCAGCGCACACGGCGTCCCCGTAAGTTACGTCAAAGAAGCAGGCGACCCCTACCAGCAAGAAATCGAAGCCTGCACCGCCCTGATTATGAAGACCCTCAACCGACCCAACCCCCACTCCCTCGCCTACCAAAGTAGGGTCGGTCCGGTGGAGTGGCTGCAACCCTACACCGACGACGCCATCAAACAACTCGCCACCGAAGGCGTCAAAGACCTAGTAGTAGTACCCATCAGCTTCGTTTCCGAACATATCGAAACCCTCGAGGAAATCGATATCGAATATCGGGAAGTCGCCGAACACGCAGGTATCGAAAACTTCCGCCGGGTTCCCGCTCTCAACACCCATCCCATATTCATCGCTGATTTGGCCACAATGGTGGAAGAAGCCCTCGAGGCTCCCAGCCTGCAATTGTCAGAAGTGATGCGCCCCAAGAAAAACTTCAAAATGTACCCTCAAGAGCGCTGGGAATGGGGTATGACTACCGCCGCCGAAGTTTGGAACGGTCGCCTAGCCATGATTGGCTTTATGGCCCTCATCATAGAACTCATCACCGGGCGCGGTCCATTACACCTCCTGGGCTGGCTGTGACCCCCCAGTTCGTAGTTGGGCTTTAGCCCATGTGGAGGCTTGTAGTTGGGCTTTAGCCCAAAAAAAGGTTCTTTTATCGCAAGAGGGCTAAAGCCCTACTAAGAACTTATCAAAGAGGGCTAAAGCCCTACTAAGAACTTATCAAATAGGGCTAAACCCCTACTAAGAACTGAAGAAAGAGGGCTGAAGCCCAACTACGAACTGAAGAAAGAGGGCTGAAGCCCTACTACGAACTGAAGAAAGAGGGCTAAAGCCCTACGAAGAACTTATCAAAGAGGGCTGAAGCCCTACTACGAGCCTTTTTTATCTCTTCTTGTCCCTCCTTTTCCCCTCTTCCCCTGTCCCACATACCAGCGATACCATTCTTTGGAAGAGCGAATGGCCAACCAGAGGAGGAGTAAAGCGATAATACCTCCCTGGCGGGGGGCGTCGAAGGCGAATAATACTAAACAATAGCAGAGCAAATCTTGAGCGAGAATCGCCCAGAGGGGCAACCGCCCAAGACGATAAAACCAACCCACTTGCACAAGTTGTAGTACCAGGGCGAGCAACCCCCCCACGACGCCGATAATGGCTACGAAAAAAGGGGGGGCGAGGTTGTCTTCGCCAAAGCTGGCTTGGGCGATCGCCATTCCCATGATTGCCCCCACTAGGGGACTGAAAATCAACTGGACGATTTGCAACACCCGCAGTCCCAACTGCTGTTTCGAGGCAAACACCTCAAACAGAGACCAACTCACCAAAATCGCGATCGCTACTTGGGGATGCAAGCGGGACAGCAGGGGCACTCTTTCCCACAGCCGATCGCCCTGCAATAAACCGATTAACAACAGGGGCAAGGCAATTCTCATCCCTGATGCCGCCGATGCGGAAAGGGCAGCTAGCAACTCAATCATAACGGCAATTTCGCCCGTATTATCACTTACTTTCGCCAATCATCTTTTTTTACTGGTCTGGCACCGGAGTTAGTCAGCCGCGATCCCCAGCAGCTTCTCTCTGGCTTGAAGCCCAGATATCGCCCGGTAGCCCTGCAAAATACTTGACATTTTACTAAATCCTTAGTATAATTAATTTAGCCTTCAGGTTTTCGCCAGAATCTGGCCAAAATTATTGAAAAAATTTTTTGATTTTACCCCTCACTTCAGGAACTAATGCTAAGATTATATTAGTCCTAAGATATAGGAATAAAAAGACCGCTCAACCAAGATGGACGTGCAGAGGTCAGCTTGTAGTAACTACCGATTCGTGGTAGCCACAAGTCCACTCTCCATCACCCATCCTCATTGTAGAGGCACGGCCAAATATGGCACCGTTCAATATTGGTCAGCTTAGCCAAATATTGCTGCCACCTTGCCCCTACTGCCAAGGAAAATACCGAGAGCCTCTTCTGTTCCAACCTCCTTTTGGGATAGCAGCACAGCATGATTAAGTTTTCTGCCAAAACAGAGATTTTGATAACGCCGTGCCCCCAAACCCAAATCAGGCTCATCTAGCGCTGCATTGAGATGCCTGCTGAGGCGGATAAAACCCTCCTCTCTGTCATAGCTTACAACCGGGAAAATTATTGGGCATCCCAAGAACTTCGCCGAAAAAATTAGAGGCTTTCTCCACAGTTAAACCAAAGGTCTGCATCACGGTTCATCCCCCTATATTTGTCCTTGGTCATTGGTAATTTGTCAACGGACAAGGGACAAGTGACAAATGACCACGGACTTTTGACCAATGACCATGATATATCCTCCATAAATCAGGAGTATTAATTTAAATGTCAGAATCACTATTTGCTGACGCTAGCAAGCGGCTGGCGCGAGCGATGAAATATGTTTCCATTTCTGATGATGCCTTGGAATATCTTAAATATCCCAAATCCAGCTTAACCGTATCCATACCGGTGCGGATGGATGATGGCTCCTTGCGGATTTTCCAGGGATATCGGGTGCGATACGACGATACCAGGGGGCCGGGAAAAGGAGGTGTGCGCTACCATCCTAACGTTTCCTTGGATGAAGTGCAATCCTTGGCATTTTGGATGACATTTAAATGCGCGGTGTTAAACCTACCGTTTGGTGGGGCAAAAGGTGGGGTAACGGTTAATCCTAAAGAACTGTCCAAACTGGAACTAGAGCGGCTCAGTCGCGGCTATATCGACGCGATCGCCGACTTCATCGGACCCGACATCGATATCCCCGCTCCCGATGTCTATACTAACCCCACAATTATGGGTTGGTACATGAACCAATACAGCATTATTCGCCGCCAGCTTACCCCCGCAGTCGTCACCGGTAAACCCCTGTCCCTCGGAGGTAGCATGGGCCGCGACACCGCCACCGGAACCGGCGCTTTCTTCGTCATCGAAACCATGATGGCAAAATTCGATCGTCTTCCCCAAGAAACCACCGTCGCCGTCCAAGGTTTTGGGAACGCCGGTGCAGTCGTCGCCGAACTCCTCGCCAAAGCAGGATATAAAGTCGTCGCCGTCAGCGACTCCCAAGGAGGCATATACGCCAAAAAAGGACTGGACATCCCCAGCATCCGCCGCTATAAAGAAGCGAACAAAGGGATTAAAGCCATCTACTGTGAAGGCAGCGTTTGCAACATTGTGGAGCATGAAATCATCACTAACGAGCAACTCTTAGCTCTCGATGTAGATGTCCTCATCCCTGCAGCACTAGAAAATCAAATTACTGAAACTAACGTTGATCACATCAAAGCCAAATATATCGTTGAAGTGGCCAACGGCCCGATAACTTCCGGAGCCGATCGGGTGCTAGAAGCCAAAGGCATCTATGTTATTCCCGATATTCTCGCCAACGCAGGCGGCGTTACCGTCAGTTACTTTGAATGGGTGCAAAACCGCAGCGGTATGTATTGGCCTTTAGAAGAAGTCAACCAGCAACTGAAGCGCAAAATCGTTGCCGAAACCGAAAACATCTGGAAAATCTCCCAAGAACACGCCATCCCCATGCGTACCGCCGCTTACGCCTACGCCTTAGAGCGGCTGGGTGAAGCCCTCAGCGCTAAAGGCACCCGCGACTATTACGCCAGCTAATCAATTTTATTGTCCCAGAAACCGGGTTTCTGAACCAAATCTCGGTGAAAATCCCAAGATTATCGCAGCCTGGTCCCGGTTTCTAAAATCCCAAGATTATCGCAATATCTTCAAAATCCCTCTCCCAACTTGGGAGAGGGATTTAGGGTGAGGGAAAATTCCCCATCAAACTCACTTCAATTTAATCGCCGTACCAGTGGCAGTAATCAGCAATAGGGCACCTTTGCTGTCTATATTTATCGTACCAGTATCGATTTCTATGCCCACCACCGCATCAGCACCCAGTTGGCGGGCTCGCTGTTCTAGCTCAGCCAGTGCGTCTTGTTGGCCTTTTCTGAAAACTTCCTCATAGCTGCCCGTGCGACCGCCGATGATATCCCGAATTCCGGCAAAGAAATCCCTCAGAGCATTACTGCCGTAAACCACCTCCGCCGTCACCACCCCCAAGTAGGATTGTACGGTAGCGCCTTGGATTACATCAGTAGTAGTCAGGATCATTTATCATCTCCCAAGTATAATACTCAGAGCTTAACCCCGATGGGGGAGAGATGGGGAGAGGGGAAAACCGCCATTGGCGGGGGACTGGGAGACGGGGTGACGGGGTGACGGGGTGACGGGGTGACGGGGTGACGGGGTGACGGGGTGACGGGGTGACGGGGAGGGGTGGGAAGATGGGGAGGGGTGGGAAGATGGGGAAGATGGGGAAGATTACTCCCCACACTTCCCACACTTCCCACACTCCCCACACTTCCCACACTCCCCACACTCCCCGTGTCCCCATCTCCCCGACTCCCCTAAAATAAGCCAATATCATAACCAACAGGAAAACAACTGTGAAAAAACAGACGATTATCGCCGTGACTCTGGCTCTGATGGGAGGGATCGCCGCCATCAATGCACCAGTTGCTAAAGCATCTTTGGAATTTGAAATTGCCCAAGCCAGCACTGGCTCCAGCCAAGAATTGCGGAAACTGTTGCGGGAAGGGCGCGAGCAGGTGGATGCGGGCAATTATGCTGCTGCCCTGACATTGTATGAGCGGGCAGCAGCTCTGGATGGCAAAAATGCCCGGATTTTCTCCGGTATTGGTTATTTGCAAGCTAGCCAGGAAAACTACCAAGCGGCATCAGAAGCCTACCGTAAAGCGGTGGAGTTAGAGCCAGAAAATGGGGATTTTCAATATGCTTTGGGATTCTCCTTGGCGAATTTGGGGGATAATCCAGGGGCGGCGGCTGCTTACCGCCGCGCCATAGAAATCAACGGGGATAATGTGGATGCTTATCTAGGGTTGGGGGTGGTACTGCTACGGCAAGGAGATTTTGATGGGGCGATGCGGGCTTATGAGGTGGTGACGACGCGCAACCCCCAACAGTGGCAGGCTTATGAGTATATTGGGACGGCGCTTTTGGAGCGGGGGCGCAGTGGCGAGGCGATCGCCGCCCTCCAAAAAGCCAATCAACTAGCACCCAACCAAACCAGCGTTCAAGTGAAGTTGGGTAATGCTTTCCTAAAGCAGGGGAATTTGAATGAGGCGATCGCCGCTTTTGAAAAAGCCGCCGCCCTCGAACCCCGCAACGCCCAAATCCGCCTAGAAATCGCCAACCTACTCCAAGTCAACAACAATATCGATGGCGCGTTAGCCAGCTACAAACAAGCGGCTACCATCGAACCCCGCAATGCCCAAATCCACCTGCAAATCGCCCAAATTCTCCGCCAGCGTCAAGATATTGAAGGCGCCTTAACCGCATACAAAGAAGTGGCCGGATTAGCTCCCGAGATGCTCGAACCCCACTTATTCATCGGCGAAATTTACCTCCAGAGACAAGACTATCTAGAAGCCATTGTTTCCTATCGTGAAGCCATAGAAATCGACCCCGACAATGCCGACGCTCATTATTACTTGGGCATCGCTTTGCAAGGGCGAGAGCGCAACGACGAAGCCAAGGAAGCCCTAGAAAAAGCCCTCGCTCTTTATCGCCAGGAAAACAACTCCGAAGGCGTGAAAAAAGTGGAAGCTCTGCTGAAATAAACGCCAGAAACCGGGGTCAAGAAACCGGGTTTCTCAAAAGAGATATTTCTTACTAGGAGGAAGATTCTCCGCAGAAACCCGGTTTCTGAAGCATCATCACCCAGATTTTGTTAAGAAACCGGGTTTCTGGAATCATTTAAATCATCCAAAAACTGCTGATATTTGCTGCTCGCCATCCCGGTTTGGAGAATAGCCATAACTTGGAGCATATCCCCAGCTAAAAGTGCGGGAACAGACAGCCATAAACCAGGAAAAACTGTGCTGCAGATAATTCCTGATTCATCAGTGGTCAGAGAAATATATTCCCCATCCTGTAAGAAAAACCAATCAAACCGCTTCTCCATCACCTGCCAAACGATATATTCTTTCACCCCATTGCGGCGATAAACTCGTTTTTTGTCTCGCAGGTCGATGGAAGCACTACTAGCAGCAATTTCCGCCACCAGTTCTGGCGCACCTACGATATATAGTCATTTCAAATAAGAGTGAGCGGGAAGCCAGATGTGCTAAAATTGAGAAGAATTATGAGGGAGGGGTCAGAATGGCTTATAGTCTGGACTTGAGAAAACGAGTCATAGAGTACATAGAGAATGGGGGTAGTATAGCAGAGGCCGCCGAGCTGTTTCAGGTAG
>DVDU01000013.1 GCA_015296065.1 Oscillatoriaceae cyanobacterium M33_DOE_052 | reverse complement strand
CCCCACACTCCCCACACTCCCCACACTCCCCCCGTCCCCTGGTCCCCTAGTCCCCTGGTCCCCCCATCTCCCCGTCCCCCGGTCCCCTGGTCCCCATTGGGTGAGGAATTGGTCTAAAGCGGCTGCCCCGATCGGAGGTGTGGTTTCGGGAATGGTAAATAGGGGTTGTTCACCGGCGAGGGTGAGAAATTCTGGGAGGAGACGCTGTTGCTGGGGGTTGTCGGGGAGGATGCGGTTAACGAAAATACCTTTAAATGGGATACCCAGGGGTTTTAGGGCTTCGCGAAAGCGTTGGGTTTCGGCTAAGCTCATGGGTTCGGCGATCGCCACCAGTGCCAACCCAGCACGTTTGGGATCCTGGAGCAACTCTCTGCCTCCTGCCAAATTTTGCTTCATCCGGTGCAAAAAGTCGTCTCCCTCATCTTCACGATAGCGACCGGTGAAAGATTTACTCACAACCCGATGCTTTTCCTGGAACAGTTCCACCGCCGCCAAGAGATGATCCAGAAAGTCCATCAGGTGCAGCAAATTCAACGCATGACCTGTAGGAGCCATATCCACCACCAGTTTATCCGCCTGCAAATCCCGCAACAGCCGCTGAATTTCCAGTAAACCCATTAATTCATCCAACCCGGGCCAGCTCATATCCCATACCGGGGATAAATCCTGTCCTTCCACAAAGCTGCCTCTTTCCACCAATAGCTGCAGGACTTCTCCATATGCAGCTTGAAATTCCTGGCGCAGTAATGTGGCATCGAGAGCCTGGACGCGCAGGTTAGGTAAATCAGGCAGGGGTTGTGGTGTGGCGGTAACAGACACTTGCAACACGTCGCCGAGGGAGTGGGCCGGGTCAGTCGAAAGAAGCCAAATTTGGGACTGGGGGAACTTGCGAGCGAGGTGGCGAGCAAAACTGCTGGCGATCGTGGTTTTGCCCACGCCGCCTTTGCCGCTGAACATTAGCAATTGAAGTGTTTCAAGTTCCATTTCCATTTCGGGATTGTACCACGGTTGTGCATCACGGGAGAACTAGGGGGGCTTTCTGTGCAGGGGCACGTCTCCCTTGCTCCCCGTCTCCCCGTCTCCCTCTTCCCCTTCTCTCTGGTGCCATTGGATGAAGTGTCATAGTCGGTAGCCTGATATCGGTTTCTAGTTAAGAAAATTTAGATAAGAGGGCAATGGTGATTTGTTGGCAACTGTGAATTTTCTCTCGGGGTGTGGTTGGCCGGATTTCCTTAATCGCGAATGCGGGCTTTCAATCTCTGGGTGAGGAAAACCGGACAAAAAGAAACTGTTTGCGAGTAAAAACTGTCTGTATTTAGAGAGGTAAACTATTCCATGCTGTCAGCGAATAAAATTAAATTTTGGCATCCTTATACCTCTGTTCTCGTTTGGGATGCCAGTCAGGGGGTGCATATGGAAAAGAAGATGTGGCAAACTGTAGCGGCTTGGCTGCTCCTAGGCGCTAGTGCCGGGATGGTTTTTTTGGCGCTGGGTGGTGTGCTACCCACCATCACCTCGGGAAGGGTGGGTGTTTTGGAATATCGCTCGTCATCGCCGCCCTCAGAATGGCAAATTGCGGCTAAGGGTGAGGAGAAGGAAGAGTGTGTATGGTTGGGAGACTGCGAGTAAATGTCACTGGATAATTGATAATTGATAATTGATAATTGCTAATTTTCAATTTTCAATTGGTATGGTAATTTAATAATCAGGGCTATTTTGGCATTTATCAAACTGAAGGCTTCTAGTGAATCAGGCGAGATTTAATTTGTCAATTGTAATTAATTTTTGTGATTTGACTGCCAATTAGGGACTTGAGTAGGAATGGCCCTTAATATTAAGGAATTTTATCAGGTATGCAACCCCAGCAAGACTCTGTTAGTGACGAACCCAGATGATCGGAGGTATTATATAGATTTTGCCTCTGTGCGAGGCGGGAAGATTATTGAGGAATTAAGACGAACTATTGTGCGGCTGTCACCAGATGAGCCCACTTGCCAGTTATTTGCCGGACATATCGGCTGTGGCAAATCTACGGAATTGGTGCGGTTGCAAGCGGAGTTAGCAGCGGCAAATTTCACCTGCATCTACTTTGAATCTTCAGAAGATTTGGAGATGGCGGATGTAGATGTGACCGATATTTTATTGGCGGTAGCGCGGCAGGTGAGCGATAATCTGGAAATGTTGGGGATAGTGTTTCAGCCGGTATATTTCCAGGAGTTGTTTCGGGAGATTGTAGATTTTTTGCAGGTGCCGCTGGATATTCCTGGCGGGGCGGGGTTAGGAATGGGGATTGCCCAAATTATGGTGCAAACTAAGGCGAGTTACCGACTTCGATCGCGCCTGCGCCAGTACCTAGAACCCCGCACGAGTGCTATTTTGGCGGCCATCAATTCGGAATTGATTCGACCGGCAATTGAGCAGCTCAAACGCCAGGGGAGTTTAGGGTTAGTGGTGATTGTGGATAATCTCGATCGGGTGGATACCCGCCTTCTCACCAATGGACGCACCCAGCCAGAACATTTATTTATCGATCGGGGTGAGCAGCTCCGGAAACTCGAATGCCATATAGTCTGGACTATCCCTTTATCCCTAATTTTCTCTGGGGAAATCGAAACCCTGAAAAATCGGCTGGGGGGTGGCGTCAGCCCCAAGGTATTACCAATGGTGCCCGTGCAACAGCGAGATGGCAGTAACTGCCCTGAAGGGATGAACCTGCTGCAACAAATGGTATTAGCCAGAGCTTTTCCCAACCTGGAACCGGAGCAAAGAGAGGAGTTGCTCCTGGAGTTGGTGGATGCGCCAGCAACTCTGGAGCGTCTCTGTCGAGCCAGTGGGGGGCACGTGCGGAATTTGCTCAGTTTGGTTTACCGCTGTTTGCAGCAGCAGGACCCGCCATTTCCCAGAGACTGCATAGAAATGGCCATCCGCGAACGCGCCGCCGAGCTAGCTTTGGCTGTTTCCCCCCAAGACTGGCCACTCTTGCAGTCCGTAAGGGATACTAAAAGTATCAGGGACTCAGCAAACACCTTGACGCTACTGCGGAGTCTGTTTGTGTTTGAGTATCGTGGCGCGGGCGGCGAACGCTGGTTCGATATCAATCCCCTGTTAGCGGAACATCATTTGCTGTGATTTGTCATTGGTCAAATTGATAATTGATAATTGATAATTGATAATTGATAATTAAAAATTTTCAATTATCAATTATCAATTATCAAGTGGAACCGGTTTGTTTGGAACCAAGCCCAACTAAGAACCTGAAACAATTTCCCCCAAACTACTTGACACCTAAACTGACTGAACATATAATTAATAATTGAAATTATCAATTATTAATTAATTATCAATTATAAATTGTCAATTATCAATTCACTAAGGACTAAGGACTAATGACCAATGACAACTCCGAAGATGCCCGGGTAAAAAATGAGCGATCGTTCAAGGCAATTGTGCGATCGCTCCACCTCGGTTCCGGTCAGTTTTCCCTTTTACTGCTGCGTTGTAACTACGCCAAAGTGCGCCACCAAGTAGCAGAGCGTTTGCGGCGAGAAAGTCCAGTCAAGATTTTAGAACTTAATCTCCCCCAGTCGTTGGAAACTCTGTACCACACGATCGCGCAGCATGTGCAGCAGGAGAGGTCAGGCGTTGCTGGCTTAATGATATTTGGTCTGGAGTCGGTGCAACACCTGGAGCGCATTCTCTCTTCCACCAACCAAGTGCGGGAAAACTACCGGAACGAGTTTCCCTTCCCGCTGCTGCTGTGGGTGACAGATGATGTGCTGCGGATTTTGATGCGGCGGGCGCCTGATTTCGAGAGTTGGGCCACCAACTCGGAATTTGTCCCCAGTACCGAGGAGCTAATTGCTCATTTAGAAGAAAGTGCCACCGCTGTATTTAATGCGGTCATTTCTTCTCATAGTGACAGAGCCACGATGGGGAAAAATTTTTATATCCCTAACCGAGATATCTTGGGAAGTACGGCGACTTATGAGCTAGAGTCGGCTTGTCGGGACTTGCGGCGGCGAGCAGTGGAGTTAAGCCCACAGCTCAAAGCGAAAGTAGAATTCCTGCGGGGTCGGGATGACTATGCAGACGATCGTCTGGATGAAGCCGTGGCTAAATACCAGTCCAGTCTGGCTTATTGGCAACAAGAGGATGCTCACAAGACGCCATCTCCTGATGGTGACACTTGGCAGGGAGTATTACTATTTCACCTGGGTTTATGTTGCGATCGGCGGGCGCAGTTGCAGCGCAAAGCTCGCCGCCAGCATTGGCAGGAAATGCGCCAATATCTAGAACAGTGCGTGGAGATTTTGGAAGCCGCAGATCGTCCCGATTTAGTCGCCCGATTCATTGGTGTTTTAGGGGCAACTCTGGAGTGTCTAGAAGACTGGGAAGCCTTATCCGCATTAGCCACCAAGTCATTAAAGCTCGATGAAGAATATGGCTACTTTCATAATTTAGCGCGAGATTACGGCTTTCTAGCAGAAGTTGCCCTGCACCAGTCACAGTGGGATTCTGCCCGCCACTGGGCAGTTAAAGCCTTGGCGAGTTTGGCGGGGGGGGAAAGCGCACCCCAATTGTATTTACTATTGGCAAGGGCGCTTTTTCCCTTGAATCAGCAGGAATTAGCCCTGGAAAATCTCGAAACGGCTCGCCGCCAAAGTGAGCCTGAATATGACTTGCAGTTACACCTGCGCATCCTCAGAACTCTGCGGGATTTTTACTTCCAGCGGGGTGATTATGCTAGTGCTTTTCAAATCAAGCAAGAACAGCGCTCCATAGAAGCCCAATTTGGTTTGCGTGCCTTTATTGGCGCTGGGAGGCTGCAGTCCATGCGCTACACCGTAAATCCGGCTTCGTCCCAAGGTATAGGCGATTCTAATTCTCCACAATCGCCTTTAGAAACCGGGGGTATGCTGAAAACTTCTGGAGAAAGTCGGTTTTTGTCCTTGGAAATTGTGGCGTCGGGGCGACAACGAGACCTTGACTGTTTAATTGGGCGTTTGGGGCGGGATGACTATAAGCTGACGGTGATTCATGGCCCATCGGGGGTGGGTAAGAGTTCCTTGGTGAATGCTGGTTTGGTTCCAGCTCTGAAGCAGCAGGGAATTGGCGATCGTCTTTGTGTCCCCGTCGTTGTGCAAGTTTATACAGACTGGATTACCACTACAGCTCTGAACCTCTCCCCTGTACCCTCCTCCCCATCGTTCCTCATCCCCAATGGGTCGGGTTTTGGGATTGACCGCATTCTCCACATTCTGCGCCAGAATGGCGAGCGCAACCAGCTTACTGTGTTGATTTTTGACCAATTTGAGGAATTTTTCTTCGCCAACCCCCAGCCTCAAAAGCAGCAGGAATTTTACGAATTTTTGCGCCACTGTATGAATGTCCCTTATGTGAAAATCATCATTTCCCTGCGGGAAGATTATTTGCACTATCTGCTGGTGGGGGAGCGTTTGGGCATTATGGAGGAATTCGGCCAAGACATTCTCTGTAAAGAGATTCGCTATTACTTGGGTAACTTCACTCGGGAAGATGCCCGCATGGCGATTAAAAAATTGACCGATCGCTCCCAGTTTTACCTCCAACCAGAATTAATCGATGAATTAGTCAATGGGCTATCTCAGGATTTGGATTCAGTGCGTCCGATTGAACTGCAACTGGTTGGTGCCCAGCTCCAAGCCGAAAAGATTACAACTTTGGAAGAATACCGCCAATCTGGTCCCAAAGAAAGGCTGATTGAAAAATTTCTCGAAGAAGTGATTAAAGACTGCGGCCCAGAGAACGAATATTATGCCCGCATATTATTGTATTTTTTGACAGAAGAAAACGGAGTTAGACCCCTCAAGACTAAGGCTGATTTAATCGTTAACCTAGACACTCACAATTCTGAGCAAATTAACCTAATTTTACATATTCTAGTGGCTTCTGGTTTGGTTTATTTAATTCCAGATTTTCCAGCCAATCGATATCAATTAGTTCACGATTATTTAGTCAATTTTATTCGCCAGCAAGAACAGGTAAAAAATCGAGCCGAATTGAAGGCTCTCCGAGCGGAGAACCAACAGTTGCAAAAAGAGAAAAAGCTCCTGGGCCAATTGGCAGAAGCGAAAGAAAAAGAGCAGCAAATTGAATCGCGGCTGAATAAATCCCTCAGAATCGCCCTGGGTAGTGCCACGGTCAGCCTGATGCTGGGTGTGGCCATGTTTGCTGGGGTGGGAGTCTTATGGCAGCGTGCGGAAAGGGAAAGTATGAAGGCGGAAAGTGCGGCGCGGAGCGCGGAAATAGAACGGCAAAAGGCGGCTACTGCGGAAATCGAAGCGCTTTCCTCGGCATCGCGGGCTTTTATGCTATCGCAAAATCAGTTGCAGGCATTGGTGGCTAGTGTCAAAGCTGCCAGAAAAATTCCGGCCAATAACCTGCCATCGGAAATCAAAAGCGAAGCAGTTCACAGACTTTACCAGGCTGCTTACAAAGTGGCGGAAAAAAACCGGTTAGAAAACCACAATAACAGTGTTTTAGGGGTGGTGTTTTCGCCGGATGGCCAGCTTATCGCTACGGCTAGTGCGGATAAAACTGTGAAAATCTGGAATCCCCAGGGGCGAGAATTGGCGACTCTGGCGACACATCAGGATGGGGTGAATGGGGTGGCTTTTTCTCCCGATAGCAAGATGGTGGCGTCTGCTAGTTGGGATAAGACGGTGAAAATCTGGCGCGTTTCCAGAAACCGGGTGGAGGCTGCAGGGGGGAGCGAGGTGGCAACTTTGGCGGGACATACCGATCGGGTGATTAGTGTCGCCTGGAGTCCTGATGGCCAATATATTGCTACCGCTAGCGGTGATAATACGGTGAAAATCTGGCGGGTTGCCAGAAACCAGGTTTCTACAACTCCTGCCACAGAAACTTGGTTGATTTCCGAGGTCCGCACCCTCACGGGTCATCAGGATTGGGTTCTGGATGTTCATTTCAGCCCCAATGGCCAAACGATCGCTTCCGCCAGTCGTGATGGCACGGTGAAGTTGTGGCGGCTTGATGGCAGAATTATCAATACCATCGATGCCCACAATGACGGAGTTTTGGCGGTAACATTCAGTCCCGATGGCAAAAATATCGCCACTGGCGGCGCTGACAGCACGGCGAAAATTTGGGACAGTAATGGCAACTGGGTAACAACTTTAAAGGGAAATGAAGATTGGGTGCGGGATGTCAACTTCAGTCCCGACGGCAGTTTACTCGCTACGGCTTCCAAGGATAACACGATCCGCCTCTGGCGTCGGGATGGTGTTTTTATTCGGGTGCTGCGCGGACATCGAGACCAGGTATTTAGCGTCAATTTTTCCGCCGACGGTAAGACGATCGCCTCCGCCAGCAAAGATAACAGTGTCAAACTCTGGACTACCGCCAG
Source organism: Oscillatoriaceae cyanobacterium M33_DOE_052 (assembly GCA_015296065.1). Taxonomy (GTDB): domain Bacteria; phylum Cyanobacteriota; class Cyanobacteriia; order Cyanobacteriales; family Laspinemataceae; genus Koinonema. Next base: position 7,191 of record DVDU01000013.1, on the reverse strand, counting down.
CCGAGATTTACCGGGTATCCGCACTCACCAGGCGGGGGTTTTAGCCGTCAGTTTCAGTCCCAATGGCAGTTTGCTCGCTACCGCCAGCAAGGATAAAACGGCCAAAATCTTTCCCTCCCACTGTGTTGGGAACGAGGTCTCTGGGTCTCCTAGTCCAGAAGTCTCCGAGTCTCCCCATCTCCGAGTCCCCCCGGTCCGTGAGCGAAGCCGAACCGCGTCTGCGAGTCTCCGAGTCTCCGAGTCTCCCCCTCCCCCAGTCTCCCCGTCTCCCAGTCCCCCCCTGCCACCATGTGGGCAGCCGATCGCGCTCACGGGTCACGCGGACTGGGTGACTGGGTTGGGTTGGAGTCCCGATGGGAAGTTCTTGGCTACCGCCAGCCGGGATAAAACTGTGAAAATCTGGAAAACTGATGGGACTTTGGCGGGCACTTTGACCGGTCACGCCGATCGGGTTAATAGTGTCACTTGGAGTCCCGATGGCCATTTGGTGGCTACTTCTAGTGAGGATAATACTGTCAAACTCTGGCAAGTTGACGGCACTTTGCGACAAAATATGACTCCGGGGAAGAAACCGATAAATAATGTCAGTTTTTCACCCCACGGGGAAGTTATCGCGATTTCCAGCGCTGATGGCACGGTGCAAATCTGGCGCCGGGAGGCAATTTCTGCGCCACCGCATGAGATGCTTAATTATCAGTATCAGCAAACTATCCTCGCCCACCAACAGCCGGTGTGGACTGTCACGTTTAGCCCAGACGGGAGTTTAATTGCTACTGCTAGTGCAGATAATACGGTAAAAATTTGGAACCGCAACGGCCAACGTTTACAAACTTTAGAAGGTCATATCGGCCCGGTGAATTGGGTGGCTTTTAGCCCCGATGGGAAAACTTTGGCCAGTGCTAGTGATGATAATACGGTGAAGCTGTGGAGTAGTGCCACTGGTAAAGTCCTGGGGGCACTTGAGGGTCACACTGATAAAGTGTTTAATCTCAATTGGCGTCCTGACGGCAAATTTATTGCTTCTGCTAGCGATGATGAAACTGTGCTGTTATGGAATCTGGATGCAGCAGATTTAGAGCGGGTGGGCTGTGTTTGGTTGCAAGATTATCTGCAAAACAATGTGAATGTCAAACCAGGGGAGAGAACCCTCTGCACTGAGCGTAATTCCTAGATTTATGGTTAATTTCTTGGAGAAGAAACCGGGTTTCTTGCCTAGATGCTTCGTCTAGGTACGAGGCGACTGGTCTAGAAACCCGGTTTCTGGGGGTCACAAAAGACCAAGGACGTAATCTCGACAACAGACTTTGAGGGTTAGATGTGCTAATTTCTTGGAGAAGAAACCGGGTTTCTTGCCTAGATGCTTCGTCTAGGTACGAGGCTGCTCATCTAGAAACCCGGTTTCTGGGGGTAACAAATGACAAAGGACTAATGACAGATATATGTATCGATTCCAGGTCAATGCAGCCACGCAAGCGGGAGAATCTATCGGTGTCGTGGGTTCGACGCCGGAGTTGGGAATGTGGGATGTGACACAGTGCATACCCCTGCACACCAGTGGCGATCGCTACCCCATATGGTGGGTAGATATCCACATCAGTCAGGAAACCGCTGTCACTAATCAAAAATTAGAGTACAAGTATGTGCTACTGGGGGCCGATGGTAGTGTCAAATGGGAAACCAACGGACGTAACCGCTGGGTGCCGATCGAATTGGACAATGATTTAGGCACGATCGTCGTCGATGATGGCGCCTTCGGCAATGTGCCCACTTCTCCTTACGGATACTTCGAGTCCCCTGTGCCTCAAATGCCCCTCACTCGTGGGGTTCAGGGGCTGAAAATCGCCGTCATCGGCAGTTCCGTGGCGATGGGGTGCAACGCTTGGCTGCTCCAGGGTTGGGCCTGGGATCTACAGCAAGAACTGAATCAGAAATATGGCCATATCCTGGTCAACCTCTCGGAATTGGGGGCCGATGTCACCCGGACGATTAACCGGTTTAGTCAAACAGTGGCTCCGCAAAAACCTGATGTGGTCATTATTGCCCTATCTCTGGGGAATGAGGGTTTGGCTTACTGTCCCCCCTACCAGCGGCGAGCCGTGCAGCGGCGGTTTGAAAGTGGTTTGCAGCAACTGGTGAAAATGACCCAGGAATTGGGAGCCCGTCCGATTTTGGGGGCGGTGTACCCCCACGGGGATTATAGCTCGGAGCATAATTGGCTGCTGCGGGATACTCATAACCGCATGCTGAGCTGGGGTGTGCCAGTTTTGAATTGGCTGGATGCGGTGGATGATGGCGGCGGACGCTGGAAACCGGGGACTGCTTCTGATGTGGCTCACCCGAATATGGAAGGTCATCGCTTGATGTATGAGGCGATCGATATCCGTCTGTTCCAAATGACCCATGACCAATTCGCCACGGCCAAACCGGTTTCTACTCCACATAACGGCTTACAAATTTACCGGGATAAACAGGGTTTTGCTGTCTTGGCGGTCTTGGCAGAAAAGAGTTTGCGGGTGATTAATCAGTCTCAATATACTTACACAATTACTCCTGATTGGCACAGCCTGCAAGCGGCAATTCAGCGCAAAGCTCGTTTGATGCCCGGTATCTATATCGCCAAAAATGCTTCGGCGGGGACGTTACCTTTCTTTTCTGTGCGTTCCGATGGCACGATTGAAACGGCGGTGGATATCTCCCCTGGTGCTGACTTGGAATACAGTGCGGCTTTTAATTTCTTTTCCCCCCATGTTTCGCAAATTTTGTTTTATGACGGGTCTTTGGGCATTCTCAAGGAAAAGGAAAATTTCATCCGGGTGATTAATGAAACTGAACATGAATACAATATCCATCCTATGTGGAAGGAGGTGCGCGGCGCCCTGAAAGCCATGCCTGCTGGGGTTTATGAGGATGCGATCCATCCCGATGTCCCCTTCCGCACGATGATGATTGGCGCGGAGGGATTGGAAAGTCGCGTCAAAGTCCCGCCGAAATCTTCGGTGCTGTTTGAATATAAATGCAAGTTATCGGATATTAGCCGCGTGGCGATTTTGCCCATAGGCGATCGTTGTGCCCCCCGGATGCTGCTATATAAGATGCAGTATGATGGGCCGGCTTTTCCTTTCGATTTAACCCGCAGCAGCAATCTTGGGGATGTGATTGATATCATTGACAAAGATTTTGCTGATATGTGGAATCCCGATCTTTTGCGGTATGAACCATCAGATAACCGGTTGTATCATAAGAAGTGGTCTGGTTTATCTTTTGGCCATGAAGTGGAGGACACCGACCAACCGCGTCAGAATATGTCTCCTATCTATGAGCGGATGCGCGATCGTTACAGCGCCCGCGCCCATCGCTTCCTCTGGACCCTGCGCCATTGCGATGAGGTGCTGTTCATCCGCACTGGTGGGACAACTCGCGGTTATGTCCTAGAGCTGGTGAAGATGCTAGAATCAAAACTGCAGGGTAAACCATTCCGCGTGTTGCTGATTTCCCCGCAATCTTCCGCTGAGTTTGCCGATATTCCTCATATTCTGCATTACGATCGCGAGTTCAACCCCGATAAAATGTACGCCGACGCCGGACATTGGATGCACTGCACCGAAGTGATGCGAGAAATCCTTGATGAACTCGGTATCTCCAGTAAAAACCTCTTTTGGTGTCCCCCCAACCCCCCCAAGGATAAGCCGTAAACTGATGTACCAGGGACATCCCCCCAATCCCCCTTTTGAAGCTATGCGTTACTCACATCTTCTAGAAGGAACAGCCTGTAAGGGTTTGGGGGGCTGGACAAAACATGTTCTGGGGGGTGGAGTTATACCAATTTGAAAAATTATTGCTCCAGTTACGGGATGGATTTGGGTATGAGTAGGGGCGAACCAAGAGTGGTCGCCCCTTAACCCTACTGTTGCCTGAATTTTTGTAAATGGTATGACTCGCTTAACTGACGCAAAGGGCGACAGGTGAGGAGTTGATTCATACTCTCAGTATAGCTAGAATTGGGATTATGGCATCGAGGCCAAAGGGCGATCGGTGTTGCTGCTTGCAAAATGGCTTTGACTAAAACCTGGAACTGCTCAGAGGCGGTGGGACAAGTCAGCTTTAAGCCAATTTTCTGGGTTAATTGGTGGGGCAGTTGCCTAGAGTTTAAGCTGTCGAGGTCTTCTAGGCTCTCAAAACTTTCTAAAGGGGGATGTTGATCTAAAATCTGGCTGACTTTACCCCAGTTTTCATACCACTGATTGAGGTAATTGTCAAGATAATTGAGATTTAATCGTTCGAGCGATCGCACTCTCAGTCCATACCTCATTCCCCAACAAGTTTCACTATCAAGGGGGTCAAATTCTAATTGCCACTGGTCAACTTCGGTACTGAGAAACTCTTTGGGCAAAAACACTTCAATGTTTAAATGATACCGCTTGCCTCTCAGCAACTTTAAGGCTTTTATCAGGGATTTATTTAACCATTTCTGAATCTCCGACTGATTACAAGTTAACCCATCTTCCCCAATTTCATCTAACAGCGGTTTAAACGCGGCATTCGGGTCATTTGGGATTAAGGAATTATCCTCAACTAGCCAAGCGTTGACGATGACTTGCTCAGACTTCTTCTGAGACTCCACAGTGACCAGCACATAAGACTCTAATGGCTGGGGTAAATTATTGGCTTCTCTCTGGGATGTCTGATTTTCCAATAGTTTTAAGAATTTATCTAAGTATTGATACCGTAAAATCTGGGTAAAGCTGCTGAGTTCAGAGGGAGAAGAATTATCCTCTAAAATAGCATCGTTTGGTAATGCAGTCTGGGCAAATTCTACGACATCTTTCCCATAACCACTCTCCTGCAATATCTGAAAAATTTGTCGCGATACTCCCTCAAACTCAACGGATTTTATATCTCCAAACATCCCAGGAATGGGTATGATTATCGATGATTTTAATATGGCTTTGATTTCTTCAATCCCTTGATTAGCTTGGTCAACCCCTGCTTGAAGTTCTTCAAGCTGCAAGGGAATGGTTTGTAAAATTTCTCGAATACTGCGATAACTTGACTCAAGCCTTGCAGAAATCTCTCTCAGGGTCTGCCGTTGTTCTTCTTGGGTTCCCTCAAGTTGACGCTGTAGGTCATCAAAATGTTTTTGGATTTTGAAAAACTCTCGAATCTGATGAACTTGACTAACTTCGCCGTCATTGCCGAGTTTCAGCAATTGGCTTAAAACACTTTGAAATTGAGTATTTTGCTGCTCATTTAACCGGGCTAAATCAAGCCGCAACCCGGTCAGCAAATCAAGCATTAAACCCGCGAAAGCCTGACCATCTTCTGCAAAATCTTCCTTGAGGGTTTGACGGAAGGCTTGAGGAAATTCATCATAAAGTAGTTTGGAAACTGTGGCAAAAACTCCATCAGGAAACGCAAATCCTCCACCGGGACAGGCTGCCATATTCAGTCTGGAAAAAATATCTTGCCAATCTTCCTCTTCCAGGGGCAGGATTTTATCATCAGTTGGGATGAAGATATCTGGCAGTTTTCCCTCACTGAGTTCTGGATATCTTTCCGATTCTCCTGTGTCTTCGTCTAGCCAGAGACTCCATAAATCCACCCATTTTTTAGGGGTAATTTTGGCAATTTTCAGGAGATTATTGCAGGTTTTGCTATCTTGCTTAAACTTAGGAACAGCTTTATCGGTAATAATGGCCGCGATCGCTTTTCCAACGGCTTCAATCAAATCGTGGTTTTTTAAAGAAACCCCAGGATGTCCGGTGGTGGCAGCCCCTATCTCATTTGCAACGTTTCCTGCTAGAACTGATCCAATAGCCTTGCAAGTTTCTCCTAAAAACACTGGAACCTCTGGATATAAGACTAACCCCACTACACCCAAGGCCGGGGGGAATGTGCAGGCTGCCACATAGAGGGTTCCAAATACTCCTAGCCGATAGAGAGTTTTTTTGACCGCCATATTTCGCTCCGTCTAACTGATGGACTTATTTTATAAGATTTAGACTCCCGCTGTAATTCATGCCACCCTCCCGAAGGAATCAATACCTATCCGTAGAGTTGTTCTAATCACCCAAGATAACGGGCAATCGCAAACCCACTTAACAAAAGAAGTATCACTCACAACAATCCAAAAAACTCTTGATTTGATGACGATTAGCCAGGGTTCCATCGAACGCAGCCTGACCCTCCCCACTCGGACAGGCGAGGAGTTGTTGAATCAGAGAGAGATAAGTCTGCACTCTTTGTTCATCCATAGCCACACACCGGGTAGGGGACACTATCCCGATTTTACCCCATCCCCGCAACGCAGAAACCGGGTTCCTTTCTTAAATTTTGGTTAAGAACCAGAGATATTGATAGAAACCCGGTTTCTTTGAAACCCCAAAAATCATAAATTGTTTAGCGTCTCAGTTTCATCCTCAGAAACCGCTTGCAAAACATTGTGATCCAGAGATTCATTAACCCAGTATTGAGATTTTGTCATCATTGCATCCAAGAGGGGTTTCACCTGGGGGATAATCCGGTTTTGTTTCGCTAAAATCAAAATCCATAAAGTGCCAATTACATTCAATCCTAACTCTTGCGCCACTTTTCTGGCTCTTCTTTCATCCAATACAACTCTGGTTTTTTGTTCGCTAAATGCTAAAGCGATCGCCTCCCTTTCTCCAGCATCTAATTCTAAAGGGATAGATTCTGGCATCTCCTCCACTGGCTTAACTTTAAGCCAACCTGCCTTAATCCCATTAACAATGGTTTACGAGTTAGGAAATCCTGCCTCAACGGTTTCCGAGTAAACCGCTTGGGGAATGACTATCTCCGTAAACAGATATTTTAAGCTGTCTAATCGACTAATACTGGCAAAGTTAATCAACGGTGTAGCATTACAAATGATTTTCACTATCCCACAACCCTGATTTAATGTCTTGGATGTCCTCTGCTAAATCATCTTGGTCGTATTGCCGAACTACATGATTTTCACCCAACAATTTTTGAAATTCCCACACAGAATAATTCAACAAACGACGTGCTTGCCCAAAGGTAAATATATTGTTTTCCAGAAGTGTTGAATGTCAATAAAAAAGTGGTAAAAATAGCCACAATTATGTTATAATGAGAGCCGCAGATAAAAAAAAAGGAGTTTAAGCATGACTAAATATTCATTCTCCATGATTCTCAAATACATCTTGAGGGACT
>DVDU01000040.1 GCA_015296065.1 Oscillatoriaceae cyanobacterium M33_DOE_052 | reverse complement strand
TCCCTCAAGATGTATTTGAGAATCATGGAGAATGAATATTTAGTCATGCTTAAACTCCTTTTTTTTTATCTGCGGCTCTCATTATAACATAATTGTGGCTATTTTTACCACTTTTTTATTGACATTCAACACTTCTGGTTGACTGCCCAACTTCCGATAAATCAGAAAATCACTATCTAACGTCAATATCTCACTCGCGGGATTCAATTCAGCCATTCTGACTAAACAAGCATCCGCTAGAGACATGGGGACAGACTGATAGCGTTGCATCAATTCGTCAATTTCTCTGAGTTCATCCTCTAACCTAAAGGCAATTTTAATCACACCTTTGCGGAATAATGATAGAATCCCTGCTTGACCACCATAGACGGTTTTTACCAAAAAACAAGACTCAGTAATCACCGCCTCACAAGTCAACAGGGGATGCTCAAGCTGACTCCATTCCTGTTTCGCCCAATTATGAAAGCGATCGTTTCGGTCAATCAGAGCAACTAACGGCCCCGCATCCAAAATTACCTGACGCTTCATTGTACTGGATGCCTTTTCAATTCTTGTTTTTTCATGGATAAATCCCCAGGTCCTTCAATACATCCCACCAAATCTCCCGCAGCTTCCAATGCGGACATGGGACGACCATCAGGATGCAGGAATTTCTCAGGTGGTGTATCCTGCTGGAGGAGAAATTCGATAAAGTCCAAAACTTGTTGCTGTCGCTGACTGGATAAATCTTGCATCTTGGCGGCGATCGTCTCGGCTAAACTGAGGGCTGATTTCATAGTGATTATCCCAATTGGCGATAATTTCATTATATACCAAAACACCACGGGATGACCAATAAACCTTAAAGGCAAAAATCTTGGCATCAAAACCGAGATTTGGGAAAAGAAACCCGGTTTCCAAAAACCCCACGAAATCACAAAAAAACCGGGTTTGTTGGGTTCCCTAATTACCACCGGGGGTCATTGGCGAGTAATTCTTCGGCTTTATCTTGTGGTAAAGGTTTGGCGAAGAAATAGCCTTGACCGTATTCGCAACCGAGGTCTCGTAATTGCTGAAGCTGTTCTGCGGTTTCGACGCCTTCAGCAATTATATCCATTTTTAGCTGGTGAGCTAGGGCGATAATGGTTTTGACGATTAGTTGATTGTCTGGCTCATTCATCCGGCTAACAAAGGAGCGGTCAACTTTTAAAGTGTCTGATGGGAATTGGGTTAAGTAGGAAAGGGAAGAATAACCAGTACCAAAGTCATCAATTCCTAGTTTAATATGCAGTTCTTTTAGTCGATTTAGCAGGGCGATGGTGGCTTCGACATTATCCATTGCCACGCTTTCGGTGATTTCTAGTTTCAAACTTTGGGGCGGTAATTCGGTGGTTTTGATGATATATTCGATCCGCTCGATTAAGTCTGGTTGGGTAAACTGTTTGCCGGATAGGTTGACGCTAATCATCTGGGGTGCTTGCATTTGGGGAAATTGCTGCTGCCACTGGCGCATTTGTTGGCAGGCTTTGTAGAGGACTAATTCTCCTAAAGGCACGATCGCGCCGGTTTCTTCGGCGACGGGGATAAAGTCTCCTGGGAAAACTAGACCTTTGGTGGGGTGCCCCCAGCGGGCGAGGGCTTCAAACCCGGCGATTCTACCGGTGGGCAGGTAAACTAGGGGTTGGTAGTAAACGAGAAATTCTGAATCTACGACACCGGCAAAATCAGCGTAATCTTTGGGGGCTGATTTGAGGGCTCGCCGCAGGTCGGTTTCGGTTTGAAAGCGGGCGATACTGCGGGCTTGCATGGCGGTCTCAAATAGTTCTGGGGTTGGTTTGCCAGAGACTTTGGCGCGATACATGGCGGTATTGGCATCCCGGAGTAGGTCGCGTTGTTCCCCTACTTCGCCGACGGCGATACCAATGCTGACGCTGGTAAAGATTTCTAGCTCTTGCAGGTGGAAGGGGATGGCAAGGTGGTGGCGTAGTTGTGCGGCGATCGCGGTGGCAAAATTGACGGATTCGATGTTTTCCAGGAGGATGGCGAATTCATCGGCTCCGACGCGGGCGATCGGGGTATTGCTGCTGCAGTAGAGGGTAACGGCGGCTCTGAGCCGATCGGCGAAGGCGATGAGGAGCCGATCGCCCACTTCATGTCCCAAACCCTCATTCACCATTTGGAACCTGTCTAAGTCCAGAATCAAAACTGCTACTTGTTTGGGGGGGGAGGGGGACTGGGACGGGGGGCAGGGGGGCTTCTGGAGTGTGGGGAGTGTGGGAAGTGTGGGGAGTGTGGGAAGCAATCTTCCTCCCTCTCCTCCCACCCCTCCCCATCTTCCCCCTCCTCCCCCTCTTCCCCCTCTTCCCCCTCCTCCCCGCTGTCGTCGTCGGAGATACTGCATAAATGAGGCGCGGTTGGGCAGGTTGGTGAGGCGATCGTAAAAAACACCATAAACCGCTTTCGCGGTGAGAACCGCACTGCTATTCGCCATAAAAGCCAACAAAGGCGCCACCACAGGCACCCATCCTCCCAGCAAAAATAGGCCAAAACTGATGCCAGCAATAGCCACAGCTAAGGCGCAAATAGCAATTCCCAGAGTCAGGGGTTGCACCCGGGCAAAAACCACTAGGGCCCCCATCAGTCCCCAGCCTACAACCCAGAGCAGTTCTAACCATTCTGGCCAAAACCAAAATAGCCCGCGAGCAGGCAGTAGCACACCCTGGGGGGAATCTGCGGCGGCGGTGATGAGCTGGCTCACCATTTGGGCATGGAGGATGACTCCGGGGGTGTGGGCTTTCTCTCGATCTGTCCGACTGTAGGGGGTAAAAAATAGGTCTTTGCCGCTAGGGGCGGTAGTCCCAATTAAGATGATTTTACCTTTTACCCAGTTGGGGTCAAAATCACCGGTGAGTAATTGTGATAGGGTAATCGTCTTGGCACCGTTATCCCGAGAGCGGTAATTGAGCAGGATTTGGTAGCCCTTATTCTCGATGGTTTGATAGCCGCCTGAATTGGCTTGCAGGGGGGAAAATACGGCTTTGCCCAACCGAATTTGCCCTGGATGATTGGGGTGATTTTGCGGTGAAATTCCCGATCGTTGCAGATACAGCAATGCCAAACGCAATGCAAAGGAGGAGTAAGTCACACCGGGCTCGATCCGAAAAGATAGCAAATTGCGGCGGATGGTGCCATCGGGGTCAACTACCATATCGTTAAACCCGACTCTTTCTGGGGGGACGCTCTTGGGGGGCGGTACTCCCAAGGAATCAGCGTCGGGGAGTTTTTGAATGGCGATGATATTTTCGGCTTGCAACTGTTGCACTAGGTCGGTGTGACCTGGTTCTAAAACAAAATTGCGGTACAGGTCCAGGCCAATGGCGGCTGGTTGATGAGCGGATAGTTTCCCTAGAGCTGCTGCCACTTCTTCATCGGAAAGGGGCCATTTCTTTGCGGCTTGGATATCGGCTTCGGTAATGCCTACCACTAACAGTCGATCGTCTGGTGGTGCGTCGGGACGCCACCGGGTCATCATGTCGAATGCGCCTATTTCTAAGGTTTCTAGGCCGCCGAACTGCCGCACCACCAGCACTAAACTGGTGATGAGGATGCCTAATGTGGGGGTGGTATGCAGAAATGGGGCGAAGGGGAGGGGAGATGGGGGGACGGGGGGACGGGGTGACTCGGAGACGGGGGGACGGGGGGACGGGGAGTGGTCCCCTGGTCTCTTGGTCTCTGTGTGGATGGCTGCCCAAATGCGGCTGACAGCGCGATCTAATCTGAAATTCATCTTAAATTATGTGATATATATAATATTTGGAATTAAAATGGGTGTTTTGGTGAATCTCTGCAAAGGGATTGAAATATAACCATATTCAACAATTATGACCGATCGAGTTTCCATCCCGGTAATAGTTAATGGCGCCGCTGGTAAAATGGGGCGCGAGGTGGTGAAGGCGGTGGTGGGGGCATCTGATATGACCCTATTCGGCGCTGTAGATGTGAAGCCTGGGCCTGGGGGGGTTGGCCAAGATATAGGGGAAATTGTGGGCATTGGCCCGGTGGAAGTGCCGTTAATGACGGATTTGCAATCGGTTCTCTGTGCGGCGGCGCAGGAGGCGCAGCCGGCGGTGATGGTGGATTTTACTCACCCTAGCTCTGTTTATGATAATGTGCGGGCGGCGATCGCCTATGGTGTCCGCCCAGTGGTGGGGACTACGGGGATGAGCCCGGAGCAGGTGCAGGATTTGGCGGAGTTTGCGGATAAGGCGAGCATTGGTTGCCTCCTGATTCCTAATTTCTCGATCGGCATGGTTCTGCTGCAGCAGGCTGCTATTCAGGCTAGCAAATATTTCGACCACGTGGAGATTATCGAGCTGCACCATAACCAAAAAGCTGATGCTCCTAGTGGCACGGCGATTCAAACGGCGCAAATGTTGGCGGAAATGGGTAAAATGTATAATCCGCCATTAGTGTCGGAAACGGAGAAATTACCTGGGGCTCGGGGTAGTTTAGCTGATGAAGGTATCCGCATTCACAGTGTCCGTCTCCCCGGTTTGCTGGCTCACCAAGAGGTGCTTTTTGGCGCTCCTGGTCAAATCTACACTCTTCGCCATGATACGAGCGATCGGGCTTGCTATATGCCTGGTGTTCTCTTGGCTATTCGTCAAGTCATTGCTTTAAAATCGATGATTTTCGGTTTGGAAAAAATCCTGATCTAGAAACCTGGTTTCTGGCGGGGTTTATGGGGAAGAATTCGGTTTGGTGGATAATGTCGTGCCCCTAGAATATCATGCTCCCACATCTAAATCAGATGATCCCCCCCGTAGGGCCACGGCATCATCAATCTCTCGGTTTGAGATACAATGTTGATGACGCCGTGCCCCGCCAAAGTATTTTTATTCATATAAATATTATTGTGTATGACATCTCAATATCAGTGAATATTTATTTGATTGCGCCGGATTTTAATCAATCAAGAGTTTTTATTCATATAAATAAGCATTCATGTTATGCTGATTCCCATCACCCGCGAGACTTTTGAGCAGCTCATCCCGGCGATCGCGACTGGGGCGCAATACCGCTATTACTGGGGCAAGTTATCTGATGTCCTGCAGCGGGTTTTGATTTCTTTTGTGGGGGTGCTGCTGTTGGTGCTACTCACGAATATCGCTCCCGATGCCTATCGTCCAATTGTGACGATCGGGGGCATATTTGTGGGAGTTTACTGGCTGTGGGCGCCCATCTTTTTTGCCAGCCGCCGGAACCTGGAGTGTCGCCGCTACCAATATAGTGGCTTGTGGCAAGGAAAGGTGTTGGATATTGTGATTACGGAAGCATTAATCGGAACGGAGGAAATTGCTAACAGTTATGGGGAGTTGGAAATCGTGGAAAAACGGGAAAGGCGCCTGAATGTGGAAGTAGGCGATCGCACTGGCTTTATCACCAGCCTCCAAGTACCCCTCCGGCGGGATTACAAGCGTCTAACTGCTGGTCAACCAGCCCAAATGGTGGTGATGTCCGATCGGCCAGACCTCAGCCTAATTACCAAAGTCTCTGATATCTACATCCCCACTCTGGACCTCTGGGTCAGCGATTATCCCTACCTACGCCGAGATTTATTTCTGGAGGTGCGTGAGCAGATCCGCGCCTCCCGCCGCCCAAAACGGCCTCAACCCCGCCGTTAACCGATGTTGCGGTTTTCTTGACCGTAAGCCTGCCATGCCAAGTCCACCAAACCATTGACGATCGCCACTGCCACCACGGCGCTACCTTTGCGGCCATCTACGCGAATATGGGGAATCATCGAATCATTTAATCTCGCCTTGGCGGCGTCCACCCCCACAAAACCCGATGGTGTGCCAATCACCAACGCTGGTTTGATTTCTTCAGACTCGATTAGCTCCACCAGGGCCGTGAGGGCAGTTTGCGCCTGACCAACCACAAAAATCCCCTCGGGATACCTTCTGGCTAAGGTTTCAATCCCCCAGGCGGCCTGGGTTTTTTCTCGTTGGGGTCGGGTAATCGCCTCCATACTACAGTAAACCGGATTGGCAAACTTATTTTGGATGTGGGGGGCAATTCCCACCTGCACCATCGGCACATCCACCACGATCGTGGTCCGCGCCGCTAACGCTGCTGCTCCCGACTGCATCGCCTGGTTGGAAAAGCGAATCAGGGATTTGTATTCAAAATCCGCCGTGGCATACACCACCCGCCGCACAATCTCGTATTCCGCAGGGGAAAACAAGTGGTCTCCGATTTCCCGATCGATAATTGCCAGACTCTGAGCATCGCTCACGTGCCATTCCATCATAGATACCTCTTGTTTTTTGAGATGCTCCCGTCGCTAAAATTAAAAGATTAATCCCTCACCGGACTGGCTCCCGCTTAGGGATGTTACACGATCGCCATCGGTTTTGCAAGAAATCGGGGGGGACGAGGACAGTAGGACTTCTCCACGGGGGAGGAAGGGACTCGGAGGCGGGGGGTAGAAACCAGGTTTCTGAGGATGATTTCTCGTGGAAAACCAATCACCTCGGTGAAGCCACCCGGTTTCTCACTGGCGAGTTCCTGAACCAAGCTCCTATTCTTCAGTTCTATTGCGGCTCTTCTGTCGCATGGTTTTGGCTTTTTGCTGGAGATTTTGGAAATAGTCCGTGCCAGTGATTTCCTCTACTTGTTTTTCTTTTTTCGTTTGGTCAATTTCTATGCGCAGTTCCTGTACCTGCTGTTTCAGCTTTTGCTCTCGATCGTACACCTCCCGAGCCATTTTCTGAAACACCCGCGCCAGTTTCCCCAGTTCGTCGGTGCGTTTGACTACCTCCGTCAGGGAAGATAGCTCAAATTGGCCTTGCTCAATTTCCGCCGCTGCTTGGGTAATGCTTAAAATCGGTGTGGCAATGGCGCGATCGCTCAGGAGAATCGACGCTCCCGCCGCCACCACAATCATCCCCATCATCGCGAATAAAAGTCTTTGATTATTTTTCCTGATTTCTGCCAAAAAGTCGGCTTCAGGAATCACCGTTCCCACCATCCAATCCAGATAGTTAATCGGCGCTAAAGAAATAAAATATCTGCTACCTGTGGTCGGGTCTGTATAGATCAACTCCTGCATCGAGGTAATTTGGGCCATAGCTTCGGGCAGCTTCCCATTAGCTATATTCTGCTTTAGGGTCTGATTCGCTAACTGCAAATATCGGTTCCCTGCATCCTGCAAATGCTTAAGCTGAGGGACTCCCTGCTCATTCACACTTGCTGTTGACTCATCGGGGGTGGAAACTGCTACTAGCTGTTTTTGGGAGTTGATAATAAACAATGCCCCGGTTTTGGCGACTTGAAAAGTTTGGAGGTATAATGATATTTGTCCTAGTTCCACATCTACTGCTACCACCCCCACCAAATTTTCGCCTATTTTGAGAGGAATTGATGATGTAATTCCCGGCTTTTGGCTGGTATGAAATACGTAAACCTCCGTCCAATTATCCTGGTTACTTACCAGAGCTTTCTGATACCAAGGGCGCTCTGGGGCATAAAACTTATCCGTCATTTCTTTAATGTCGGTTGTTTTTAGTCCCGCCTCTGATACTTCATAGAAACTCACCCGCCTTTGGGCGGTTTTTGCCTGAGCATTCCAAACGCTTTCAACAAAGCGTAAATTTTTCTGATTTTCCCGTTGCGCTGCGAAAAAATTGCCGTTGGGATAGCCAAAACTAATCCCGGTGAAATTTCGATTAGTATTGAGTAATGTTAGATAAAAGTCTTGCCGATCCTGCTCGTTGTTGTAATCGATCGCTCCTCCGCTAAACATATCGACGATCGTCCTTTCTGTGGTGACAGCACTTTCAAACAGCCGTCGCACTTCTTCCGTGGTTCCCAAGACAATTTCTTGATTCAGCCGGTGAACGATATTCTCTGTATTGCGTCGGGATGTGAGGGTCCAAGGAAAATGGACGATCGCGGCTGTTGCTCCCACAATTACCAGCACTATTGCCACCATAGTTGTTTTCAGGCTGATAATCTTAATCCCCGCATGTTCTCCATCGGCATGGTTCATCATTATCCTAACCTTAAAATACTGCTTTTTCTGGACTAGCGGTGAGGGGTATCATCCCCAATTGCTTCTCCCCATTTTCCGCCTGTAACTCTGGGCGATCGGCCAGCCGGGTAGGGATTCTCATCTCTGGCCTTTGAACCCCAATTATACATCATCACCCTTTTTATTCTCTTTTACCCCAAAATTTTTATATATTTTCCACACTTTTGACCATTGCCATAATTTATCGGATCTATCAAAATTGCTGCCATAAATGCCACCGCCACAGGCTCCGCCATTATCTATCGATGCCATCAAAATGATAATGACGATAGTTTAATCATCGAGAAAACTGGGATGGTCAATGGCAGACACACTTCACCATTCCAGAAGCATTTGATTTAATCACTCAATGTTAACTCCCGAAAAAACCTATTTTTGCTGGTTATCTTTCTCTAACATCCGGTCAATTTTGTTTTCAATTGATGTGAGCTTACGCAAAATTGTGTGGCGGTTTTAATCCAAGGAAGCCAGCATCCGAGTAATTCTCTCCTCAACCAGCACCAATCGATCTATAGCTTTTTGCACTTTCACCATCCCGTCCCGGAATTCCTGCCGTTCCAGGCGAGCTTCCGCCATTGAATCTAGCATGGCTTGCGCCGTTCGGGCATTACTTTCTACCATTTTTCTCAGTTCGTCGTCAGTCATATGTTTGGTAAATTAATTTTTTCCTATCATATCACATTTGCATTTGGTTGACAGCCCCCGGCCCTAAATGTCACCACATTTAAAGAAATATTACAAATTTCCACAGGCGTAATTTTTTTGTCTAAAATGGAGGCTAATGCTTGCTATCAGTGGCCAGTCAAATGGTGGTGATTTAGGTGCTGATAGCAGAGCTATGATAATGACACTCAGGAGGTTAATGATGGTGCAGAGTCAAGGAGAACTGAAATTTAAGTTCAAGTACGTGAATAGCCAGGGTGCCGCTACGGGATTTTTTTCCCAAAAGGCGATTCTCAGCGAATCAAAAATTATCTTGGGTAAAGACGAGCTGAGGTATGTAGATGTGATGGATACAAGCACACGCGATCGGCGGTTAGTGCTGGCCATATCAGACCAAATAAATCTGGTGGATAAAAAATTATTGAATTACTTGCTAGAAGGTCGGATTTTAATTTTAGAAATTTATCATGCTGATGCCATCACAGTAGAAAAGTTTATCGATCGCATCAGTTCGCGCCACCAAGTGGAACTGAAACGGCAAGCAATGATTGCTGCTGGACAAGGCCATCTTTTCCATGCTACTACTTGCCCAGAATGTCAAGCCACGATCGACCTGTCCAACCTCAACCGCAGCTCTTATGTTTACTGTCGCTTTTGCGAAAGCATCTTTCCCGAAAACTTGCCCGCGATTACTAATGGCTCAAAATACCGGATTTGCGATGAATGCCATATGTTCGATCGGGTACAAGGCTACACCGAATTTTACTTTTACTTTCTCCTCGTAGTTTACGGCTTTTACGCCAAACGTCGCCATCTCTGCGATAATTGCGCCCACCAAGTCTTTATCAAGGCTTTCTTGATTAACTTCATCTTTATCCTCGGCATTCCTTCAGCACTTTGGATTAAAATTAAATCCCTGAGCAATCGCGACCCCGCTTTAAAATCTCTGTCTAAAGCCACCGGATTATCCAAAAAAGGCAATTATGCCAAAGCCGATCCAATTTACAACCAACTGCATAAAACATATCCTGAGCATCCCGGTTTGCTGATGAATGAAGGCTTAGGCCATTTGTTCGGTGGGGATGGCAATGGAGCCACGAACTGTTTTAACCGTTCCCTCCGAGCTTGTCCCAATTATTCCCCCGTTTTGCGATTATTCCAAGAATTTCAAAACCGCACCACCCGGCCACCCAAGTAATATCAAATCCGGTTAATTACTCATCAACACCCTAGGGGCTGCCCCCAGTGGCTGCCCCAGACATATTGGTAGGCGTAAGTAACCCCAATTTACCCTCACCCTCCCCCCAGGAGAAACGGTGGCAACCAACCCCCAAAGATGAAAATCTCCCCGGCATATCTTAGCAAAAATTTACAATTTGGCAGGAGCTGACCCATAAGAATATGGTACTGTTGCTAACAGTGGACAACCACCAGCCTGTATCTTGCAAATCTCTATGTCCGACAGTCAGCACAGAAAACCAATTCAGAAAATTATATTTGGCAGCCCGGGCACAGGGAAAAGCTATCGGGTACGCGAGATGGCCAAGGATCTGGGTCTCCCGTGGGACGAAACCACCAAATCTCCCGCCAATACCATCAAAACCGTCTTTCACCCAGAATACACCTATGCTGATTTTGTCGGCAAGCTGCTCCCCCAAACCACGGGTAGCGGTTCCGTCATCTATAAATTTTATGAAGGCCATTTCCTGCGGGCGTTAGGATGGGCGTACAGACATCTCCTCGATGGCACTAATGAAAATGTGCTTTTAGTTATCGATGAGCTAAACCGAGGTAATGCCGCCGCCATTTTTGGCCTAGTTTTTCAGCTCCTAGATAGAGAAGAAGACCATTGGTCAACCTATGAGATTCACTTATCCGAGCTAGAAATAGTGGGTCTGCTCAAAGCCATGCAATATAAGGCTTCTACCTCCCATGACAGTATCCAGGTAGATGGCAGCAATTTTGAGAAATTTTGCGAACTGACCGAAAAAGAGCTGGCCGTCAAAAACAACGCCGAAGGCTTGCGCGTCTTAAAGAATTTACGAGACCATAAAATTGCCCTGCCCCGAAATTTGTCAATTTTGGCGACTATCAACACATCCGACGAGTCCATCTATTACCTGGACAGTGCCTTTAAGCGGCGGTGGGACTGGGAATATGTGGACGTACCGGGAATAAGTACATTTTATAGTGATGTCCCAGAAAGAATCAAAGCTGCCAAAGTAGTGGTAGGAGCAACTCAGGTAGAGTGGTCAGATTTTGTCATCCAGCTAAATGAGTTCATCAAGTCTAATCATCAGGCCATCCGCCGAATTGAGGATAAGCAGATTGGCTGGTGGTTTTTGAAGCCAGAAAATTCTGAGATTAGCGAAGAAGCTATTAAAAATAAACTTATGTTCTATTTGTGGGATAGCGTTTTTGCTAAAGATAAGCGACCTTTAGAATCTCTGTTGTCGCAAAATAGAGAAACTGTAAAGTTAATCACATATTCTGATTTTGTGTCAAATGCAGAAGAGTTTGTCCAAGAAATTATAAACTTTGAAGAAGAGGAGTAAGTCAACATCCATGCTCAATTTTAGTAAGTTGGAAATTAGAACAAATGAAAAGTATTCTTTTGTCGGGATAGAGCAAAAGAATAATCAGTTAATTTTTCATTTGCCTAAAGGATTTACTGAAAAAGGGATAAACACCTTTGATGAAAAACGCGATTTATTCTTTTTGTTTTACCGGATGCTGAATGTTTTTAAGCAAAGTTGCTTAGAAAAAGGATATTTAAATAAGACCTCAGACCGAGATGGTTTAGTGAAAGATGATGGCGGCGGGGAAATTAGCACTAATGATGATGCCCAGATAGTTTTTTACTCTAAACTAGACGTTCTCACGAGCATCCTTGATGCTTATGACGAGCTAAAAATCCTGACTTTTGTCCGCCGGGTGGGGAAATCGGAAAAATTGGATTATAGCAAGCTGCATCGCTGTTTACATAAAGGGATTTTTCTGGAGAATGGGGCGGTTTATCTGGATTCTATGGATATGATGCGCCGAGAAATTCACTTAGAATCCTCGGATATCGTGTCGATGTACTGTTATATTTTGACGGAGATTAAGGAACAGTTAAAGGAAGAGGTACGCTCGGAAGTCCAAGCGTTAGGGGAACAATTCCGCCAACATTATCTAGGGACGGAATCAAGTTTATTCAGCGAAAAGTCTTATCAGTCGGTGCTGAGTTCTTTAAAGGATGCTCTAGAAGTAATTGATAATTATACGCCTTTTAAAGACCCAGACTACTGGCATTTCTACGACGCCATATATTCTTTCCTATTCGGCTCCCTGCAGCATAGTGGCGATGGCGAAATTTGGGGAATTAATAATTTTCATATGGTGTGGGAAGCCATGTGTTTGACTTATTTGGTGAAAACCACACCCCCAGCTAGGCTGCTTTACGTGGATGAAGCCTTGCTCTCGCGCCAAAGTATCCAGAAGTTTAAAAGTGCGGAAAAGGTTTTAGACATTGCCAGGATTTTCAGAATCAATGGCACGGAAGTTGTTCCCGATGCGGTGATTATGTCATCTGGCATCAATTCTATACCTTCAGCAGGTAATTTTAAACTTGTCCAAAATGGTTGGGATGATTATGCTTATTTAACTACATTTAACTTGCCAAAGTTTAAAAATAGACTGATTAAAATTGCCTATCAGCAACAAGTGAAAAAATTTCACACTTTTAATGAGTTACAAGAAGTTTTCCCAACTCAGAACCAGGCGTTAATTATCAATTCACCCTTGCCGGATAAATTTTATGCTTATTGGGATGTCCCTGATGCTTTAAACCCTGAAGAGCTGAGCCTGATGCGCTGCTTGAATCATGTATTTTTTCGGGCGGTGCAAGACCAAATATTTTCCCATGAGGCTTTTAGTAATTGGATTAAATATATCATGTTAAGTTCTCCGGTTTTTCGCGATTCTCTATTTCGCAAGTATGAAAACGAGATGCTACATTTAGAATCAAAAATAGCCGATATTTTTATCTCATTTCTCAAAAAATTAAAGTTTTTTCAAATTATTGATATTAAATACTATGACTTAGATTATTTACTCAAGCCAGAGAATGCGGAAACCATCAAACAACGCAGTATCAGAAAACAGTTTGTTTATGAATACCTCCTGCAAAAGCATCTGCACCGGTCTAACAGTCCCTTGAAAGACTGGGATATCAAAAGTGAATTTTGGCTGCCATTTTATAGTCAAGAATTACCCATATTGAGTCCGGGACCGCAATATATGGGCGGGTATGTGGGCTTAACCCAAGTTAATATTAAATTGATGATTGACAGCTATTTGGAACCTGATGGCAATTAATTGGGCTGTTGGGTTTCGATTTGGTACAGTTGTGTTTTTGTGGGGTGTTATGCGATCGGCTGTAACATAGTAGCAAGGGGTGGTTGGGTTAACCGTTCCACAGTTAGGGTTCTGGCTAGAGCTTCAATCTTATTGTTTCCCCCAATGTCAAAAAACACATGAATCCACTCGGACTCAAGAAGCGAAAGGCTTTGAATCCAAGGAGAGGGGGTGACTTGACCCCATCCCACGATCGTCCCAAGATGCGGGGGAGGTTCAGTTTGTCCCAGTGGGTTCGGGTTGAGTTTTACATCCAGACGAATGCAAGAAGAGAGAATCAGTTTTAGGGGTTGCTCAACCGCTGCGACTTCAGAATCATTGCCCGTTTGGTTCAGTTCCCAGTAATAATTGAGATTGAGGACATAATCATAGGGAAACTGCCAACCCATTGACCGCAATTCAGCTTCAGTAAAATCGTATTGTTGCCAAATTTCATCAAATTGCATTTGTTAACATTGCTGAGTTAGAATGCTAAATCCATCCTAAAAATTCAACCAGCCAATGGCCAAAAACACCCCCCAACCTACGAGAGTGAAAAACCCGAACATCCCCCACATAAATGGCAAAACCCATTTCTTATCATAATACCCCAGGAGGGGCGTTAGGGAAACTAGGG
Source organism: Oscillatoriaceae cyanobacterium M33_DOE_052 (assembly GCA_015296065.1). Lineage (GTDB taxonomy): Bacteria > Cyanobacteriota > Cyanobacteriia > Cyanobacteriales > Laspinemataceae > Koinonema. The sequence continues at coordinate 27,701 of DVDU01000040.1, read as the reverse complement.
TCAGAAATAACATCACAAAAATAAGTAACGCTAGCATCATAGGTTATTTGTCCTTTGATAATTGATAATTGATAATTGATAATTGATAATTGATAATTATTGGTGCTGCATCTTCTAATTGTCCATTATCAATTGTCATTTGTCCTTTGTCATTTGTCCTTTGTCCGCCATACCAGAAACCGGGTTTCTGCAATAACCCCTGCATCATAGCCGAGATTTGGTTAAGAAACCCGGTTTGTCCTCCCCAGTGGGACTAGGGACAAAGGACAAATGACTAATCAGAATTAATCCCGATACACTTCATCAACTACTGTCCCATCACCAGCGACCAATTGCACGTGTAACGGCATTTGACCGGCGGCGTGGGTACTGCAACTTAAACAAGGGTCGTAGCAGCGGATACCTGCTTCTACCCGGTTTAACATTCCTTCGGGAATTTCATTACTGTGGATGTAATGTTTGGCAATTTGAGTCACGGTTTTATTCATCCCCAGGTTGTTTTGACCGGTGGCGATGATTAAATTCACTTTCTTGAGGATACCATTTTCATCTACTTGGTAGTGATGGAAGAGAGTGCCTCGGGGTGCTTCGCTGACGCCAACGCCTTCTAGGTTGTTGATACCAGCTTCTGCTCGACAGCGTTTGGAGGTGATATCGGGGTCGTTGACTAATTCCTCGATTTTCTCTAAACAGGCGAGAATTTCTAGGAGGCGTGCGTAGTGATACATGAAGGAACTGGTAGCGACGCCGCCAACCCGATCGCGAAATTCCCTTAACTCTTTGTCAGCATCAGGAGTGCCAAAATGAGAGCAAATATTCACCCGCGCCAAAGGTCCGACGCGATAAATACCATCAGGATAACCCATCGGCTTATAATAAGGGAATTTCAGATAAGACCAAGGCTCAACCGCTTCCCCAAGATAATCACGATAGTTATCTTCGCTCAAACCGTCGGCCACAATATTACCATTGCTATCGGTAAAGCGAATATGACCGCCGTAATGTTCCCACTCGCCATTTTTCCCCACTAAACCCATAAACAGAGAGGGGAATGTCCCGAATACTTCCGCCTCGGCGCCGAATTCATCGAGAAAGCGCTTAAATAAGTTCATGGCAATGTCTAAAGTGGCGCGAGACTCGGGCAACCGTTCCCGAATCCAGGTGCGACCTTCTTCAGAAAGGGGCGATCGCACACCCCCGGGCACCGCCCAAGCTGCGTGAATCTTCCGCGCTCCCAGCAATTCTATCACCGTTTGACCAAACTGCCGCAAGCGAATCCCCGCTCGTGCTAAGTCTGGATCCGCCGCCATCAAACCAAACACATTGCGCGTCGCTGGGTCGCTATCCCATCCCAGCAAAAAATCAGGACTGCTGAGGTGAAAAAAGCTCAAAGCATGAGATTGTGTAAACTGCGCCAAATTCATCATCCGCCGCAGTTTTTCCCCGGCTATGGGCACCTGGACCGCTTGAATTTTATCCCCAGTTTTCGCCGATGCCAATAAGTGACTCACCGGACAAATCCCACAAATCCTGGCAGTTATCCCCGCCATTTCCCACATGGGGCGACCTTCGCAGAACTTCTCAAACCCCCGATATTCCACTACGTGAAACTGGGCATCTGATACTTCCCCGGCGTCATCTAAATAAATCGAAATCTTGGCGTGGCCTTCTATCCGCGTTACCGGGTCAATTACTACTGTTTTTGCCATAAATTTTTCCTTCCTGGTTCTTTGTCATTCGTCATTGGTCATTGGTCATTTGTCCTTGTTTCGCCAGAAACCGGGTTTCTGCGACAATTTTGGTATTTTCACCGAGATTTGGTTAAGCATGCCCCCGCGTTGGCGAAGCCTGCGCGAAGCGCTTAGGCGGGGGAAACCCGGTTTCTTCTCCCAGCGGACTTGCGGACAAATGACCAATTGCCTCAACCAAATTTAATCATTTCTCGCCCTTCCATTTTGGGGGTTTCCCCTTTTAATAAAGGCTCGATCACCGCTTGAATACGAGGCGCGCTCGGCGGGCATCCGGGGATAAACATATCAATATTTACCACCTCATGCACCGGAGATACACGCTCTAGCAACTCTGGCACAATACCAGGAAAGTGGGGTAATTGTGGGGTGACATCGCCCAACTCCAAATAAGAGCGTTTTAGCACTTGGTCGGCTTTCCCCAGCATATTGCGCATCGCTGGGACGTTGGCTGTCACCGCGCAATCCCCAAAAGAAATCAGGAATTTGGTGCGTTTTCTCACTTTCAGCAGTAGCTCCAAGTTTTCCTCATTGGCTACCGCTCCTTCTACCAAACAAACATCCACGTCTTCTGGGTATTCTTTCAGGTCGCAACCCACAGGACTATAGACGATATCGGCAAATTTTGCCACTTCAAACAGCCACTCATCTAAATCCAAAAAAGACATATGACAGCCCGAACAACCTGCTAGCCATATAGTGGCTAATTTGATTTTTTCTGACATGATGATACCTACTGAGCAATTTTTTGTCCTTGGTCATTGGTCATTAGTCATTTGTCATTTGGAGGAGAAACCGGGTTTCTCCCTCCAATTTTGGTTTCTTAACCGAGATTTGGGCAAGAAACCCGGTTTCTGTGGCAGAAATGACTAATGACAATTTTAACGAGTCCATTCTTTCTTGGTACGAGCGGCTGCCAGAAATTCTACTTTGCCTCGATCGTGCGTCATTTCCGCCACCGTAGAACCCTTGCGGAAAATCGAACCCGTAGGACAAGCCTCGACGCACTTACCGCAAGAAGTGCAAGCCTCCACAGACCCCCAAGGCTGATTCATCCCGGAAATGATTTGGGAAGTAGTACCACGACTCGCCACATCCCACACGTGCGCGCCTTCAATTTCATCACACACCCGCACGCAACGAGTACACATGACACAGCGGTTGTGGTCGATGCCAAATTGGGGGTGAGATACATCTACCTCCCGTTTCGGGAAGCGGTACTGAAAGCGGGAGTGGTCCATCCCCACCTCGATCGCCAAATCTTGCAACTCGCAATTCCCATTTGCCACGCACACCGCACAAACGTGATTACCTTCGGCAAACAGCAGCTCTACCGTCATCCGCCGATATTCTTTCAGTTTCGGCGTATCCGTATGTACCACCATCCCCTCAGCCACCTGGGTAGTACAAGCAGGCAAAAGTTTATTAATGCCTTCAATTTCTACCAGACAGAGCCGACAGGCACCCACATCGGTAACACCTTCTAGATGGCACAAAGTGGGAATTCTAACTCCCGCCTCTTTCGCCGCCGTCAGCAGAGTTTCATTCTCCTGAATCGCGATTGGGACACCATTAATTGTGAGCGTATTTACTGACATAACTTGTCCTTGGTTATTGGTTATTGGTTATTTGTCCTTGGTCATTTGTCATTTGTCCTTGGTCATTTGTCCGCAAGTTCGCTTGGTACGGGCACGGCGTCATAAATATTTGGGTTGAACGAACCATCTTAATGATGCCGTGCCCCTACAGTCACTTGTCTAATGACAAAGGACAAATGACAAACGACTACACGGGGACTTTCCCATTAGAAGTTTGCTGAATTAGCCGTAAATACTCATCCCGGAAATAACGCAAGGTACTAATTACCGGGTTCGGCGCCGTCATCCCCAGTCCGCACAGGCTCGTTTGCGCCACCATCTGACAGAGAGCTTCTAACTTCTCGATATCAGCTAATGTGGCTTTTCCTTTGAGAATGTTGTTGAGCATTTCATCCATTTGCACCGTACCAGCGCGGCAGGGAATACACTTACCGCAAGACTCATCGCGGCAAAATTCCATATAGAACTTCGCCACATCCACCATATTCGTGGTGTGATCCATCACCACCATGCCACCAGAACCCATCATCGAGCCCAGTTTCGTCAGCGAATCATAATCTACTGGGGTGTCGAGCATCTCGGCGGGGATGCAGCCACCAGACGGACCGCCAGTTTGCACCGCTTTCACACTACCATCGGGGACACCGCCGCCCATTTCTTCGACAATTTCCCGCAAAGTAATGCCCATCGGCACTTCAATTAAACCATTGTTGCGGATTTTGCCGGTGAGGGCGAAGATTTTTGTCCCTTTGCTCTTTTCCGTCCCGATACTGGCATACCAGTCCGCACCTTTGCCAATAATGGCGGTGATATTGGCCAAAGTTTCCACGTTATTGATGAGGGTGGGACATTCCCATAACCCAGACTGAGCGGGGTAGGGAGGACGGGGCCGGGGGTTGCCGCGTTTGCCTTCTACAGAGCCGATGAGGGCTGTTTCTTCGCCACAAACGAAGGCGCCAGCACCGATGCGGATATCGATTTTGAAGTCAAAGGGACTATCGAAAATTTGGCTACCGAGGACGCCGTATTTTTTGCCTTGTTGAATGGCTTTTTGCAGGCGTTGAATGGCGAGGGGATATTCGGCGCGGACGTAGATAAAACCGTGGTTGGCGCCGACGGCGTAAGCAGCGATCGCCATCCCTTCTAGCACCAAATGCGGGTCACTTTCTAGCACACTCCGGTCCATAAATGCCCCCGGGTCGCCCTCATCCGCATTGCAGATGACATATTTTTGGTCTCCCGGCATTTTCGCCACCGTTGCCCACTTTAACCCTGTGGGATAACCGCCGCCGCCACGTCCGCGCAAACCACTGCGGGTAATTTCCTGTACGACCTGCTCCGGCGTCATATCGTGCAGCACTTTGTACAGAGACTCATAACCACCAACGGCGATATATTCTTCGATGCGCTCCGGGTCAATTTTGCCGCTATTTTCTCTGACGATGCGCATTTGGCGACTAAAAAATGGGTGTTGCGAATCGCCTTTCGTTGCCGTCGCTTCCCCAGAGCCTTTAATCCCATCAATAATACTAGCCGCTTGCTCCGGTGTCACCTCTTCATAAAGAGTCTCTTCTGGGTCGATTTGCACTAAAGGCCCGCGCCCGCAAAACCCCATACAGCCCACGCCCACAACCTGTACCTGGTCTTCTAATCCCGCATCCTTTACCGCAGTGTCTAGATTTTTCTTGATATCTAAAGAATTAGAGGCTTGACAACCGGTTGAGGTGCAGCAATGGACGCGAATACTCTTAAATGCGGCGCGTTCTTTCTTGGCTAATTCTCGCAGTTCGGTTAAATCCATATGGCTTTTTGTCCTTATTCCTTATTCCTTGGTCATTGGTCATTCGTCCTTTGTCCTTTGTCATTGGTCCTTTGTCCTTTGACAAGTGACAAGTGACTCAGGACAAGGGACATGTTACCAAATGACAATTTCTCAGAGGTATTCTTTAATGCGGTTGACGATCGCTTCTCGCGTTTGCTTGCCCGCCACCACCCCATCAATCACCACTGCTGGCGCAATGCCACAAGCCCCAATACAGCGTGCTGTCACCAAAGAAACTTGCCCATCCTCCGTAGTTTCTCCCGACTTTAAGCCGCAGTCTTTCTCTAATCCTTCTAGCAGGGCGTTTGCCCCTTTCACATAGCAAGCAGTTCCCAAACAGACGACACAAGTGTGGGCACCTTGAGGCTTGAGGGAGAATAGGTGGTAAAATGTCGCTACGCCATAAACCCGACTCAGAGGTAGCTTTAAGCCCCGCGCTACGTACATTAATACATCTTCTTCCAGATAGCCGAATGCTTCCTGAGCCTTGTGTAGTACCTCAATCAACGCATCTTGGCGGTATTGATTCCGCTTCATCGTCATGTCCAACACTTTAAAGCGCTTATCACCACTGGGATGAGCGGCTTCTTTCTTGGCCTTGGCTTTTGGTTCTGCTTCTGTAGATTGCATCAGTTATTCCTTTCCTTCCTAGATGATTTTGAATAATATCGTCATCTTTTTTGATGATTTGTATCGGCTGGCGCTCCTGTTGTTCTATTTCGCTGACATTTTTGCTTTTGTGGCCAAGTTTTTGCGACAATCTCCCATCTGTGGGCTGCACCGATGATAACAGATAGTTTCGCCTAACTGTTGGCTGTACATATCCTTGCCTGCATCATCATCCTTCGCACCATCTATATACTGCCATATTCACCCCCACACCTCGGGCAAACTACAGAAAATTTTTAGAATTTATCCCCTACCGGTTTTTTGAGCTGAATTCTCCCGATTTGGGGTGATTTATGATACTAACTATTCAATTTATTAAGATATTTTAACAATTGCATAGGGGGAAAATTGGAGATAGTATGTCATTATCGAGTATATAGAATGGAATTTCCCTCAAAGATTAAATTAAGGTAAAAACTAGATATACCCACCGGTAAGGTGGGGTTTTTGCCAATTTAAACAACAATAGCTTTGTTTAAATGGCGAGAAAAACAAAACAATTGTTGTGAAAATGGGGGCAGGGAGGAGATGAAAACTGCAAATTACAGAGTTGTGGGGTCAGATCAAGTCCTATGGCTTCGTTTTTGTATAACTGAGGGGGCAACCACAGGGGGGTTGCCCTGGAATTGTCCGAACGATGCTCCCGGACTTGATATCAGAGGGGGGATGGTGACGGGTGGTGAACCCGGAAGTCAACAAACAGCAACAAATGGCAACGATGCCAGAAGAATATTCTAAACTGGTATTTCGCCCCTCCCGGCGGGGTGGGGATGATGGCCAGCGATTGCGATCGACAGAGAAAAGAGGTGGATTTCGTGCGTGTGAAAAAGCGTCTGGGTGTGTTCACCAGTGGCGGAGATGCTCCGGGAATGAATGCAGCGGTGCGATCGGTAGTGCGTGCCGCGCTGAATCAGGATTTAGAAGTATATGCCATCTATGAAGGCTATCAAGGGATGCTAGAAGGCGGCGATCGCATCCGCAAAATGGATTGGGACTCGGTGGGAGGTATTTTAGGTCGCGGGGGCACCATCATCGGCACTGCCCGCTGTTTGGCCTTTCAAACCCGGGAGGGCCGCCGCCAAGCCGCGCGCAATCTCGTGGAATATGGTATCGAAGCCCTCGTGGCGATCGGCGGTGACGGCAGCCTGACTGGGGCCACCATCTTTCACCGGGAATGGCCAGAACTCCTGGCAGAACTGGTAGAAAACGGCGAAATTGGCGCCGAAGTAGCGGCCAAACATGCCCACTTGGCATTAGTCGGGTTGCCCGCCTCCATTGATAATGACCTCTACGGCAGCGACATGACGATCGGCACCGATACGGCTCTGCACCGCATTGCCGAAGCCGCCGACGCCATCTCCTCCACCGCATCTAGTCACCAGCGCACCTTCATCATCGAAGTCATGGGGCGAAACTGCGGTTATTTAGCCCTGATGGGAGGTTTGGCGACGGGATCCGACTGGGTGATGATTCCAGAAAAACCCCCCGAAGGAGAACACTGGGAAGAGCAGATGTGCCAGATCCTCAAAGCCGGACGCGATTCTGGCCGTCGGGACACAATCATTATGGTTGCCGAAGGCACCCGCGATGCCCAAGGCAAACCCATTCGCAGCGATGATATCAAACAAGTCCTAGAAGAACGACTCGGCGAAGACGCCCGCGTCACCATTTTGGGACATGTGCAGCGGGGAGGCTCCCCCAGCGCGTTCGATCGCCACCTCAGCACCCTTCTCGGTCACGCCGCCGTTACCCAAATTCTCCAGTCAGACCCCGCCGCCGAACCCATGTTGATTGGGATGCGTGGCAACCGCATCGCCTGCACGCCTCTGGGTCAATGCGTTGAAAACAGCCGCAAAGTGGCACAGGCAATATCCAGCGGCGACTACCCCCAAGCAATGGCCCTGCGCGGTGACACCTTCAGCGAAATCTACCACACTTTCTACACCCTGATGCAGGCCACTCCCCCCAACTGCAAACCAGACGCCCCACCCCCGATCGATAAACCCCTCCGCATCGCCGTCCTCACCTGTGGCGCCGCCGCCTCCGGTATGAACACCGCCGTCAGAGCCGCCGTCCGCCTTGGCATCGACAAATGTCACACCATGCTGGGCGTCGAAAACGGCTTTCGCGGACTCATCGAAGGCCACATCAAAGAACTAGACTGGGTAAGCGTGCGCGGTTGGGCCACCGCTGGCGGCTCCAGTCTTGGCACCAGCCGCAAAATCCCCAAAGGTCGGGACCTCTACGACATCGCCCGCCATATAGAAAAACACGACATCCAAGCCCTCTTCATCATCGGCGGCTGGTCCGGCTACCAAGCCGCCTATCAACTCTACAACCAGCGGGAAAACTTCCCCGCCTTCAACATCCCGATCATCTGTATCCCCGCCACCATCAACAACAACCTCCCCGGTAGCGAATACAGCATCGGCTCCGACACCGCCCTCAACAACATTATCCAAGCCGTAGATAAAATCAAACAGTCGGCAGTGGCCTCCAGCCGCTGTTTCGTCGTCAAAGTCATGGGCCGCTACTGCGGCTATCTCGCCCTTCTCAGCGGTATGGCCACCGGCGCCGAGCAAGTTTACCTCCACGAAGACGGCGTTACCCTCAGTAACCTGCAGCATGACCTAGATTACCTCATCAACTCCTTTGAACGGGGCAAGCGTTTAGGCTTAATCATCTGCAACGAAAACGCCCACCCAGTTTATAACAGCGATTTCATTAGCGCCCTCTTCGCCGAGGAAGGCAAAAAACTCTTTCAGGTGCGCCAAGCGGTCCTCGGACATTTGCAGCAAGGCGGCGACCCCTCCCCGTTCGATCGCATCCAAGCCACCCGCCTCGCCGCCAAAGCCATTGATTTTTTAATCGCCGAAGCGGACAAACATTCCCCCGCCGCCACCGCCATTGGTCTCCAAGGCTCCCAGGTCCAATTCTGGAACCTCAGCGAATTGCCTGTACAGATGGACTCCGACCATCAACGCCCGAAACACCAGTGGTGGTGGGAGCTACGCTCAATTGCCTCCACCCTCTCCCACCATACGCCCCATCTTTAGGGGGGACCGGGGGACCGGGTGACGGGGGGACCGGCTGACAGGGGGACGGGGAAAATTTATATCATATAGGGGCACGGACAAACCCAGATATTAATGACGCCGTGCCCCCATTTCCCCTGCAAACCAATATGGCAAACTTCCGCAAGCTGACAGCTTCCAGCCTGACTTTCCTCACGCTCCCACTCCTGTCCCCCTGGGCACTTCCAGCTATAGCACAGGACCTCAAACCCACTTCTTACATCGCCCAAGCCGAACCGGCCCAAACTCCAGGCGATCGAGCATTTGCCGAAGGAATGGCCTTATTCCGCCAAAAAACCCCAGAATCAATCCAAGCCGCAATTCAAAAATTAGAAGAAGCCCTCACCCTCTACCAGCAAGAAGGCAATCAAGTCCAAGAAGGCAACACCCTTAGTAACATCGGGGCAATGTACTTTATTTTGCAGGACTTTGACACCGCCTTATCCTACTACAACCGCGCCTTACCCCTACAGCAACAAATCGATGACAAAACCGGCGTCGCCTTCACCTTAAACAAAATTGCCCGACTGTACGAAGAGCAAGGAGACAGCCAAAAAGCCCTCGACTATTACAGCCAATCCGTCCCCTTGTTCCATGAGGAGGAGGATAAACCAGTTCTGGCGGACACCCTCAATACTATTGGCTTCTTACAATTGAGGTCGAGAGACTTTCCCGCTGCCTTAGAATCCTACAACCAAGCTCTAGCCCTCCACCAGGAAATCGGCAATTTGGGAGGCGCAGCTCTCAGCCTCCTGGGTATGGGGAGAATCAAAGATCAATTAGGAGAAAAGCAAAGCGCCCTAGAATACTATAACCAAGCTCTTACCCTGCGGCGGCAACTGGGGGATAAAGGAGAAGAATCTCTTGTTCTTAGCAATATCGGCAAAGTTTATTCTGATTTAGGAGAAAAACAAACGGCGATAGAATACTATAATCAAGCCCTGAGTATTCAACAGGAAATCGGGAATCAAGCCGCCGCCGCTACTATTCTGAATAATCTGGGTAGAGTCTATGAAAGTAGCGGCGATTGGCAAGCCGCCCTCAACCATTACGAGCAATCTTTATCTCTGTTGCGAGACCTAGGAAATCGGCAGTTTGAAGCCTTCACCCTCAGCAATATCGGCTCGGTAAAGAGTACGATCGGCGAAAAACAAACTGCCCTAGACTACTACAACCAAGCCGCCAATATCCTCCGCGAACTAGGGGATCAAAGCAGTTTAGCTTCGATTATCAACAATATGGGGGCAGTGTATGATGATTTAGGGGATAAAAAAACTGCCCTAGACTACTATACCCAATCTCTGGCTGTGTTACAAAAATTAGGGGATAAAGTCAGGGAAGCTAGCACAATAAACAATATCGGTTACGTCTATAACTATTTGGGAGATAAGCAAAAAGCTCTAGAATACTACAACCGCGCTTTACCCCTGTACCGGGAGATAGGTTATAAAGAAGGCGTGGCCCTGAGCCTGAGTAACATTGGTCTGCTTTACTCAGACTTAGGCGATAATCAACAAGCACTAGAATACCTCAATCAAGCCTTGGTTTTAGAGCGGGAAGTGGGCAATAAACGCGGCGAGAGCATTACTCTGGGGGGCATTGGTGTAATTTACTTTAAGTTACAAGATTTTGCCGCTGCTCTCGACTACTACCAGCAATCTCTACCCCTAGCTCGCCAGACGGGGGACAGAGATGCTACGGCGACTACGTTGTATAATCTGGCGGGGGTGGCTCGCGCTCAAGGAAAACTCCAGGAGGGGATAACTTATATTGAAGAAGCTATCACTATTATCGAAGACTTGCGCCAGAAAGTGGATAGCTCGGAACTGCGATCGTCCTTTTTCGCCGAGAAATATAATTACTATGAACTTTACATCGATATGCTGATGCAGTTGCACCGCCAACAGCCCCAGGCGGGATATGATAGTAAAGCTCTGCAAGTCAGTGAAAGGTCTCGCGCTCGCACCCTCCTAGAACTACTCACGGAAGCTAATGCGGATATTCGTTCTGGAGTTGACCCAAAATTGCGGCTACAGGAAATCTCTTTACAAGAGAAAGTGAACACAGCAGCACAGCGACAGGTAGAAATACTCTCAGCAGAACATACCCCAGAGCAAGCTAATGCGATTCAACAACAATTAGACCAACTTTTACGAGAATTAGATGGCGTTCGCGCTGATATCAGGACAACCAGTCCCCGTTATGCAGCTCTGACGCAGCCACAACCGCTGACTCTAGCGCAAATGCAGGCGCTGTTAGATGAGAATACCCTGTTACTACAATATTCTTTGGGGGAAACTCGCAGTTATTTGTGGGCAGTATCTAAAACGGAAATTACTAGCTATGAACTGCCAGCAAGAAAGGAAATTGAGACGGCGACGCTAAGTTTTCGGGATGCAATTATTTCCCCGGCTCTCAGGATTAGAAAGGCAAGGGCTTTAGAAGCGGCGCAAAAGCTGAGTGAGTTAATTTTAAGTCCGGTGGCGGATAAGTTGGGAGAAAAACGGTTAGTGATTGTGAGCGATCGTGACCTGCACTATATCCCCTTTGCCGCCCTTTCCCTCCCCGGAAATAACGGCGAACCCCTCATCGTCAAACATGAAATCATCAACCTCCCTTCCGCTTCCACATTAGCGATTTTGCGCCAAGAAACGAGTCAGCGTCCCCCAGCACCCAAAACCCTCGCCGTCTTAGCTGACCCCGTTTTTGCTCCCAGTGACCCCCGCGTGCAAGCACAGAGTAACGGCGATACTACCAACACCACTTTACTCACCCCAATCATCAATAATGCTGCCAGAGATGTAGGCATTACCGGCGAACTCGCACGCCTACCCAACACCCGCAGCGAAGCCCAGACGCTTCTCACTTTAGTACCAGAAGCCAATGATTTCTCGGCCTTTGATTTTGCTGCCAACCGCCAAACAGCCACTAGCGAGCAAATGGCGAATTATCAAATTATCCACTTTGCCACCCACGGCTTTTTTAACGCCCAAAATCCTCAATTATCAGGCTTAGTCATGTCCTTAGTTGATGAAAAGGGGCAGCCCGTGGATGGATTTTTACGCCTCCACGATATCTATAACCTCAATCTCGCCGCTGACCTGGTGGTGTTGAGTGCCTGTCAAACTGGCTTAGGTGAGATAGTTAAAGGAGAAGGAATTTCCGGGCTGACGCGGGGATTTATGTATGCCGGAACCCCACGCCTCGTGGCCAGCTTGTGGAGTGTGGATGATGCCGCCACTGCCGCGTTGATGTCCAAATTCTACCGGGAAATGCTGCAAAACAAAATGCGGCCTGCGGCTGCTTTACGGGCCGCCCAGTTGGAAATGCTGCAATCACGGGAATGGGACCTGCCTTATTTCTGGGCTGCCTTTGGCTTTCAGGGCGAATGGCGGTGATTTTTGGGACTACATAGGTTTGTAGCACCCTCCTTCAGCCCTCTTTCCGGGTTTGTAGTAGGGCTTTAGCCCTCTTTCCGGGTTTGTAGTAGGGCTTTAGCCCTCTTTGTTAATTCCAAACCAACTTGGGCTGAAGCCCAACTACGAACAGAGGAGGGCTGAAGCCCAACTACGAACAGAGGAGGGCTGAAGCCCAACTACGAACAGAGGAGGGCTGAAGCCCAACTACGAACAGAGGAGGGCTAAAGCCCTACTACGAACCAGGGACAGAGAAAAAGTGGGTTATTGCAAAAGCCCACTTGCGGAAGCCGTCTGGGGTGGGTAATAATTGAATTGTAGGCAGGTTCCCGCCTACACTCGATAGAGTTATTACTGACTACCATCCTGATTTTTGTCTGTAACAATCAGGGTCATCGCTATCCTTAAGCAAGAACTACCCGTCTAAAGGTTAGGTTACTTCTGGCTGACCATTAGATAAATAAAGTTAGGGAAGCACCGGGCTTTTCCCTAACTTTTTTGTTGTCAAATTTAGGCTTTATTGGATGGGTTTGATAAAGACGCGGTGGGAGCGGACAAAACAGGTGTTATCATTGCCCACTTTGACGGCTAACCAGGGTTTTTGGATGGTGTCGTTTTGCACCGCCGGAGTTCGATCGCCACTAAGATTCATCACCGTTCCCGCATCATAAGCCGCTACTACGGGAAACTCTACTCCCGGACCTTGGCGACAATTTAAGCCGTTTTGCAGATTTGTGACTTGCCACTTTGACCAAGACCCAATATTAATATAATTTCCCGCTTCTGTGGGTTGGGGCATGGTAGCCGTAGCTTGAGGAGCGGCGGCGGGGGCGGCGGCGGGGGCGGCGGCGGGGGCGGCACTGGCAGTCTCAGCAGCAGGTCTGATGAAAGCAGAATTAGCCCGGACAAAACAGTTAGTATTTCTAACTTTTACCACTAACCAAGGATTTCCCCGAGGGTCATTTTGAATTAATGGTGCATAATCGGGGCTCACAGTGAGAATGGTTTTGCCATCAAAAGCGGCTACCAGGTCAAACTCGGTGCCCGGACCTTTGCGGCAGTTGAGACCTACGGGGTCGGGCATCACCTCCCATCTGGTCCAGCCCCCCGTCATGCGGTAATTGCCCCGATCGTCCGGTCGAGGTTCCGCCGCCGTGGCGGCGAAAGTTAAACTAGCTGTAGTAATGGCGGTAATGGCAGTTACCAGTAATCTGATTTTATCCATGTTTGTCATCTCCTTTATTTGAGATTGTAGGGTGGGCAGGGTACTGCCCACCCTACCGGGGTAGCGAGAACAGCAGTGGCATCGAAATTATCCCCAATTTTAACGGTATTTTGGATAATGATAATTTCCCCTTCCCCATAGAGGAAAAAACAGGCAGTGCAAACACCACACAGCGGCTATCACTGGGATGGCACACCGAACCGCTTTTTTGAAGGCTGGTATTTCCGGGTAACTTTACCGAGCGATCGCCAGAGCTTTGCTTTCATGTACTCCATTGATGACCCCAGCGGGAACCAGCCCCATAGCGGCGGTTGTGCCCAAATATTGGGTGCCGATGATGGGTATTTCTGCCGCACTCTTCCTGATGTTAAAGGCTTTTGGGCATCATCCCAGCAACTAGCTCTCGGCCATTGGGGAAAAATTGCCACCGATGATGCCCCCAACCCCGGTTATTTAGAGCCCTCAGAATTCCACAAAACCATCAAAGAAGGTTATCAAGTCACCCCCACTTGGCATCAAGGGGCTCTATTCGTCCCAAATGGCAGTTATTGCCGCTGGGAATATCGCATCCAGCCGGTTTACGGCTGGGGAGATGCGAAACGGGGACAGTTAGCCACTGGAGGTTTATTATCTTTTTTCCCCATCTTTGAACCCGGATGGCAAGTGTTGATGGCTCACGGGTTGGCCACTGGCTGGCTAGACTGGCAGGGAAAACGTTATGAATTTGTGGATGCCCCCGCTTACAGTGAGAAAAACTGGGGCGGTTCTTTTCCTAAGAAGTGGTTTTGGCTAAACTGCAACTGTTTCCCCGAAGAGCCAGACTTAGCAGTGACGGCGGCTGGGGGGAGGCGGCAACTGTTATGGTGGGATGAGTCAGTGGGTTTGGTGGGTATCCACTATCGGGGGCAGTTTTGGGAGTTTGCCCCCTGGAATGCCCGGTTGAGCTGGCAAGTGGAGCCTTGGGGCCGTTGGTGGATGCGGGCGGAAACCGACTCATCGGCGGTGGAACTGATGGGACAGACGGAGTTACCAGGGACAGTGGTGCGGGTGCCCACTTCTGAGGGGTTACGGTTGTCTTGTCGCGATACCACTTTTGGGGAGCTGACTTTGCGGTTGTGGCGGGGGAATGGCAGGGGGCGGCAGTTGATTTTGCAGGCACATAGTAATTTAGCTGGGGTGGAAACTGGGGGCAGTCCTTGGGATGGGACTTGGAGCGGACTATAATCAGAGGCAGATCTGATTTCCCTTTGGGGAGCCAATGACATCAAAGCACTATTAGACAGTCAGAGGACATCAGAATATCATGGCTGTGGGATGAAAAAAATATTTAATCTTCAATTTAAGCCATTGATTAAACGTTGAAGCTCAGGAGGAAAAATCAGGGTATCGTAACAATATGGCTGTGGTGGTTTTTTAGTGCATTTTGAATCTGGAGATGAAAGCTATGGCGGAAAAAAATGTTTTGCGGGGCAAGGAGTCTGGGTTGTTATCGCAACTTCATCCAGAGTCCAAGACACAAAGTTTAACTAGCGGTAAGGACAAGTGGCTACAAGGAGAAGCAGCGGCCACATCCCTGGCTTATTGGCAGCAGCAGTTAGAAGGTGTCACCCTCAACATTGATTTGCCTGTAGCTCGCCGTCGTCCTGCGGTCATAACTGGGCTGAGAGGAAAACAAAGGCTGATTTTCTCGGAAACACTAAACCGGGAGATGAAAGATTTTGCCGAATCGGAAAATATCAACTTATTGACGATTTTTTTGGCGGCTTTCCATACGCTGCTCTACCGTTATTCTGGCCAAGAAGTCATCGTTACTGGGGCGGAATGGTTTGAGGAAAATGGGGAAGAGATGGTGTCGCCTGCTGGCGGCACCGCTCTATCGGAGCGAGTCGGAAATATCCTCCCTATCCGCACTAACTTAGAAGTAGTACCTACTTTTCGGGAGCTGCTCCAGACATTGGCGCAGGGAGTAACAGAAGCTGCACGCTATCAGAATTTGCCTTTTGAGCAACTGAGCCAGATAATTGCCCCCCAGGGAGACAGACTCCCGTTGCCGATAAATTTTGCCTATTATGAATATCCCCACTTTCCGTCTGAATTGGCTGGCGTGAAGCTAGATAGTTTATGGCAGGAATTACCGGGTAATAGAACTATTTATTTGTTTGATTTGGCTTTAGAAATACAGGTAATACCGGCAGGAGTTCAAGGCTGTTTTTCATATAATGGGGATTTATTTGATGACAGTACCATTGAGGCAATGGCAGGGCATTTTCAGACGCTGCTGGCGGCGGCGGTGGCTGACCCGGAACTGAATTTAAATCAATTGCCGATGCTGACGGCGGCGGAACGGGAATTAATGCTGGGGGAATGGAATCAGCTAAAGGTTGATTATCCTGGTGATGGGTCGATTACGGCGCAGTTTGAGGCGCAAGCGGCCACAAATCCAGGGTCGATCGCCCTGATTTGTGGTGGCGAGGAAATCACTTATGGCCAACTGAATGGGAAGGTGAACCAACTGGCGCATTACCTGCAAAAGTTGGGGGTAGGACCAGATGTGCCAGTGGGAGTTTGTCTGGAGCGATCGCCCCTCATCATCATCGCCTTATTAGCCATTCTCAAAGCCGGTGGTGTCTGCGTTCCCCTAGACCCCACCTACCCCCAAGACCGCCTCAGCATCATTTTAAAAGACACTCAACTATCAATATTACTAACTCAGGAAAAACTCACCGGTCAGCTACCCCATTACCATAATTCCCCCATTTGTCTTGATACTCAATGGGACAGCATCGCTCTAGAAAGCCAAGATAATCCCCCATGTGCCGCGATCGGCGACAATCTCGCCTACATCCTTTATACCTCCGGCTCCACCGGTAAACCCAAAGGCGTAGAAATGCCCCGCTCCAATATTTGGCATTATGTGCAGTCCATCGATAAACACCTGCAAATTCGTCCTGATGATATCTACCTCCACACCGCCTCCTTTTCTTTCTCCTCTTCTATCCGCCAATTCCTAACGCCTCTAACCCGAGGCGCCAAATTAGTCCTCGCTACCCAGGAGCAAAGCAAAAATACCCTCAAGCTGTTTGAGCTGATGCAGGCGGAAAATGTCACGGTTTGTGATAGTCTCCAGGCAGTGTGGGCTCACGGCTTGCACGCTCTCGATACTATCTCTGACCCCGGAACCGATAAACGCCTCCCCCTAAAATTGCGTCTGCTTCTATTCTCTGGTGGTTTGCTCACCGCAGATTTTCTCCAAACCCTCCGCGAGCATTTGGAACATCCACCCCAAATTATCAACATTTACGGCCAAACTGAAACTACTGGTAACACGGCTTACCCCATCCCGGCTGATTTGGCTCAAACTACTGGGCCGGTTTCTGTGGGTCGTCCTTTGGCTTACCGCCAAACTTATATCCTCAATTCAGAACTGCAACCAGTCCCGATCGGGGCGATCGGCGAACTCCATGTGAGCGGTTGCAGTTTATCTCGCGGTTATCTCAACCGTCCCGACTTGACTCAGGAAAAATATATCCCCAACCCCTTCACTCCCGACACCCCGGGCGCCATTCTCTATAAAACTGGAGACTTAGCGCGCTATTTGCCCGATGGCAGTCTGGAAATTATCGGGCGGACAGACTTTCAAGTGAAAATTCGCGGGATGCGGGTGGAAACTGGCGAAATTGAAAGCATTCTGCTCCAGCATCCCGCAGTAAAGCAGGCGGTAGTAACTGCCCGAGATACCGCAGCGGGAGAGCGATTTTTAGCAGCTTATTATGTGGCCGCTCCAAACCAAACACCGGTGAATTCCGAGCTGCGGGCTTTTTTGAAGGAGCATTTACCAGATTATATGGTGCCAGCGGCTTTTATGCGCCTAGAAGCCATGCCCCTCACCGCCAATGGTAAGCTCAACCGTCTTGGTCTTCCAGAGCCGCAGTTAGATCTGCACGAATCAAATACTCCTGTAGTTGCTCCCCGCGATGATTTGGAGGCCAAGCTGGCAGCCATTTGGCAACAAGTTCTCGGCATCAAGCAAATTGGGATTCAGGATAGTTTCTTTGATTTGGGGGGTCACTCCCTCCTCGCAGTGGAACTGTTCGCCCGCATTGAGAAAGAATTCGGCAAAAATCTCATCTTGGCGACTCTGTTGCAAGCTCCCACCATTGCGCAGTTGGCCACATATATCCGCGACAACCAAGATTTAGACACCAAATCTTTG
The DNA here is from genome assembly GCA_015296065.1 of Oscillatoriaceae cyanobacterium M33_DOE_052. Taxonomy (GTDB): domain Bacteria; phylum Cyanobacteriota; class Cyanobacteriia; order Cyanobacteriales; family Laspinemataceae; genus Koinonema. Next base: position 9,936 of record DVDU01000040.1, on the reverse strand, counting down.
GTGGTGATGCAGCCGAAGGGCACAAAACCACCTTTATTCTGCATTCACGCCGTGGGGGGCAACCTACTTTCTTACAAAGAGCTGCTGGCACATCTGGACCGTGACCAACCAGTGTATGGCTTACAAGCTCAAGGCTTGGATGGGAAACAGCCCATCTTAAGCAAAATTGAGGATATGGCGGCTTTGTATATCCAGGAAATGAAAACGGTTCAGCCTGATGGCCCTTATTTTATCGTCGGGCACTCTTTTGGCGGGTTTGTGGCTTTTGAAATCGCCCAGCAACTCCAAGCCGCTGGGGATGAAGTGGCTTTTCTGGGTTTATTTGATGCTATTATCCCTGGAGCCAAGGGGCGAGTACCACGCCAGGAAGTCCTAAAGCTGCATTGGCACGGGTTTTCTGAAAATGGACCGGCGTATTTTCTCCAAAAGCTGCAGCAAAAAATCACTGCTACCCAAAATGAACTTGATGATTCGTGGAAGCGGCTCAAAGGCAAGTATTACCAAAAGCAGGGAGTGGCGTTGCCCCACAAGATTCGCAATTTGCCGATCAAACAGGCTAACCATCAAGCTGCACGAGCCTATAAGTTGCAACCTTATCCGGGTGTGGTGACGCTGTTTCGGGCTGCTGTTCGCTATGATACTGTGGCTTGGAAACTAGACCCGTTGTTGGGTTGGGGACCCCTGGCTGGGGGCGGTTTACAGGTGATTGATGTTCCGGGAGGCCATGAGTCATGCCTCAAAGAACCTTATGTATCATCCCTGGCGGCGGCGCTGACCGCTTGTTTGGGAAAAACCGCTATTTAGTCGGTCAAAATTACTGTGATTAGGCGCAGAACACCCCCCACACCTGTACTATGAGGGGGAAGAATTCAGAAAAGAAGTGGGATTCTATGAGTGTAGCTCCGTCACAGGAAATTCAGTTTGGTACTGATGGATGGCGCGGTATTATTGCTAAGGATTTCACGTTCGCCAATGTGCGCAAGGTGACTCGGGCGATCGCCAGCTATTTAGAGACGGCTTATGGGAAAGACCGTCCGGTACTGGTGGCTTATGATACTCGCTTTCTCGCCGACGAGTTCGCCCGCACGGCGGCGGAAATCCTAGCAGATTTAGGCTGGACTGTCAAGATTGTTGACAGAGATTGCCCCACACCGGTAATTGCCTATAATGCCCGCCTCCTGAACTCCGCCGGGGCTTTGATGTTCACTGCCAGTCACAACCCGGCCCCATACTGCGGCATTAAGTATATCCCGGACTACGCCGGACCGGCTACCCCGGAAATTACCGATACCATTGTCGCCAATATCCCCGGGGCTTCTGATGCTCCGGGAGCAGGGAAAAATAGCGATAAAATCTCGGTTTTTGACCCCAAACCAGAGTATCTCAAGTTTATCTACACCCTGCTGGATGTGGAAACGATTCGCCGCGCGAAGCTGAAGGTGAAGTATGATGCTCTGTATTCTACTTCTCGGGGTTATCTCGATGAGGTTTTGGCGCACTGTGGTTGCGAAACTGAAAGTTTCCACACCTGGCGAGATGTGCTGTTTGGTGGCGGAATGCCAGAACCCAAGGGGGAACAGCTCGAGGGTTTAATTGCTGCGGTGAAGGACGATCGGGCTGATTTGGGTTTGGCTACTGATGGCGATAGCGATCGCTTTGGGGTGGTGGATGAGCAGGGCAATGTCCTCACTCCCAACACGATTTTACTTCTGTTGGCTCGCCACTTGATCAAGAATAAGGGCAAAACTGGGGCGATCGTTCGTACCGTCGCCACCACCCACCTCCTCGACAACTTCGCCGCCAAATACGGTTTAACCCTGTATGAAACAGCGGTGGGTTTCAAATACGTGGGCGAAAAAATGCGGGAAACCGACGTACTCATCGGCGGCGAAGAATCCGGCGGTTTGAGCGTCATCGGTCACATTCCCGAAAAAGATGGTATTCTCGCCGATATGCTCGTGGCCGAAGCTGTTGCCTATGAAGGCAAACCCCTCAGCCAACTGGTAGAAGAAGCCATCAAAGAAGCCGACGGCCCCCTATACAACCAGCGTTTAGACCTGCACCTAACCGAAGCCCACAAAGCCGCCGTTTTAGACTATTTCCCCAAAAATCCCCCCTCACAAGTAGCGGGAATTAAAGTTAAAGAACTCGGACGCAAAGACGGCATCAAACTCTATCTAGAAGATGGCAGTTGGGTGTTATTACGTCCCTCCGGTACAGAGCCCCTAATTCGGGTTTACTTAGAAACCAACTCCCCGGAGAAACAAGCGAAAATCGCCGCCGAAATGGAGGCATCCATTAACCAGCTCGCTCCCAGTTAATCTGGAGGGTGGGCCATCAATTTCCCACCCCCCAATTTTTTCGCTTAATTCCGCCGTGTCTCTACCCATATCGCCGTAGGGGCACGGCGGAATTAACCATCGCATGATTTACAGTATGTTATCATTTCGATACACCAAAACATTATATTAAATCATGGAAAAATTATTAGTTATTCCTGGAGAGCGCATAGGCAATTCTATAATTATCCAAGGAGACTGCTGGGATTGGCTACAGCAAGCGCCAGAAAACAGCATTCATGGTGTAGTCACAGACCCTCCTTATGGGGTTAAAGAGTACCAGTCAGAGCAAATTCTGAAAAGAGAAGAGGGAAAAGGGGGCATTTGGAGGCTGCCGCCAAGTTTTGACGGTCATCAGCGGGCACCTTTGCCTAGATTTACCGCGTTGAGTAAAAAAGAGAGAGAGACTTTAAGGTGTTTTTTTGTTGAGTGGTCGAGTTTGGTGGGGCGGGTATTGCGTCCGGGAGGGCATATATTTGTTGCCAGTAATGCTTTTTTATCTCAATTGGTATTTGCTGCTATAGTGGAAGGGGGTTTGGAGTTTCGCGGGGAGTTGATTCGTCTGGTGAAGACCCTAAGAGGGGGAGATAGACCCAAAAATGCTGAGGCGGAGTTTCCCGATGTTTCCTCTATGCCCCGAGGCTGTTATGAGCCTTGGGGAATTTTCCGCAAGCCCATCCCACCGGGGATGAAACTGAGTGAATGCTTGCGAGAATTCCAAACCGGAGGTTTGCGGCGCAATCCCGATGGCAATCCTTTTAATGATGTGATTTTCAGCGAAAGGACTCCCAAGCAAGAAAGGGAAATTGCTAACCATCCCAGTCTTAAACCCCAGTCTTTTTTGCGCCAAGTGGTTTATGCGGCGTTACCCCTGGGCGAAGGAATTATTTTAGACCCGTTTATGGGCTCTGGTTCTACTGTAGCAGCAGCAGAAGCCTTGGGCATTTCCGCTATTGGCATTGAGCGACATCCCGCGTATTATCAGATCAGTCTGTCGGCAATTCCCAAGCTGGCAGCTTTAGCGGTGCATCAGTCGGGACAACTGTTACCAAGTCTTTCAGGAGAGCAATTGACTTTATGGTAAATTTTGATAAATAACATTAGCCGTCATTTTTTGATAGCCAGAATTATTGACACTGGCGGTTATGGTGCGACGGCTAGTTTCAGAACGTCCAGAAAAAGACCAATCTGCCTTAGTCAGCCTTGCCCCTAAGACTTGGAGGAACCTAAAAGGTTTGGGAGCAATACCTTTAACTGCATCGCTGGGGCGATTGCTGTCAAATACAAATACCATCAGCCAAGTAGCTTCGGGGTTGTGCCCTTGCCATCCCCTGAGATACCGCGAGGCTTTGATTTCTATTCCTTCATTAGTATATTGAACGGCATTGTTGGGAAAGCAATCGGCTGGAATTAGATCTGGATGACCATTATGATATTGATTTTTGACAAGGCTGGGACATTGCTTGGGGATATTGTCAATCATAAATTCACCAACTAGACTGCTGAAATTAGCTGGCATCAACATAGATTCAAGGCGAGATATGCCTTGGGTATAAAGCTGTTGATTGATCAACCCAAGGAAATCAGTAAATTTATTCATGGCGGCCATAATATGATGCCCACTACAGCCATAAGGAAGATTGGCGTTGGCATTAAATCCATCAGGAGCAACAGGGTGGGGATGACAGGCGATCGCTTCTAAATCTTGACTCATGTGTATTTTTCCTGGACACCGGTAGGTGGGCATTGCCCACCAGGAGAAGAAACCGGGTTTCTTAACCAAATCCTCGGGATAAAGCATAGATTGTGGCAGAAACCCGGTTTCTGGACTACAATTTACTTACCCCATTCCGTGTGGAAAGCGCCTTCTTTATCCACCCGCTGATAAGTATGAGCGCCAAAATAATCCCGCTGCGCTTGCGTCAGATTTTGGGGTAAACTGGCGCGGCGGTAGCTGTCAAAATAATCCAAACTGGCGCTAAACGCCGGTACGGGAATACCCAGAGTATTAGAAACTACTAATACATCCCGCCATGCTTGCTGTCGGTCTAAAATTGTCTGCTTGAATTCCGGAGCCAGGAGCAAATTAGGCAGGGTGGGATTGTCCTTAAAAGCCCGTTTGATTTTGTTCAAAAAGCCAGCGCGGATGATGCAGCCGCCTTTCCAAATCCGGGCAATTTCGCTCAAATCCAAATTGTAGTTAAACTCTTGAGAAGCCTTGCTCAGGAGTGCCATACCTTGAGCGTATGAGCAAATCTTGGAACAATAGAGGGCATCGCGGACTTTGGTGATAAATTCCTTGACATCACCTTCATATTTGCCGGTAGGGCCGGTTAATTCTTTGCTGGCGGCGACGCGCTCTGGTTTGTAAGATGAGATAATCCGACCGGTGAGAGCGGCGATAATGGTAGGAATAGGTACGCCTAATTCTAGGGCAGTAACAGCCGTCCAGCGACCCGTGCCTTTTTGTCCGGCGGCGTCGAGAATTAATTCGACTAAAGGCATCCCGGTGTCCGGGTCAATTTGTTTGAAGATGTCGGCGGTGATTTCGATTAAAAAGGAGTTGAGTTCGTCGGTGGTGTTCCACTCGGCGAAAACTTCATGGAGCTGTTGATGGTCGAGACCGAGGGCATTTTTGAGTAAATCGTAGGCTTCGGCGATGAGCTGCATATCGCCATATTCTATGCCGTTGTGAACCATTTTCACGTAGTGACCGGCACCTTTGGGGCCGATGTAGGTGACGCAGGGGCCATCATCTACTTGGGCGGCGATTTTCGTGACGATCGCCTCGATTTCCTCATATGCTTCTTTCGTACCTCCCGGCATCAAGCTCGGTCCATTGAGGGCACCCTCTTCACCGCCGCTGACTCCCATACCGATATACCGCAGTCCCGTTGCTTCTAAATCAGCCACCCTACGGTCTGTATCTTCATAAAGAGAGTTGCCCCCATCGATAATCATATCTCCTGGTTCCAGGAGGGGTTTGAGCTGGTCAATCACTCCATCTACTGGTTTGCCAGCTTTGACCATAATCAAAATCCGGCGGGGACGTTCCAGGGAGGCAACGAATTCCTCCAGGGAATAGGTGGGTTTGACGTTCTTGCCTTGGGCCCTTTTGGCCATGAACCCATCGGTAACGGAGCTAGTGCGGTTGTAAACGGCGACGGGAAACCCATTGCGCTCCACGTTCAGAGCCAGGTTTTCCCCCATCACGGCTAATCCGATAACCCCAAATTTCTGCTTAGTCATTTTTGCTCACTCTGCTCTCTGGCAAAAGCATCAACTCTCCGATCAGGTTAGCCCGATTCTCCGCCGTTGTTGTGGAAGAAGATCTTAAGACTGGCTTTTGGTGAAATTCTGTGGTAATGCCAACCCCTTTGCTGGCAAGGTTTCTCGCCGGAATGCCTGTGCAATCAGTAGGGGCAAAGCATTCCGCCGTCATCATTAATCCCTACAGGAGAAATCAATTGCGGAATCCTTCGCCCCTACTGGAGAAACCGGTTGAGAAACCTGGTAATTTTGGCTTAATTTTGGGATCATACCTCCTGGCCATTGCATGGGCAAATTCAGTTATCTAATGGAGAATTCTCGACACCGAGGTATCAGTAAATCATTCAGAGCAGATTATCTGAGTATCCCCTAAATGCTTGGCCATGATTTTAGTTGGCCATGAGGTGGCCACCATTTTTCTTGGTGTAATTGCCAGTTACCTGGTGGTGGCGTGCGGTCAGGTCCTGATTTTCCAGCCAAGCACCCAGGAGAAATACGGGCACCCAGATGAGGGAAAATAGGGCGAGAAAGGGGGAGTGGAGCAAAAAGGCGATCGCGCACCAGAAAGGCAATTCGCTGGCAAATTGCCAGTGGTGGTTGGCAGGAGCGTCGTTCATCTCACCCCACCAGAGGTAGGCAGCGCTCAGGGCAACTACTCCTGAGATGGCAGCAGAAACCCACCAACTCCAGGGGAAAGTTTGGGGTATGGGCAACGGGATGGGGTAAAGGAAATAAAATACATAGTCGATCCCCACTACCATCATTAGCAGAGAAGCAATGGAGCGGTATTTTTGGCATTCCCCATAAGCCAACGCCCCGATTTTTTTCGCCAAAGCTCCCGGCAAGGCGCTTTTTAAGTAAAAATACACAAACAACGCCGCCGCTAAAATCAGTACCGTAAAATTAATCCATCCAATCATAACGTACCTCCCTTGTTTGGCTAATCTGAACTTGTGATTTGTGATTGGTGATTTCTCACTTGTGCTATGACAAATGACCAAGGAAAAATGACCAATGACAAATCCCAGGGTGTTTTGAGGTTTTCTACATATATTTTCTCATAAAAAGTAGCGATCGAGCAGTTCCAGCGCCAATTTCCCCCATCACCTTTGGTCCGTCCCATCAAGCCGTATCCTCCTCACCAATCCTAGACCATACCGCCACCAGAGCCCCATTAGGGAATGGCAACGATTTATGTCTAGATTGGGCAAATTCAGAAATAAATCGTTACAATATTTGAGGAAAATTTTTACAAAAACCTAAATCTGCCAAATTCACCAGATTTGATGTGAGAAATGGTGACGGACCAATCAAGAGAGTTTAATCGCCAAAGACAATTAAACAAGTTCCAATCAGAGGAATGTGATCGAAAGTGTAAAAATGGCGGGACATACCCTGGTAGCCAACAAGCGGCGCAACACCTTGGCTTAGACTTGACCTTGATCTCGATTTCCGCCGGAGATGAATTCCAGGGACGGTGACGGGGGCACTGACCCCCCAAAAAAAAGAAGAATGCTCGCCGCTAACCGTCAGCATCTCTCTCCTGGTGGGCGTCTCGCCGCCCACTGGCGGCGGCAAGAGCGCTTTTGATTGAGAGTCTTTACCCCCTTGAGAGCAGCAGTTTCCCTAGTACCGATTTGTCTAACTACGGGGATCTCCGGTAATATTGGGCTGTTTTTCGGGATTTTCAGCACCCAACAAGCTGGCAAACTAGACCTCTCGTGGCTCTGCGGTCATCTTCGGTGCGGAACATTTAAGATTGTATATTTTCAAACGAACTGGAAAAAATATTGACTCAACCCCCCAAGAAAAAAAAGCGACCCATGCCCAACCCTCGCAATTCCAACATAAAATGCAATTGGCGCCCGTTTCTGATTGCTGGTTGTCTCGCTGTATTGGCGTGGGGGCCTACCGCCACCGGTAACATCGGGCGATCGCAGATTTCAGCCGTGGGGGAAGCTACCGACACTTCCACCCCTACCCCCACACCACCAGCTTCACAGACTCCCGCGCCAACTGCGCCCAAAAAATACATTTTCAGCAAAACCCTGTCCGGTCACAGTAGCTGGGTAAACACCATTGCCATCAGTCCTGATGGGAAAATGCTAGTTTCCGGGAGTAGGGATAGAACAATTCGCCTGTGGAATTTGGAAACTGGGTCGGAAATCACCACCTTGTTTCAGGACGCCCGGGAGGTGCGGTCCGTAGCTATCAGCCCTGATGGCAAAACCCTGGCTTCTGGTAGTGGTGACGAAACCATCAAAGTATGGAACTTGGAAACACGGGAGCTGGTGCGTACTGTCAAGGGCCATTCCTATTCTGTCCGCGCTGTGGCGATTAGTCCTGATGGCAGAACCCTCGCCAGTGCCAGTCCCGATCGCACCGTCAAACTCTGGAACCTAGAAACTGCCACTGAAGAGCGTACCTTCAGAGGACATGATAGCTATGTGTGGTCTGTTGCCTTTTCTCCCGATGGCAAAACCCTGGCATCAGGCAGTTATGACCGCACCGTGCGCATTTGGAACCTGGGAGGAGGCAGGAAAAACCGGGTTTTACAGGGACATTCCCAGGCAGTGTTAGCCGTCACCTTTTCTCCCGATGGTCAAACCCTGGCTTCTGGCAGCACCGACGGCAGCATCAAACTATGGAATATGGACACCGGAACCCAGCAAAGTACCCTGGCGCGGCATTTTCAGTGGGTGAGTTCCCTGGCATTTTCTCCTGACGGACAAATACTCGCCTCCGCCAGTGCCGACAATACAATTAAGCTGTGGAATACCAGCAACGGCGCCGCGATCGACACTCTCACCGGGGAGAATGGACATACTGCCCCCGTCACTTGTGTTGCCTTCACCGCCGACGGCAAAACCCTCATTAGTGGCAGTGCCGATAACACGATTAAAATCTGGCGCCTAGAGGGCTCATAAAACATCGGGGAAATATGAACATACTCGAAAGCGTCAAAATGGCAGTACAAACCCTGGTAGCGAATAAAATGCGCACCAGCCTAACGATGTTAGGAATCATCATCGGCAATGCCGCGACGATCGCCACCATCGGCATCGGCGAAGGAGCCCAAAAATACATTTCCGGTCAAATCGAATCCCTAGGCACCAACGTCCTATTCGTTTCCCCTGGCAGTCGGGAAGCGCGACGCCTGCCAGGAGGCACACCCCAAACCCTAGTAGTTGCCGACGCCGAAGCCATCGCCGCCCAAGTCCCCAACATTCAGGGAGTATCCCCAGAACTCAACGGCTCAGAAACTGTCCGCTATCAAAATAAAAACTTTTCCGCCTTAATTTTCGGCACTACTCCCGACTTCGTGAAAGTGCGGAACTTTGAAGTAGCCGAAGGGCGGTTTATCTCCGATATGGACGTGCAGCGGCAAAACCAAGTGGTTGCCCTCGGAGCCGACCTCGCTACCGCACTGTTTGGCAATGCCAACCCGATCGGCCAAAAAGTACGCATTAAAAATGTCAGCCTGGAAGTAATTGGCGTTATGAAACCCAAAGGCACATCCTTCGGCACCAATTACGATGAAACCGCCTTGCTCCCCATCACCACGATGGCCAACCAAATTGCTGGCACCCGTTCTCCTTACGGCATTCCCGTTTCCTTTATCTACATTGCCGCGCCCTCTGTCAGCACCATGAGCGTCACCAAATTTCAAATTGAAAACCTACTGCGACTGCGACACCAAATCGTCGATGAAGATGATTTTACCGTCCGCAGTCAAAAGGACTTACTCACCACTTTTAATGCCATTACCGGCGCCTTAACCCTGCTCTTAGCAGCGGTGGCGAGCATTTCCCTCCTGGTGGGCGGAATTGGCATTACTAATATCATGTTGGTGGCAGTCACAGAGCGCACTAAAGAAATTGGGTTGCGCAAGGCGATCGGTGCATCCCAGCAAGATATCCTGATTCAATTTATCATTGAATCCGCACTCTTAGCCATCACCGGCGGGCTAGTGGGCACCGGTGTCGCCGTGGGTGGGATCATTTTAATTGCCAGTTTCACGCCCTTTCAGGCAGGGGTTTCGGGGGGGGCAGTATTACTTGCCACCAGCTTTTCTGGCGCCACCGGCTTATTTTTCGGCATTTTCCCTGCCAAACAAGCAGCTAAACTCGACCCAATTATCGCCTTACGTGGTTCTTAAACAATTAACAATTGATAATTGATAATTGACCAGAAGTGTTGAATGTCAATAAAAAAGTGGTAAAAATAGCCACAATTATGTTATAATGAGAGCCGCAGATAAAAAAAAAGGAGTTTAAGCATGACTAAATATTCATTCTCCATGATTCTCAAATACATCTTGAGGGAC
>DVDU01000025.1 GCA_015296065.1 Oscillatoriaceae cyanobacterium M33_DOE_052 | reverse complement strand
AGTCCCTCAAGATGTATTTGAGAATCATGGAGAATGAATATTTAGTCATGCTTAAACTCCTTTTTTTTTATCTGCGGCTCTCATTATAACATAATTGTGGCTATTTTTACCACTTTTTTATTGACATTCAACACTTCTGTAATGTAGGTAGTAATTCTCGGAGCGGCACCCTGACTGATTTGAGCAAGACCCAGCAAACGGAAAAAGCCCTGCGGGAAACTGAAGCAAAAAACCGCAGCATCATCAGTGCCATACCCGATTTAATGTACCGTTTGGATAGAAGCGGCGTTTTTCTCGACTATTTCCCTGCGAAAAATGACAAAAATCCCCCCGACCCCGCAGAGTTTATCGGTAAAACCGTGGAAGAGGTTTTTACCGAAGATTTAGCGATGTGGACGCGCTACTATCTGGAGCAGACACTATCTTCTGGAGAGACCCAGTGTGGTGAGTACACTCTCCGGGTCCAGGACAACTGGCAACATTACGAAGCTCGTTATGTCCCCTGTGGTCAAAATGAAGTTTTGGCCATAGTTAGAGATTTGACAGAACGGAAGCGGATGGAGTCGGAACTCCGCTTATCCCAGGTGAGAGAAAGGGAAAAAGCCTTGCAGTTAGAAAAGGCTTTACGTGATTTACAAGAAACTCAATCACAACTGATTCAAGCTGGTAAAATGTCGGCGTTGGGCGGCATGGTGGCGGGAATTGCTCACGAAATTAATAACCCGGTCAGCTTCATTTACGGGAATCTTTCTCCTGCTCATCAATATATCCAAGATTTGCTGGAATTACTGCGCCTCTACCAAGAAAAGTTTCCCGAACCAGGGGAAGCGATTCAACAACAAATAGAGGACATGGATCTAGATTTTCTGGCAGAAGACTTAACGAAGCTGCTGGATAGCATGAAAATGGGTGCTGAGCGAATTCGGGAAATAGTCAAGTCTTTGCGGAACTTTTCTCGGTTAGATGAAGGGGAGAAAAAGCAGGTAGATATTCACGAAGGTATCGATAGCACGCTGCTGATTTTGCAGCATCGTCTCAAACCCCATGCGGGCAAACCTGGAATTACAGTAGTTAAGGAATATGGGGATATTCCCAAGGTGGAATGCTACGCTGGCTTGTTAAATCAGGTGTTTATGAATATTCTGAGCAATGCGATCGATGCTCTGGAAGAGTCAGCGGAGAATGCAGCGGCTGAAGGTCAGACAAAAATGCCTAGCATTACGGTGAAAACTGCAGTGGATCCCACTGGTCATCTGATGGTGAGCATCGCTGATAATGGTTCTGGTATCAGTCCAGAAGTCCAACAGCGGCTATTTGATCCATTTTTTACGACGAAACCGGTGGGTAAGGGTACGGGTTTGGGGCTGTCGATTTCTTATTCAATTGTGGTGGAAAAACACCGGGGTAAGCTGGAGTGCAATTCGATTATGGGAGAAAAAACGGAGTTTATCATTCAAATTCCTTTAGCATAGGTGGGTGGGGTGCGGAATTGCATTTGGAATACCTAGGGCAAATATTTACTCTCATGGTTGGTAGAGATAATTTTTGATTTTTTTTACTTTTTGCCGATTTCACCAATGCTTGGACAGGAAATCACTGAGGCTTTTTGGTGTCTAACAATAGGTTGAAAATTAGAGCTGGTTGCGGGTCGTTTGTCCCTTGTCCTTTGTCTCTGATGACGCTTTTTCCTCACATAACCAAAGACTAAGGACGATCGAGGCAGTCTCCAGTATGGCATTATGGGTGTTTGAGTCTGAGGCTGCCAATTATTTTAGGGGAGGCGCTATAATCCACTGTAGTCGAAATTTGGCTGCCGGAACCCCTGCCTTGCTTAGGGTTGGCGCTGCTAAGTGGGGGGGATGATTATATGTTGATGGCATCTTGCTTGTGATGGTGGAGGCAGCTAGACTGCTTGCCGTGGAGTGTTCAGTCGCAACTAGGCGCGGGGGGTGCCGCTACGGACCCTTGAACCAGCAAGCGGAGCCACCACGGACCGGGGCGAGGTAAATTTCAGCTTGGCAGTGCCAGCAAATCCACACCAGCAAATCCACAAAAGTCATGTTTAATTTTAAAACCCTGAGATTGAGATATTGGATTGCCACGGGATATTCAATTCCAATGTTGCTTTTTATTGGCTCAGCATATATCGTGTTTCGCAATTCCCAGACATCCCTGGAAAAAGTGGAAGCTGTGGATGCCACCAGGGATAATGAGCGGAATATTCAGATAATCAACGTGGAAACGAGGCGAGCTTACGAGTCAACAATTGCTTATCTGCTGCAAAAAAATGATGCTTTCGTGCAGGATTATGAAGCAGCCAAGGCTAATTATACCGAAGTTGTTGAGGTTTTTCAGCAGAATAATACAGATGATGAACAAAAGGTAAATTTAGAGGAGTTGGATAATTTGCTAGCAGATATTGAATTATTTAATGAAAAGATTATTTCTTTAGTTAATCAGGGTAAGGAAAAGGAAGCGATCGAGTTGTGGCGGCGGGAAAGGGCTGTGGAGCGCACGCGGCTGATTGGGAATCAGATAGAAAAAATCCTCGCCAGAGGGGATAAGATATTCCGGGAAAGCCAAAAAATCCAAAATGATTCTTTGATTAGCCTGAGCAATACGGTGTGGATATTGACTGGGCTATCTTTGTTGGTGTCGATCGGGATGGGGTGGTTGCTGATTTCGGGGATGGTGGAGCGGATGAACCGAGAAGCCCAGGCGATCGCGGCAGCATCAGTGCAAATTGCCTCTACGGTGGAAGAGCAAGAGCGGGTGGCTTCCCAGCAAGCTTCCTCGGTGAACGAAACCACTACCACGATGCACGAACTAAGTGCCTCCTCTAGGCAGTCGGCGCAGCAAGCGGAAGCCGCTGCCATCAGTGCCCGCCAAATCATGGTACTGGCAAGTGGTGTGGTGGCGGCAGAAGACCACTTTAATGGCAAATCTAGCTTAAAAGATCAATCCAAGCAAATTGCTGCCCAGGTGATCGGTTTGACCGAGCAGTTGCGGCAAATTTACAGTATCACTACGGTAGTCAGCGAAATTGCCAACCAAACCAATATGCTGGCGATCAATGCTGCGGTAGAAGGAGTTCGGGCGGGAGATGCGGGTAAGGGTTTTGGGGTGGTAGCGGCGGAAATTCGCAAGCTGGCGGATCAGAGCCGCAAGTCTGCCGAGAAGATAGAAGATATCATCAAACATCTGGAAAAAGCGGCTAACTCCACGGTGAAAGTGACGGAAGAAGGTACGCAAGCAGTAGATGAGATGGTGAAATCGATTAATGATGTTGCTCTCAATATCCAGCAAATTTCTTACACTGCCGGACAGCAAGCGACGGCGATTTCCCAGGTGATGGAGGCGATGACTCATATCAACAACGGCGCTCGGGCTACAGCTAGTGGCATTGCCCAAACGAAAGTCAGTACGGAAAACCTCAACACCACTGCCCAAAAATTGAAAGAATTAGTTTAAATTATTTGTTGGTTCTAGGATGGGGTCGTGGGGCAACCTGTTCTAGATTGCCCCGAAAATTATTGTCTCAGGGATGAAGAGACATTAAAGAATCGCGCTGGTGGTGATTAATTGGGGACTGTCGCCAGATCTGGCTGTCTCGGTTGATGGCTGATGATTTGGAATTGATACATCAGGGTAACGTTGTCTGGGGTGAGAAAGTTTTGCAGTTGGGAGACTTGATTGATGAGGTTTAGCTCCCGATCGAATTCTTCTTGGATAATCTTGAGGTAGCGATCGCGTCCTTCCTGGTCGCTATTTTCCCGCAGCAGCTTCAACGCCATCTGAATATTAGACAACGGCTGGCGCAGTGATTGGTTTAAATTGGTGACTAGATTATCTTTGGCTGCCACCACATTCCTCAACTTATTCATTTCTGCTGTCATGGCTACCAAGCGTTGTTCCCTGAGTTCCTGTTTCTGGAAAATCGCCACCACAGCTCGCAACAGCTCGTCTAGCTCAAATGGCTTGGTGATGTAATCGTCGGCACCCATTTCTATGCTTTTGCGAACTTGCACCCGATCGGAATTACCCGACACAATAATCACGGGAATTAATGCCGTTTTCTCATTGGATTTTAGCACCTCTAAAACTCCATAGCCATCTACCTCTGGCATCGCCAGATCGCAGAGAATCAAATCTGGATTTACCGCTCTGGTTAATTTCACTCCAGCCATACCGTTTGACGCTGTAACTGCCTCGAAGCCTTCTTCCTCAAGGATGGCACTAATATTACTCGCCAGGACGGCATCATCTTCAATGACTAATATTTTTTTCATAATTGCTAACTTCTGTCCAACCAACATAATGATAAGCAAGTTTTTAGTCAGCCTCCCGCCTTAACCACCAAAGCACTTCAAGCAACACTACCTGGTTGTCAAGCTCTAGCATCCTGGGCAGGCTTCTTATGCTCATCATCTATGCTTTTATACCTACGTGATGCCAGAATATCCTATGGTTGGCCTTTTCATGCCTGGAAAGGCTCACTAATTTGTCTGTGGTTTCAGCGTAAATTGAAAATGTGAATATCTTGGGTAGCAAATATGAAGATAATGCGGCAGAAAAGGGAGATTTTAGTAGGATGGACTATATTGGAACTGAATTAGGCAAATTTATCCCTAGTTTTTTCCCTCTTAGCCTTCATTTTCCCTGAAAAGGCTGGTTTGGTGGGGTCGATGGGCAAGTCGCGGGATGAATTGTAGCGGCAATTACCCAATCCTAATTAAATTATAAAATTGACCCCAGAGGCGCGATCGTGTCCAGAGGAGATTGCCTATATAACCAGATATTTATCAAAAGTCATTTATCCCTGACCAAGCACAAGTCACCAATGACAAATGACTAAGTATTAAATTGCCAACAGACAATTTAATGATAAAATTGAGAAAATATGGGGGATAACTGTGATAGAATCATAAGCTGGCTTTTATCCTGTGGGTGATGATCACCATGCCTGACGGGTCCCTAGGGGGTGATTCCGCGCCAAATGGCAGTATTAGCAGATGACCGGAATTGACCTGACCAATGGGATTTGTCCTTTGTCATTCTCAGAACATTTATTCATATAAATAACGCCGATCAATAGGATAATTACGATTTGTAACAACAACCTTTTCAGGAAGCAGGAATATTTGTATTATAGGCGCATAGCCAAACAAAAACTTGAATTCACTAGGGTGGTCTGACCTTGTATGATGATGATGATTTAACAGGAGTTAAATATCCTAATGTCTTACGCATCAATAGACGAGATTCAGAAAACTTTAGCCAACCAGGTATTCCAGCATACATCTGACCAAAAGAAGGCTGCGGGGCGGGCTTTAGGCACTCTCATTGAAATTATAACTTACTATCTGATTCGCCAATGGAATCTCGCTTCTTATGTCACGATTGAATTAAAGCTGCCATAATTTGGGCACGCCGCAATAACTCATAATGTGGAGTTCGGACTCCATCCACGTATTTATTGCGAAAAACACGATATTCCTTACGCAAGACTGCCAATAACCACCCAGAAGATATGGGCATCACTTAATCTCAGTAATTTTGATGTATTTAAAGATTTTTCTGAATCTTCAACCAGTCAACTACTGACCTCTGATGAGATTCAGACTAATAGATGTTTAATCAGCCGAAATAGTAAACAAAATCGGCTGATGCTAGCTGAGCTGACATCTGTCAGCAACAAAAGTGCAGAGGTAGAAATTTCTGTCCTACATTCCAGTCCGTTTGCAATATTTGAGTGCAAGCGGGTTGGAGTAGAAGAAGGTGCTAAGAAAGGTCCGACAACCATAGAAAAAGCTAAGCAAGGAGCTTATGTAGCAAAACACGTTTCATCTCTGCAAAAAATTAGGGATGTTCAGGGAAACCTTGTGGGTGCAGTTCCCAAACCGGAAGGTGGGTTTGACTTCAAGCCTTACGATGAAGCAATTCAATGGATGATTCACCAAGCACCTTTAGAGTATTTGCGGGATTTTATCCTGACAATAGGTATAGCTAGTAACCACGGTAACTGGTTTACATCAAATAATCCTAATAAAGAACTATTGGTACTTAAACAGTCCTACGACTGGCTGCTCTTCTTGTCGGATGAAGGACTAACCAAGTTTATCAAATACTTGATTTTAACCGATGCCAATAACCAACCTGTCCGCACAGCTTTTCTGGCAAGTTATGATACACCTAAGACATCAAAACGCAAAAACCAATTGACCAAAGTGCGCCTACTGCGGGAAGCACACTTAGCTATCTGTGATTACTTCAATGCCAATAGGGCAGAAATTGAATCTTGGTTTAATGTATTATCACCTGCTCGCCAGAATATAGATGATTTAAAAGAACAACTGCACACATTAGCGCAAAAGAATTGGCAACCATGAAATTGACTTATATTGACTTGTTTGGGGGCGCAGGCGGTTGGTCTTGCGGCTTAAAAATGGCTGGCATGAATCATGTGGGTTTGTACGATATTAATGAATCTGCATGTAGGACAGCTAAATTTAATCTGGGTGAACCAGTTTCTTGCCTTGACTTGAGACGATTTCAGCCTAATGCTCAAGGATTAAGTGCTGACTTGGTTGTGGGTAGTCCTCCCTGTCAAGGGTTCAGCAATGAGGGCTATAAAAAATTAAATGATCCTCGCAATAGCTTGGTATGGACGTTTTTTGATTTAGTGGAAATCCTGAAACCCAAAGTGTGGATTTTTGAAAATGTCCCAGGCTTTAAAAGGTTGTACAAGGGCATATATTATGAGCAGCTAAAGTCTCGGTTAAACTCTATGCCATATTATTGGCATCAATTCTTGCTGAATGCAAGGGACTACGGTGTACCCCAAAATAGACAACGGTTTTTTGTCTTCGGGGCTAAAGAATTTAAGCCTGAGCCGCCAGAACCGACACACTCAAACTGCGGCGAACTGTTGGGAACCCAGCGATCTATTACCCTTTGGGAAGCAATTTCCGACTTGCCTCTAGTTGGCATCGGGGAAAGAAAAGGCATATTTGACTATGATAAATTGCCGGAATCAGCTTATCAGGTTTGGATTAGAGATGGGAGTAACAAGGTCTATAACCATACGACGCAAAATCACAGTCAGAGAGTTTTAGAGAAAATTAGGTCTGTCCCGGCGGGAGAAGGAATGAAGGCTTTTATCGGCAAATATGAAGAAAATCAGGTGGCTTATTGTGGCGGCTATCGGCGAGCTGTTAAATATCAGCCATCTTATACAGCATATTGGACGCGAGGAATGACTTCAATTCATCCAGAAGCTGACCGGTTTTTATCGCCGCGTGAATGCGCTCGGATCCAATCATTTCCTGACTGGTTTGTTTTTCAAGGTACTACTATAGAAAATTACACCCAAGTATGCAATGCTGTGCCTCCTTTAGTGGCAAGAGCCTTTGGTCGCTACCTGCTGAAAGTGTTGCAGGGAAAAGATATTCCTGCGGTTCCTTGGGATGCTGCTGCTGGCTCTTTCCACAATATATGTGATAGCCAGTTGGAGGAACAAAGCAGCAAACTGAGTTACCCTGTCCAGATGAGATTGCCTATATAACCAGATATTTATCAAAAGTCATTTATCCCTGACCAAGCACAAGTCACCAATGACAAATGACTAAGTATTAAATTGCCAACAGACAATTTAATGATAAAATTGAGAAAATATCGGGGATAACTGTGATAGAATCATAAGTCGGCTTTTATGCAGTGGGTGAGCCGAACCCACTATGCCTGACTAGGGCTCATTATCGGCAAAAAGGAGCGGTGTAGGGGCACGGCATCGACAGCACTCGCCAAAAAACCCGGAGTGAATTACTGCCGTGCCCCTCGCTGCGCAAATTACTGTTACATTGACTACCAAATTAGCTCAAATATGACGGAAGAAATTAGAATCTTGATGTGTGCCCCAAACCACTACGACGTGGATTATGTGATTAATCCGTGGATGGAGGGGAATATTCATAAATCTTCACGCGATCGCGCTACGGAACAGTGGGAGGGGTTATACAAAATTCTCAAAGAACATGCGATCGTCGATTTGGTCGAACCGCAAAAGGGTTGGCCCGATATGGTGTTCACCGCGAATGCGGGGGTGGTATTGGGTAATGTGGCGGTGGTAAGCCGGTTTTACCACAAAGAGCGTCAGGGAGAGGAACCCTATTTTAAAGCGTGGTTCGCGCAGCAAGGCTTCACAGTCTATGAACTGCCGAAAGACTTGCCATTTGAAGGTGCGGGAGATGCCCTGCTAGACCGGGAAGGCGGCTGGCTGTGGGCGGGATACGGCTTCCGTTCAGAACTGGACTCCCACGCTTATCTTGCTAAGTGGCTGGATATCGAGGTGGTGTCGCTACAGTTGGTGGACGATCGCTTTTACCACCTGGATACTTGCTTCTGTCCTCTGACGGGGGGCTATTTGCTGTACTATCCGCCAGCATTCGATTTCTACTCTAACCGGATTATAGAAATGCGGGTGCCGATGGAGAAACGCATCGCCATCGGGGAAGCGGATGCGGTGAAGTTCGCCTGCAATGCGGTGAACATCGGTAATAAGGTGATTATGAATAAGGTCAGCAATGACCTAAAACAGCGTCTGGCTAGCGTTGGCTTCCAGGCGATCGAAACCACCTTGAGCGAATTTATCAAGGCTGGGGGTGCAGCCAAATGTCTCACCTTGCGGACTACGGAACCGGTACAGGTGGAAGTCCACGCCAACACGCCGGTAGAAAGTCGTGTGATTCGCTTGGAAGGACATTTGCTCGACTCAGGCTTAATTAACCGCGCTTTGGATGCGATCGTGGAAGGTGGCGGTAGCTTCCAAGTGCTATCCTTTGAACTGGGCGAACAACGCCAAAGCACTTCTAAGGCGGAAGTGAAAGTATCGGCTCCCGGACACTCCATTATGGAGGAAATCGTCTCCCGATTGATTAATCTGGGAGCGGTGGACTTACCCGCAGACGAACGGGATGCCAAGCTGGAACCAGTGTTAATGGCTGGGGTGGCTCCAGATGATTTCTATGTCACCACGATTTATCCCACAGAAGTACGCATCGATGGGGAGTGGGTGCGGGTGCAAAATCAGCGGATGGATGGCGCGATCGCCATTACCCGCACCCCAGAAGGCCCGGTGGCTCGCTGCAAGTTGCTGCGGGATTTAGCATTGGGTGAAGATGTGGTGGTGGATGTGCAAGGACTGCGCACAGTCCGCAAACCGGAAGCTCGCGACGCCAAGCAGGAATTCAGCTTTATGTCTGGGAGCGTTTCCAGCGAGCGGCGGGTAGAATTAGTGGTAGAACAGGTGGCGTGGGAACTGCGCCAAATTCGCGATCGGGGTGGCAAAGTGGTTGTCACAGCCGGTCCGGTGGCAATTCACACTGGTGGCGGCGAACATTTAGCCAGTTTGATTCGCGATGGTTACGTGCAAGCTCTCCTCGGTGGGAACGCGATCGCTGTCCACGACATCGAGCAAGCCATGATGGGGACTTCCCTCGGCGTAGATATGAAACGCGGCGTTGCAGTACGCGGCGGACATCGCCATCACTTGAAAGTCATCAACGCCATTCGCCGTTGTGGGAATATCGCCACCGCCGTAGAGCAAGGCGTCATTACCAAAGGCATTTTCTACGAATGCGTCAAAAACAACGTGCCATTCTCCCTAGCGGGTTCCATTCGCGATGACGGGCCTTTGCCAGATACCCAAATGGACCTGATTAAGGCTCAAACCGAATACTCCCGACTTCTCGATGGTGCGGAGATGATTTTAATGCTATCGAGTATGCTGCATTCGATCGGTGTGGGCAATATGACTCCCGCCGGGGTGAAGATGGTATGTGTGGATATCAACCCAGCGGTGGTAACTAAGCTGAGCGATCGGGGTTCTGTGGAGTCGATCGGCGTCGTCACCGACGTAGGATTATTCCTCAGCATGCTAGTCAAACACCTAGAATTGCTCACCGAACCCTACAAACTCCCCACCCAAGTCTAGACAGGATAGAAACCGGGTAACTGCGACAATCTTGGTATTTTCACCAAGACTTGGTTAAGAAACCCGGTTTCTGGGATTCCAGGGACAAGTATGTAGATTGGGTTTCGTTCCTCAACCCAACGCCACTAAACCGAGATTTAGTATGTAGGTTGGATTGAAAAACGAAAACAAACCCCACCCAACCGAGATTTAGTTAAGAAGGTTTCTGGGATTCCAAGGATTTTTTACAAATGAAAAATCACCAGTGACCAAGCCATTACACCACAGCAAAAAATCTGCTGTTCCAATATATCCAAAAAGCTGCTATGCAGCCACCTAAATAAGCACTGCTAAAAAATAAATTGCACATTAGGAGCAATTCATGTCTAATAGACAAAATCCAATCAAATTGACTATACATGAAGTTCTGCGCTCCGGCAAAACTCACCAGTAACTTTTGAAAATGGTAGCCTCAGAGGAGAATTGCCGATGAGAAAAACCAGGAATATTTCTTGAGTTTAAAACTTTTGGTTGATGAAGACTCATCAGGTCTAGCGTCTCGGCCAATTGGTGCGGGATGCCGGTCACAATGTCCTCACGGTTAATAAAGCCGGGTTAATGACTATACCAGACTCCCAGGTACTCGATTATGCCAAACGGGAAGGAGGCTTGTTGTCAATTTATTTGGCAGTTGGATATTCAGAAGTTTGGGAGTATCCCGATTTTTTATATGTGAGAGGAGGGGCATACAGATCATCTTTGAAGGTTTCTGGTTCCAAATCAGCCCCAATGGTGCATAATCAATCATGGGTTAAGTGCCACCCATGTAGGGGAATAAGAGAAATGACGGTAATTTTGACGAATGATGACGGCATCGATGCGCCGGGACTTCGGGCGCTGCTAAAATGCGTAAGTGAAAGGGCAGTAATCGTGGCGCCAGTGGCGGAATTATCCGGCTGCTCCCATCAAGTCACCACCAGAGAGGCAATTCGGGTGGAGTGGCGCACGGCTGACGAGTATGCTGTCAGTGGGACGCCTGCAGATTGCGTGCGGCTTGGGGTAAAACATCTTTGTCCCGAGGCGAAGCTGGTGATTGCAGGTATCAACTCGGGGGGTAATCTGGGGGTTGATGCTTATATTTCTGGGACGATCGCCGCTGTGCGAGAAGCTGCCTTTTTGGGAGTTCCCGGTATCGCCATTTCCCAATACCGCAAGGGTGGGCGCCCCGTAGATTGGGAATTAACCTTGGCGCGGACGGCTTATGTGCTTTCTGAGTTACTCGGAAATCTTCCGAGGCGGGGGAGTTTTTGGAATGTGAATTTACCTTACTTGGAACCGGGGGACCCGGAACCAGATATCATCTTTTGCGAACCTTCCACGGAACCGTTACCAGTGAAATTCCGGGTGGAGGGAGATAATTTTTACTATGATGGCAGGTATGAAATGCGCGATCGCGCTCCCGGCAGCGATGTAGATGTGTGCTTTTCTGGTAATATTGCCGTGACCAAAATCAGCCTGTAACAGGTGCCAAGGAGGAGAAACGGGAAATGCGCGTTTTAATTATGGGGGGCACCCGGTTTATCGGGGTTTATCTCACCAAAATTCTGGTAGAACAAGGACATGAGGTGGTCCTGTTCAATCGTGGCAATAAACCAGCGCCAGTACCGGGGGTGAAACAGATTCAAGGCGATCGCACTCAACCCGAAATCCTCCAACAGCAACTAGCAGGGGAAAATTTCGATGCCATTTTCGATAACAACGGACGGGAACTCAGCGACACCGCCCCCCTCGCTGAGTTATTCGCGGGCAAAATCCAGCACTTTGTATATGTGAGTTCCGCCGGAGTTTATCTCAAGAGCGACCAAATGCCTCACATAGAAGGCGACGCCACCGACCCCAAAAGCCGCCACAAAGGCAAATTTGAAACCGAAGCCTATTTGGCCAAAACAGGATTACCCTTTACCTCCATCCGGCCCGTTTACATCTACGGACCCCAGAACTACAACCCTCTAGAATCGTGGTTTTTTGACCGCATCGTGCGCGATCGACCCATACCCATCCCCGGAAACGGCCAGCACATCACCCAACTCGGACACGTCAAAGACCTAGCCGCCGCAATGGCCGCCGTTTTAGGCAACCACAAAGCCATCAATCAGATATACAATGTATCAGGCAGCCGCTACGTCACCTTTGACGGACTCGCTCGCGCCTGCGCCGCCGCCGCCGGAAAATCACCCGATGCAGTAAAAATCGTCCACTACGACCCCAAAAAATTCGACTTCGGCAAACGCAAAGCCTTCCCCATGCGGGTGCAGCACTTCTTTACTGACATCCACAAAGCCATATCAGAACTCAACTGGCAACCAGAATTTGACCTGGTATCAGGACTACAAGACTCATTCCAGGATTATCTAGCCAGTGGCGCCGATAAAACCGAAGTCGATTTCTCCACCGATGACGAAATCACCAAACAATTGATAATTGATAATTGATAATTGATAATTGATAATTGATAGTTGATAGTTGATAGTTGATAATTATCAACTCATTCCAGGATTACCTCGCCAGTGGCGCGGATGGGGCCGAAGTCGATTTTTTCACCGATGACGCAATCCTGAAACAAGGTTAGTATGACAATTGACAATTGACAATTAATAATTATCAATTATCAATTATCAATTATCAATTATCAATTGTCATCCTGGGGCCAGAGATAGATAATGCCGGAAATCCAAGTCAGAGCCACAGCGAGCCAGAAACTAACCAAGGCCCAGGGAGCAACAACTGGGAGGGGGATGATGAGTAGGGAAATAGCGATAATTTGAGTAGTGGTTTTCAGTTTGCCCCAGAGATTGGCGCCTTGAATCGCCGTCCCGCCAGCGAGACTGGGGTTGACACGCCAACCAGCGATCGCTAATTCCCGGCTCAAAACCAGAAACACCCCCCAAGCGGGTATCTGATGCAGTTCCACCAACGCCACCAGTGGCGCCATCACCAATAACTTATCCACCAGGGGGTCAAGAAACTTACCCAAATCGCTCACTTGGTTTAACTTCCTGGCCAGGTAGCCGTCCAACCAATCTGTAAAAGCCGCGACTAAAAATATCCCCAAGCAAATCCACCGCCAACTAGGGGTGGGGTCGTGGAGACCATAAAGCAAAACCGGCACCGCCAGCAGACGGGAAAAAGAAATCCAGTTAGGCAGAGTTAAATGCACTTTATCAGAACAATAAAAATCAGGGGCAAATCCCCCAGAAGAATCTGCCCCTAACTTATCATTTTTTTGCTCCCACGCTTACCAAGCCCCTTCCTTGCGGAAAATCACGATAAAAGTTTTTAAAATTAGCTGGATATCGTAAAGGACAGACCACTTTTGCTGGTATTCCAAGTCCATACGCACGATTTCTTCAAAATCCTTAATCGAAGAGCGCCCCCTAGTCTGCCATTCCCCGGTTAAACCCGGTTTAACATTTAACCGGTCCATATGACGGGGGAGGTAGTGGGAGACTTCATCTACCGTGGGGGGGCGAGTCCCCACCAAGCTCATCTCCCCCATCAACACATTCCAAAATTGGGGGAATTCGTCTAGACTGGTGCGACGCAGAAACCTGCCCACACGGGTGATGCGGGGGTCATGGTCATTTTTGAAGATATGGCCAGCCGCTTGATTATTCACCAGGTGTTTGAGCTGCTCGGCGTTCACCACCATTGAGCGGAACTTCCAAAGCGTAAATGGCATCCCTTTGTAACCACAGCGGATTTGGCTGTATAATAGGGGGCCGGGGTTGTCGATTTGCATGGCGATCGCCACAGGAATCGCCACCAAGACTGTTACCACCAGCCCCACCAGAGCCCCGATGATATCAATGAGCCGCTTAGTTTTGCTCGTCACAGAAGCATGAATCACTGGACCGTGGGCATGACTGGTGAAACCATGATGGTAAACCTGTGGTTGGGAAAAGGATGCAGAGACTTTAGAGCTGATAGTCACGGCTGGTATCCTAGGGGTACATCATCTGTTGTGCTGCCCCCAATATAGGCAAATTCCCGTAGCATCATCTGTCCTATACCCGGATATTTGCGCAATTTTTATTTTCAAGCCCCTTTTGTAAAGTTTTCTTATTTTTATTATAGTCATTTCAATTAAGGTTGCTCCAATGATGATCGATCATCAGCCGAAGTCATGCCAACTCACCGCATCATGTAGGGGCGATCGGCCACCACCCAACGACTGCGCTCCCCAACGACAAGCTCAGGGGGGGGCAGGGCAACCGCCACCAGTGGTTATAGTCATTTCAAATGATAATGAGATAGATCTTGTCCCGGATTTAGGGGTAAGGGTGCCGATGTAGGGGCGATTCGCGAATCGCCCCTACTACATAATTGGCTCAACTTTATTTGAAATGACTATATTTCCCCATTCATCACTACGAATTTTCAATATTTATACTATTTATACTAATTTGGCCGCAAATTTTTAAGATTACCTATACTAGATATAATAAATTACCGGATGGGCTAAAGCCCAACTACGATCGGCGATCGGCAGCAGAGAGAAAATCCCGGGAGCCGATCCAAGAAGAAGGGCACCCAGGAGGAAAAACCAGATTGCCGCCGCCAATCATCGATTGGGCTTGTCTTCACTCAAACTGGCAAAAAAATCATCCAAAGTGGAATCGCTGAGGTCGCTTGCTTCTGGGGCTTCTGGTTGTGGGAGCAAATCAGACATCGACCGCTCCCCCGGCAAGCTGGTGGACATCTGACCACTAGAGACAAAACCATCAAAAAAATCATCCAGACCGGAATCAAAGGACTGAGACTCCGGCATTAAATCTGCCATCTCATTCCCCTGACTCGGAGGCGCGGATGGGGAAGGCGTCGAACTAGCCGCCATCAAGTCAGCAAAAATATCATCCACCGTCACCACTTCCGGCTTGGGTTCTGCCGCCACCCCAGACGGAATGACTGTGGGAGGGGGGGTAGTAGGAGGAGCTGCCTCTACTTCAATCTCATCAGAAACCAGAGACAGATTCTCATTTTCCGTCCCTATTTCCAGATCCGAGACAGAGGCTCCCCTGGCGGCGCCAGAATTGTCAGGCCAATCAAACATATCATCCTTGGAGGCGGCGGCGTCAACAGGGACATTGACCACATCTGGCGGCTCGGCAGTCCATTGATCGAGCATATCATCCAGCATCGCCTCAGAATTATCCTTGGCAACTACAGCTTCGCCGCCAAAGGATATCTCCAAACTAGACAAATCCTCACTCAATTGCTTGAGGGCATTGGTATTCAGCCAAAGCTGCGGATCTGACCCGCCGTTTGGTTCCCGAACGCCCCAGGCGTCGGCGGAGCCATCGGCCAGCAAATCCTCATCCGGTAGCGCCGCCATATAAGCAGCGTCCTCCGACTCAGCCAACTGGTTCACCTCAGAATCAGTCTCCCCCGCTCCCAAATCCCCAAACAAATCTGACGGGGAGACGGTGGGAGACTCCGAGACAGGGAAATCCCCCAGACCAGAAATCCCCTGTTCTAGAGGTTCGGCGGCGGCAACATTCGGCTCTGGTTGAGGCAAAGGAGAATCTAAATTCAACGCATCAGTAGTGTTAGCCGGAGTGGGACTGGTTTTCTCATCATCCCCATCACCAAAGAGAAACGCTTCTAAACTGACACCTTGTGAAGCCGCCCTTGGTTGTGGCTCCTTCACCACAGGTGCGGATGCCATCACATTTTCCCTGGGGGGGGCAAAATCCCAATCCCATCCCTCTCCCGGCTCTGGTGCCGCTATTCCTCCTAACAAATATTCCTCTTCCACCGCCACATCCGAAGCTGATGGGGCAGCAGCAGAGGGTGTAGTCATTTCCCCGAAAACATCCTGGGGCTGATCAACCGATGGGGACACCGATACCACAGGCGGAGACGCTCCCGCCGCCAGCAAAAGGCTTTCATACACATGTTCGTCTATTTCCTCTGTGGAGCGGGGAGGTGGGGGCACGGAGACCAGAGGCAGTGGCGCCGTCGCCGCCGTTACCACCAGGCGATCGTCAACATCTGTCCCTGCGGAAGTGCCCACTAATTCAGACCCTGTAGCCTCATCAACCGCGCTCTCCTCATCTACCAGGGCACTCTCAACCATCGCATCAGCTTTCAGGAGCTGGTCCGTATCCCCTGGGGCAACTTCTGGCAAACCTGATGCGACAATTTCCCCCAAACCATCCCCAAAGAAATTGGCGGTGGGAGGCTCTGAATCCGACGGCTCCACCAATTCACTCCCAGCAAACGGAAATTCTAGGGCGCTGGGTTCGGCAGTGGGTGCGGATAAGGGTGGCGGACTGGAGAATAACAATGCTTCAGCCGATGATACCTCCTCACTCACTGCCTCCGAGGGGCTGGGGGGAAGAGGAGCAGAGGAGATAGGGGTTATCCGGTCTGTGTCCAATAACGGAGCCGATCGGCGCAAATCCGGCTGGGACATTTGACCAACCAGTTGCGCAAAAATCACCTCCCCCTGCTGTCCCAAACGATATATTTTTTCCACACTCTCAGACATCGACTGCTCGTAAGCGTGGAGATTTCTCTCTATTGATTCAAATACCGCCCTGAGAGTAGTATCGAGAGAGATTAATAACCCATCTGACTCCGATTGCAACATTCTCAAATGTTCCAATCGGGTTTGGGGATCCAGCAGGGGATGGGCTGACTCCGGTGGCACCTTTTCCCGGGACAAAGCACCCACCTGGTTGGGTGCCGTGAGCTGCTTTGGCGACGAACCCGCTTCGTAGGTGAGGAGGTTAGACTCTAGCTGCATGAGGCTCCGGGCTACCTGTTCTTTGAGACTCTCTTGCAACCGGCTCATCAGCCCTTGGAGCCAATCTGCCAGTAATTGCTGCTGGGCGGTTTGTTGCTGGGCTAAAGAATATTGATGATGGCGATTGATTTCTAGCTGTCGGATTTCCTGTGCTAGGGTTTCCCGTTCTTGTCGCAGGGCAGCGATTTCTGAGAGCAAAGGCTGCATCAAGCCAGTGCGCAGGAGGCTGATTTCCTGCTCGATCGCTCCCCTCCAGAGGCTCTGGGCACTGTCCAGTTCTCCCGGCGCCGCCGCTGGCTGTTTTGGTGATGACAAAACCTCAGAGTTTGTCTTCGGGGCTGAGGTCGAGGAGGTCCGCAGGTCTTCGTGCTGCAAAGACACCAGATAAGTCCGAACTCGCTCCAACACCCGACGTGCATCCCCCGACATCCACCAAGCGATGCGGGAGGTCATCTTTGGCATTACCCCGTCAATCTCAGCAATCAGCGCTTGAATTTTATCTCGATTAGAACTCATGGGTGGAACCCCCGCATCAACGTTTTTCTGTAGGAACACGGCAATGCTGTGTCTCTACCCCCTACATCTACTTGCCATTACTCATGTTATTAGGTTTCCCCCCAAGCAAAACCTCCCAATCCAGAGCAAACTTGATCACCTGTAATTGGATTTTAGCCCAGCACTGGCGGCGTGGTCATGGGGGGGCGGGAGCGGCGGCGATGTTATGCCCAAGGGCGACCTTTGGCAATGCTTTGAGGGCATTCCGGGGCTGCCCCACGATCGCCATTTGAGGTTAAGAGCAAAAAATTAATGCAAATACCGGATTTAGACTGCCGAGGAGGAAACTAGGTTTTATCATAGCTTCAGGGGGCGCGGCTTTGGCAGGTGGGTGGAAGTTGCCCCCGGTGAAGAACTTAATTTCGATCGGCCCGAACTCCAGCCATCAACCCCTGGGAGGGATAAAATGCAGTTGGGACGAGTCAATTTATGGAAGCGCTCTGTCACTCCTTGATTTTCCGACATCTGGAGGTGATTTTCGGGCAGGGAGTGACCACTGCTATAGTATCCCTGACCGTGGTAGCGCCACCTGTCCTTGGCCACCCATTCTCAAAACACTGACCACTTTGGAGGGCGCCTGAGTTATTGTATGATCTTGTTTTTGGTGAGCCAGTCAGCCATGCTACTCACAATCTCTGGTGCCCACTTGTGGGCAGGAAAAATGCTAGCAGCCTTCCCCAACAAGAACGCATTCCTCTGGGCTAGCTCCACCTGGGACGCTATCTGTAAATCCCAAAATCCCATACTGCACTGCCCAAGCGTGTTTATCACAGGATGGCCTCATGGACGATCGATATAGCCTCCGCGAACCCGGTAATCTAGATGAACTAATTCGCTCTACCCCGTTTTTTAAAGGCTTACCCGAGCCAGTAGTAGAAAGAGCCACAGCCCATATTGTCAGTCGGACACATCCCCCCAACCAGGTAATTTTGCTCGAAAATGATTGGGGTAGTTCCGTGTATTTCCTTTTAGAGGGGTGGGTGAAGATTCGCACCTACAACCTGGATGGAAAAGAAGTGACCCTCAACATTCTGGGACATGGGGAACTTTTTGGCGAGATGGCGGCTCTCGACGAGGTGCCGCGCTCTACGGATGTGATTACCCTCGCACCCACGACGATCGGCAATATGCCTGCCCAGGATTTCGTCCAACTCATGCAAACCGAACCCCTCGCGGGCATCAGATTAGCTCAGCTTATGGGTAGGCGACTCCGACAGGTTAACCGCCGCCTGCGTTTGCGAGAATCTGATAGTACCTCTAGAGTCGCAGATATTCTGCTGTTTTTGGCCGAGGGACAAGGCAAGCAGTCCTCTGCTGGGGTGGAGATTCCCAACTTACCCCATCGGGAGTTAAGCAGTTTGAGCGGACTAGCACGGGAAACAGTGACCCGGGTACTGAGTAAGCTGGAGAAAAAAGGGTTGATCAGGCGGGAAAGGGATGTACTTCTGATTCCAGAACTCCACGCCCTAGAACGTCTTTTGGTCTAAGCTAATCACTGGTAAGGACATGGCAGTGCCCTGTCCTTACCTTGTGACCCTCTTTCCCCACATGGCATCCTCCGCCCCTCTCCCCCAATCATGTTGCTTAGGATGGGGAGCCCAGGACTGGCTAGGGCGCCGAAGAAAATCATCAAAACCAGGGAACTAAAGAGAAATCCCCGCCACAAACCTCCTTCCGCCTAGCTCCACACAATTATCTTCATAATTGCTGCAGCGATTACATTATGATATCAGAAAGATGATTGATTCTCCCGATAATGACTCCGATAATCAGAGTGGAGAAATTGATAAATCCCCACCCCCTTCTAACCCGATTAACCCATCGGAAACAGCATCTCACCAAGCCAACGCCTCAGATTCAGACCATAATACTACCAATCCCAATGCTGTCAATCCAGGGAGATTTGCTCCACCGAAACCAGCTTTAATCATGGTCGAAACGGCTTTTCTGGCCAGCACTTCTAGTTTGATTTGGCTGATTAATTACTATTTTCCTCTCGGCCCAGTGCTGCGGATTTTTTTCCCGGTGCCGATCGCTCTCCTCTATCTCCGCTGGGGCAATCGGGCGGCAAATATGGGAGCCGTGGTATCCGGTTTGCTCCTATCCGTGCTGATGGGGCCGACTCGCAGCGTTTTGTTTCTCATTCCCTTTGGGGTGTTGGGAGTGCTGCTCGGTTGGCTCTGGCGGCGTGGTGCTAACTGGAATTTTTCCATTATTATGGGCACTCTCATCGGTTCCCTCGGCTTCTTTTTCCGCCTGTGGTTACTATCGATTATGCTGGGGGAAGACCTCTGGGTTTACCTAACTACCCAAATGACGGAACTGGCAGAATGGATTTTCCTGAGAATGGGTTGGTTAGCGCAGCCGGAGCTTTACCTGATTCAAATTATGGTAATTATTCTGGTGCTGCTGAATAATCTAATTTACTTATTTGCAGTGCATTTGGTGGCAGCCCTGCTCTTGGAACGTTTGGGAAATCCCATCCCACCGCCACCAAAGTGGGTGGAAATTTTGCTTGAGGAAGAATGATTGAGGTATATGCGCAGCGGGAAGCAGGACAACGGTGGCTAGAGCGCTATCGTGGTTGTCGCCCGGTTTTCGCCTGCGTCTTGGGCTTTACGGATACGGCTTTGATTCCGGGGATTTCTGCCGCTGGTGCTACCCCGGCGGACCGCCGCTACACGGCGATCGCCGATGCCGAGTTTTTGGCTCTTGGTGGTGTGACTCCCGCTCGCCATCCCCTACCCCCACTGACGGCGGGCGCTTCCCCCGTGTTGATTTCCCGCGCTGTACTCGAAGGCTGTCACATCCCCCATTACCTGTTTAATGCTGGTTTACCCCAGCCGCCGACAGTGCCCACAGTAGATTTAGGAGGCATCCCGGCTCGCTGTCTCACCACCGGTGCGGCGATGGATTTGGAAACTGTGCGGCATTTACTGGCGATCGGTCTCCTCTGGGGCGATTTACTCGCCAAGGATAGTAACAGCTATGCCATCTTGGCCGAGTGCGTCGTCGGGGGGACTACAACCGCCCTCGCCGTCAGTTTGGGGTTGGGGATACCGGCGGCGGGAAAAGTCAATAGCAGTCATCCCCAGTGCAATCACCAGCAAAAATGGGAGGTGGTGCAGACGGGTTTGCAGCGGGCTAAGCTGGTGGGGGTGCCGCCTGACCCCCTCCTGGTGGTGGCGGCGGTGGGAGACCCGATGCAACCGGTGGTGGCGGGAATGACGATCTCGGCTAGTCGCAAGGGCGGCGTTTTGCTGGCAGGCGGGACTCAGATGCTGGCGGTTTACGCTCTGACTAGGGCAATATCCCGCGCCTATGACCTATTCTGGTGCCCCGAGCAGGTAGTGGTGGGCACCACCCGCTGGGTGGCGGCTGACCCCACCGGTGACACGGTAGGACTGGCTCAGTCCGTGGGTTCCGTCCCCCTTCTCGCCACCAATCTCAGTTTTGCTGCCTCTGAATACCCCCAATTGCGCGCCTACGAGCAGGGCTATGTTAAAGAAGGTGTGGGCGCTGGCGGTGCCGCGATCGCTGCCCACCTCTACTCTGGTTGGAACCAAAGCCAATTACTCGCCGCCGTGGAATCGATGCTCCGCCGTCGGTAAGTCTCCCTGGGACTGGGGAGCTGGGGGACGGGGAGATGGGGAGACGGGGAATTTAATAGTGAATTTTGGCCGCCAGCAGTCTTTCTTCCAGAGCCGCAATTCGGTTATAGGCAGCAGTTAATTGAGCGGTCAGCCTCTGGATTTGAATATCTGGTGTTAGTTCATTTTCCAAGTATTGAACACTGGCATTGACCGATAATTTTGACTCCACCAATACATCCTTATGCTCCTCGGAAGGCTCAAAAATTACCCGGTTTCTCCCATAAATTTGATTGTCCTTGATTTCTAGTTTAGTCTGCTCAATTCTCGCGGAACTAATCAACTCTTGTTCCGCTAACATTAGAGACATTTTTGTATTGATTTGCGCTACAATTTCATATAAAGTAGCTACTTGACCAACTAAACTTTTAACTTCTGTCTCTAGTGAATCCATAAAATACTCCTAGTTACGATATTACTTTTGTTTACAACACCCATCTGGGACAGGGAGGGGGAGATGGGGTGAAGTCTCCGTTGGGGCGAAGCACCCGCGTTGGATGCTGTGGGTGAAACGAATGGTTCCTCGGCGCGGGTACTTCGCCCATCTCCCCGCACCCCACCCCTCACCTTCTCAGTTGGATGAAGGGATTAATCCCTTGGCTCAATTAGATTGTAGATAGCGATCGTTCGGCTTTCCCGATTATTTCTAGATTATTTAACAATTGTTGCTATATAATTATCTTTGTTAAGATGTATTGGCAAAAATACAAATCATAGTATTTATGTACTGACTCAGGTGAGTTTGCTCACCCAGAGAGCGGCCTAGGTTCGGTAACACAGGGGCGATAGTGGCTCATCACATCCCGATCGGCTACCGCATCAGCCGCAGAAACATGGTGATTAAATGGATGAAGTCCCAAAATAAATCCCAGAGATGTAAAGTTTTTTGAAGTAAAGTAACAAATTTTTCACTTGTCACTTGTCCCTAGTCCCTAGTCCCTTGTCACCTTTTGACCTTTGGAGGTGGTACACTGTAACAGAATCTGGGCTGAACTGCGGATTAAGCAACGGAGTGATGAACTTGTGAAGCGAAGGCACTTGATTGGGGCAGCTAGCACCATTGTCCTGAGTCAGTTAGCAGGCGGATGCGGCCAAAGAGTCCGACCAACTTTAAGAGTGCGTTTGCTAAAAAACTCCATACCGCCGATATTATTGCGGAAATTTCGCCAAACACAGCCGTCAGCAGTGGTTTTGGATTTTGCCCCAGCGGCCCAGTTGCAAGATTTGTTTGCCAGTCTGCAAAAATGGCAGCAGAACCAGCCGGGAGAGAATTACCCGCAGTTGGTGACAATGGGAGATTACTGGTTAAAAGCGGCAATTGAGCAAAAGCTGATTCAGCCTTTGGACCCACAGAAGCTGACGATGTGGGAGCAACTAGCGCAACCCTGGCAAGAGTTGGTCAGACGGGATGACCAGGGGAATTTGGCCAAAGATGGGCCGGTGTGGGGGGCACCTTATCGCTGGGGAACGACGGCGATCGCCTACCGCCGCGATAAATTTAAACCCCTCGGTTGGGAACCCACAGACTGGAGCGACCTCTGGCGACCAGAACTGCGCGATCGCATATCCTTACCCAACCACCCCCGAGAAGTCATCGGCTTAACCCTGAAAAAACTCGGCCATTCCTACAACACCGAAAATCTGGCCAACATCCCTAAACTCAAAGCCGAACTGCAACAACTCCACAGCCAAGTCAAATTTTATAGCACTGATGCCTACCTAGAACCCCTAATTATCGGAGATACTTGGCTCGCCGTGGGCTCTTCCACCGATATCCTGCGGGTGATGGAAC
Organism: Oscillatoriaceae cyanobacterium M33_DOE_052; assembly: GCA_015296065.1. GTDB lineage: Bacteria > Cyanobacteriota > Cyanobacteriia > Cyanobacteriales > Laspinemataceae > Koinonema. Next base: position 33,530 of record DVDU01000025.1, on the reverse strand, counting down.
GCCAGAGCCAAATTAAAGCCGTCATTCCCGCTTCCGGGACCGCCATTTGGGCAGACTTGTGGGTACAACCAACCCCAGCCGCCAAAAACACCAGTAGCGAACCAAACCAGAACCTGCCCTATCAGTGGATTGATTTCTGCTGGCAACCCGAAGTAGCGCCAATTTTATCCCTCATTTCTGACGCTGCCTCCCCCCTTCTCACCACCACAGACCGGCAAACATTACCGGAATCACTACAGCAAAATGCGGCACTTTTGCCCGCCAAAGAAATCATCGACAAAAGCGAATTTATCCAACAATATCCGCCAGAAATCACCGCTCAATACACCAAACTTTGGCAAGAAATACGCGGGCTATAGATTACTGTCCAAAGCGATCGCGCACCCCTTGGAATCCCGCCGCATCCACCCAAACTACACAGAAACCGGGTTTCTTGAACACATCTTGATTACTCAAGAGAGATTTCGAGAGAAACCCGGTTTCTCCTCCATTGGTAAATTCGCAGGTGTAAGCCGCTAAAAGTATCCCTTGACGATTGAAAACCCGCGTATTGTAACCATAATCCCGGGCAGCAAAACCAAAATGGTGGACAAATTCATATCTTTGCAAATAATCCAACAAACTCCAGATTTGCCGGTTGACTACTAAATCTACTCGTCCCGGACTGTTATCATCTCCAGGATAAGCCAACCAATTATCCAGCAACTTGCCCCCAAATTGCTCTCTTTGCCACCACAAACTAGGAACTGTCAACCCCGCTTGAGAAATACTGGTAATCGTCAACACATTTTGCGCTTCCGGTTCCGCTCCCGGTTCCAGCAAAGTCACGTCTAAAGGCGGCTCCACCGGAGGCAGCATTTGCGCTGGAGATGTACCGGGAGTTAACACCGCACTTACCATTAGAGAGAGAGATAAAAGCGTACCCAGACCACGTTGGTTAACAAAATATTCTATTGTCAGTATAGATTTAGGTAAAACCATTTTGATTTAGAGATGAAATAGATGCTATAACCCATACCAAATTTAGCAACGAAACCGCTGTAATTCAGAGCATCTGTTGAGCGGTTAAATTTCAATCGGATCAGAAACCCAGGTTATTTTTACAATACCTTACCATACTGTAGGGGCGCTCCCGATAACACCACCCCTAAAGACTGGGGATTTTTCTCATTTGCCAATTTTGGGCGAAGGTATTTTTTTTAATCTCCCCATAAACGGCGACGGCTGGCACCATTGAGCCTTTGGTGGGAATCTTGGAGCAATTTAGGGATATTCAACTGTTCGGGACATTGGGGTAAACAATCCCCGCATTCCGTGCATTTATTGGCTTTCATCCCATAAAACCAATGTCCAGCGTTTTCAAACATCCGGTAGCGATACTGACTATATTCTGTCATATCATAAGCAACTGCCAGGTTGCGCAGGCGTAACACTTCCGGGATTTGGATGCTTTCAGGACAGGGCAAACATTGATAGCATTGGCTGCATTTGTCTGTAGCCAATGCTGTAGTGGCGTGGGTTTCTAGGCGTTGGAAAGCAGCTATTTCCTCCAAAGTCAAGGGGTCATCCCGATCGGCTACCTGCAAGGGTTCCTCCAGTTCAGTGGGGTTGGCTGGACCAACGCTGAGAGTGGTAATGCGGGGGTCACTCAGGAGAAAGCGGTAGTTGAGGTGTAGGGGGGAGAAGGGATGGCAAAGCTGCTGGAGAGTGGGCGGTGGGGTGTAGAGGCGTCCGCCTTTGTCTGCGGGGGAGATGATGAACACCCCCATATCTTTTTGGTGCGCCAGAGCGACTGCTGGGGCGTGACGCTGGAAAAAGTAGTAGTAATGGAGGTTAACAAATGCGAATAAATCTGTATTTATAGCTGCCAAAATTAGCTCTAGGGAGCCGTGGGTGGAAAAGCCAAGATTGCGGACTCGACCATCATCAATGGCTTGGTGGATTGCCCGCAGGCTGCCCCCCTGGAGTACCATTTCCAAATGCTCGCTCTTGTTGATGCCATGAATGGCGAGACAGTCGATATAGGTGGTGTTCAGCCGCTGCAAGGATTCGTCAATGCAGCGGTCCATCTGGGCTTGGTTGGGTTGGGGCGGGATTTTGGTGGTAATGTGTAGTTGCGCTCTGGGCAATGGCAAGCCGGAGGCGAGGGCGGCTCCTAAATATTGCTCGCTGTTGCCGTATCCTCGGGCAGTTTCTAGGTGGTTGATGCCTTTTGCCACGGCTTCTCGCACGGTGGCGATAGCCACCGTTTCCGATGCCAGATAGCGCATAGTGCCGAGGGAAAAAGCGGACAGATGGAGATTGGTTTTGCCAAACCGGCGGTACTTCATTTTCGCTCCAGATATTCTGAAGTCTCGAATCTCGATCCTAACTTTCCCCCTGGTTGCTCAAGCGTCCCCGTTTCAGGAAATCTTCTGGGCGCACATTGGAGACGAAATCGCGAAACGCTTGGCGTTCGGCTTCGTCAGCTTCGCGGTCCACGGGGATGGAGGCATCAGCTACGACTTCTTCCATCACCCAGATGGGGCAGTTGGTGCGCAGGGCCAGGGCGATCGCATCTGAAGGACGAGCGTCCATCTCTTTTTTCACTTCCCCGTGCATCACTGTTAGTACCGCATAGAAAGTGTTGTCTTGCAGGGAATGAATAATCACTCGATCTAAAGTCAATTGCCATTCTTCAAGCAGATTGACCATCAAATCGTGAGTCAAGGGCCGGGGAGGCTTTTGATTCTCGAGGGCGCTGATGATTGAGCGGGCTTGGTCTTGGCCGATATAAATCGGCAGGGCCCGCCGGTCTTCAGTGTCTCTGAGGAGTACGATCGGACTCCGGGTTGCTGCATCCAATGCGATTCCTGCGACTTTCATCTCAATCATCGGCTCAGCCTCATTAAAATAAAGTGGGGTTAAAGGTTCAGGGCCGGTTTCTCGCCGAGATACCGGGCAGAGCCCTTCTACAAACAGGATATATATATTTGCTAATTGCGGGGATAGGTCTCCCCCACAGAACTAGAACATCACATTTTTATTCTACTGGCGCTCACCCTCCACCGGGAATGACAATTTCTTTGATTTCCCACATGGGGACAGCGGTTCAGCTTAGCTCACCGACCAGGGGACCTGGGGAGTGTGGGCTCTTCCCCGTCTCCCCATCTCCCCATCTCCCCGTCTCCCCGTCTCCCCGTCTCCCCGTCTCCCCGTCTCCCCGTCTCCATTTGGGGGTAATATAGCCAATCAGGAGTAAAATATCGTCAAAGCTGACTGAAAAATAGTGTTTACTGGGCTAATTCAGGATATAGGCAGTTGTAGTGCGATCGGCAACTATAAGTTTAAGATTATCTGCTCCAGCCGGAGAGGGTGGGGGCGGGGTGGACGCCCACCAGTGACTAAGGACGAACACCAAGAGAACAATTCTCCCCCTACCTTAATTTTGCCAGATTTAGACGAATCCAGTCAGCCTCGCACATTCTCCACCGATATCGTCGCTCAGCTCCAGCTCGGGGACAGTGTAGCGGTGGATGGAATTTGCCTAACGGTAGAGGACCTGTTGCCCAATGGGTTTATCGCCAGCGCCTCCCCGGAAACCCTCCGCCGCACCACCCTGGGGGAAGAGGCAAAGCCAGTGAATCTAGAAACTTCTCTGCGAGCCGGGGGCAAAATTGGCGGTCACTTCGTCACTGGTCATGTGGATGGTATCGGCTGTCTTCGGGAGTTGGTGCAAACCGCCGGTTCTTGGGAAATCACCTTTAACCCTCCCGCAGAGTTTGCATCCTTATGGCAGCAGCAGATAGCACCATTCATCGTCCCCAAAGGCAGTATCGCCGTCAATGGCATCAGCTTAACTGTAGCTGATTGTGATGCCGCTGGAACTTGGTTTAAAACTGCAGTGATTCCCCACACTTTTCAAACTACTAATCTTCATTACTTAAGTCCTGGCAGTTTAGTCAATATAGAAGCAGATATTTTGGGTAAATACGCGGCAAAATTTATCCAATCGCGCCTCAATTATGCTGGTTTTGGTGAATCACATTCATCATCAGCGGCAGACATAACCGAAGATTTCTTGACAGAACACGGTTTTTTGTAATTTTTGAATTACCCAAATATTTTCGATTCCATACCCTCTTTTATGTCTTGGTGGTGAAAATCACCCCCAAAAGCATAAAGGAGGGTAGGTTCTTCGGGTTAATTCCCTGGCGGCAGCTCAAAGCTCCCCTGCTCCCCTGCTCCCCTGCTCCCCTGCTCCTCTGCTCCGGTTTGGGGAGTGGTTGGCGCCGGGTTGGCGGTGTTAGTGGGCTGTGCTTCGGCCACTTGTAAAGATTTCAGCAACTCGGCGAGGGCGTACTCAATTTGAGTCCCCGGATCCATCGCTACCCAACCGTCGGGGGTAAGTTCGCGGACTTCAAAGTGCAGGTGGGGGCCGGTGCTAAAACCGGTGCTACCCACCAGTCCGATCGGCTCACCCTGCACCACCTCCTGACCCTCTTTCACCAAAACCTCTGACATATGGGCATAAAGGGTTTCTTTCGTGCCTTCATCGTGACTGAGGACAACGGTCAAACCGTAGCCACCCAACCAGTCAGCGATCGCCACCTTCCCAGCAAAAGCCGCCAAAATTGGCGTCCCCAAAGGCGCCCCGAAATCCACACCCTGGTGTAACTGCTGACGACCAGAAATGGGGTGAAGCCGCCAGCCAAACACCGAAGTGATCGCCGTGGGCACCGCGAGAGGAAATACCATCCGGGTATTCCCTTGGCCCATTGCCGCTCTTTGGCGTGCGGCCCTGCGGTAGTCCAAAATCCCCGCATGCTTGTTCATATCAAACTTGACTTGGTTGGAGCTTACCTGCACTGGACCGAGCTTAACCGTAGGTTCAGCCGCCACCCACCGTTGGGGTGCTGCTGCCGCCTCATACCTTGGGGGGGCTTCATACCTTGGGGCTGGTGCATCTACCCTGACAGTAGGGGCGATTCTCGAATCGCCCCTACGGGGGTTCGCCGGGGAGGGCGATGGTTGTGCCTGACCTCCGCTGGCACCAGGAATTACCACTGGTGGTGGCGGTGGCGGTGGCACCAGATCTGGCGCCGTGGCGGTGGTGGGGGGTGTTGTGGTGGCAGCCGTGGGTGCCTCTTTAGCGGTGGCGGTTAGAGATTCTGGAGGTGACGGCGGCACATCGATCGCATACTCCGTAGGGTCGATGTAGTAATTGTTATAGTCATAGCCCCCAACTTCCCCACTGGTAGCCGTGGGGTCGCTCCATTCTGCTGGTGCGGCTGTAGCCCAATCGCCACCCGCCTCTGCCCGGGCGGATTCGGTTTGGTTAGTTGTCAATGACTCACCCGCCGCACTCACAGAGTCTAAAGGCGCATCAAGACTAGATGCTGCCGCTGCTGGCTCCGAGCTTTCCACAGGAGAGTAGTATTCTCCCGGCGCAGACTGGGGCTGCCACTGGGGTGCAGTGGCTGTCTGGGGAGCTGGCTCTGCGGCTTCCCACTGCGGAGCTGGCTCTACCTCCGGAGCTGCTGCCTCGTATTCAGGCACAGCAACGCCACTGGCTGGTTCTGGGGTGGTGGGCTCCCACTCGGCGGCGACGGGAGGAGCTGCTGGTGTCGGTACAGAACTTTCAGGAATCGATGGGGGATAAAACTCCGGTGGGGCTGTTGCTGCATTCTGGGGGTTAACTTCAAAGATGATTTCCGGCGCGGTTTCAGTAAGAGGCGAACTGCTCTGATTTCCTACTTCTGGCGGTGTTGGTGCTTCCATCTCCTGAGAGGGGGTTTCCTCTTGTGCTTGCACCGAGCTGCCGCTCCAAATTGCCAAACTCGGAATCCAGCCTAATCCCTGTAGCAGAAGGGAAAATTGGCAGACGATGCTTAAAGGGGTGCGGGCAAATCTGGAAGGTAAGACCGAGGACTTCAGCCCTCTTTGTTTCTGGCTCATTTCAACATCCACGCTTCAATAAGGTTTGTATCAGGGCAACAGTCCGAAACCCCCTGGAGAAAGTTTCAGTAGAAACTAGGGTAACTCAACTGTGAAACCTCGTCACTTATGAGCAACCCCAACTAAAAGATATTTGGGGGCTGCTGGTATCCCAAAGTGATTGTACCGGGAGCGAGACAAATTTCCTCCCCCGGCATAACATCTGGGGGAATCTTCCCCGGTAGAGCCTCTGGAACAATTTTGGGAGTGGGATATTCGGCAGTGCTGCCATTGGGTGGGGATAAGCGCACTTTCAGCTCTCCAGTGGTGGTGACTCCCACAACAACTCCCTGACGCCCCCCAATGGTGACAGCAGTCCCCATGCTGGTAAGAAGGTTTTGATATGATGGCAGCCAAGTTGCCATATCATTTTCCCGCTGGATTAGTGCTTCCCCGGATCCTATTGCCGCGAGTACCACTGCGGCAAGCATTTCCAGGGATGTGATTTGCGGGTTAATTTGACTGGCCAAAAAGGTTTGCAAATTTATTCCCGTGGGGGGTACAGGATTTGCCCAATTAATCCCCACCCCCACAACTGCTTTAGAGATTTGGCTTTGATGCACACGAGTTTCTGTTAGGATACCACCTAATTTACGATTTTCCAACAGTAAATCGTTAGGCCACTTCAATAACACTGGAACTTGGTAAGTGCGCAAACACATTGCCAGGGCTAAAGCAATACTCATGGTCAGTTGGGGGCTATTGGTGGCAGCCCCCAACTTGACCAAAGTTTGGGGAGTAATGATTAATGATAGGTAAAGCCCCCCGATTTCAGAAACCCACTGGCGCCCCCACTGTCCCCTACCACCGGTTTGTCTGGCGGCGATGACGGCGGTTCTAGGTGGCGCCCCATCGGCGAGTAGCTCCCATGCGGTTTGATTTGTGGAGGTGAGGGAATCAAAAATATGGACTAAAGAGGTTGTCTGCTGTTGGTTGTAGTGAGTGCCTAAAAATGAGGATACTTCCTCGATGGCAGCTTGTAAACGTTCGCGATTTAATGTCATTGGTCACTTGTCACTTGTCAAAAGTCACTTGTCCCTTGTCAAAAGTCACTTGTCCCTTGTCACTTGTCACTTGGTAACATAACAAAGGACAAAGGACAAATGACTTTTGACAAATGACAAATGACACTTGGAACTGGCATACTTGGCAAGACTTGCCTTATTTAACCTGTAGCCTCCTAGAAAAATGGCCCCACGGGTTTTTTACGCGCCAGTTTTCTCCTCGATCGCCTTTAGAATTAACCGATGTGTTACTCGCTCATCGAGCAACGTCTGACCCCATAGCACCCCAATCGCCCCAGGTTTATCGGGTAAAACAAGTACACGGTAACATAGTCCTGCTGACCGGGGAAGCAAAACCACTGGCAAACCCAGGGGGTGATACTCAGGCGGAGGGTGGACTTCCGGAAGCTGACGGGTTACTGGCAAACGAACCAGCAGAGGCGGTTTGGGTGGCTTCTGCAGATTGTGCGCCGGTGTTGATTGCATCTCATGTCACCGGTAAAGTGGCGGCGGTTCATTCGGGGTGGCGGGGGACGGCGGCGGCAATTGTGCCGAAAGCGATCGCCCGCTTCCAACAACTATTTCCCGAAACCTCTTTGGACTCAATGCGCATCGCTATTGGGCCGGGAATTGCCGGGGAAGTTTACCAAGTATCCACAGAAGTTGCCGCCAAAGTTTGCGCCACAATCGCACCAAAGAGCATTTCTGAAGATAATTCCATTCTGGAATGGGCTTTATCCCTTCCCGAACCGCCGGTGTTACCAGATTCCGAGCCAGAACGGTTGCGATTGGATGTGCGCCGCACCATTGCTATGCAATTATTCCATATGGGAATCGAACCTGAACAGGTGGCGATCGCTCCCTACTGCACCTACCAAACCCCTGACCACTTTTTCTCCTATCGGCGAGAACACCTCAAACAAATCCAGTGGTCAGGCATCATTAGCCAATAATCTCTCCCATAGCGATGAAAAAAGGGAGAATCGATGCCTCAATTCTCCCTTCTCCTCTGTGAATCATAAATCAATTATAGTGGCTATTTTCCGTTTTTGGCTTCCCTAACGCCTCCCAAACCGGGAAAAACTCGACTGCGCGGACCTACTGGCACGTATCGCCGCGATGGTGTTTGGCGGAAAGCACTGATGAAAGTGCTGGCGGAACGAGCCAGTAGCCCTGCAGACCTTTGCTCCTCAATCAAATGCTCCAGAGGATCCTCCGTGGGCACCACCTCGGCTGCGGGTGGTGGCACCACCGCCACGGGTTCTGGTATCACCCCTACGGGCGGTGCTACCGGCTCCGGTGCCACTACTACCGGCGGTGCTACCGGCTCCGGTACCACCACTACCGGTGGTGCTACCGGCTCTGGTGCCACCACTACCGGTGGTGCTACCGGCTCTGGCGTGGGTGCTGATGGCAGAGAAGGCGTGGCAGGAGTTGACGGCAACACGGCAGGGGGTGTGGGTGCTGGCGACACTACCGGTTCTGCTGGCAGAGGCGCATTGGGGAGCGTTGGCACGGGAGCGATCGGTGGAGTCACCACCGGTGGTGGTGTCACCACTACTGGTTCTGGTTCAACCTCTGTCGATGGCGTTTCGGGGTCATTAGGCAGAAAGCCCCCTGGTAGAGTTGGGCTGGAGGGTGTCGCCGGGATGTTGACGGTGGGCTTTCCTTCCGATGGGGTTTGACCCCCATTTGGTAGCTGGGGGTTACCGCCGCTGGTTGTCCTCGCTGGTCCTGCACCGAGGAAACCGGAACCGAAATCCGTATTGGTCGGGGTAGGGTTGGCATTGAAGATGTTGCCGCCTGTGGTGCTGCCAGAACCAGTGGCTGGTAAGCCAACGCTCACGTTAAAAGCAGCTTCCCCTGTGCCTGTGGCATTTAATGTGCGACCTCCCACAGAAATGCTCACATTGGTTTCACTTTGGCCGCTGTAAAAACTGACGTTGCCATTTTTGGCGTCTAAAGTGGTGCTTCCCCTGCCGCTACCGCTTAACTGGTAGGATGTGTCTCCCCGAAGAGTGCCACTGCTGGAAAAGCTGCTATCTTCTGTGGGAGAAACACCACTAACGGTAAAATTCAGGGGGCCGTTGATGCTGCCTTCAAGTTCAAAGTTGTTACCAGAGATTTTCAGTTCGGTGGTGTTGTCGCCAGAGGTCGTGGTGACAGTGGTGCTTGTCCCTTCCCTAGAATTGCCCCCCACTTTGCCTTCAATTCGGAATTTAGTGCTGCCGTTGTCGGTGTCAAATCCGATTTCAGAGGAGCCGTTCTGGTTGTTGCTGGGATTAACCGTGGTAACGCCATCTCCTCTACCCTCTAGTTGAAATGTGGTATTGGCGGTGGCGGCAAATTCTTGCCCTTGTAAGGAAATATTGTCGGTAGCGGCGCGAGCAAATTGTACATTTGAGGGGAGGTCGATTAAACCCCCAGACAAGCTGGCGCTAAACTGACCGATATGGAGTGAGCCGGGAACGGCGGCAAAATTTTGACTGGAACTGCTTGAGAGGGTGGCGCCGGTGGTTGGCAAAAATACTAATGGGGCGCCGCCGCTATTGCTGGGGGTGATGAGAGTGCCCTGGAAAACTCGGTTGGCATCAAAGGCGTTGAGGGTAAAGTTGAGGTTGGTAGTTATGCCTTGGAAAAAGACTGGTGTGCCATCTGCGGCAAAAGCACGACCGGAGAGGGTGCCTGATAAAATGCCGGTTTCTCCGCCTTCAGGGACGCCGGTAGTGGGGTTTAGGGAACCGCCATTGGGGGTAAAGCGGGAGTTGACGGTGACGCCGTTGGGAGTTTCTAGGCGGAGAAAGCGGGGGCTGGTGTCGAAAAGGACTGTATTGCCACTGTCAGGCACAAAGAAGGCTCCATCACCGGCGGCGCGACCACCAGTTACGGGAATTTGGGCGAGTACGCCTTGAGGCAGCGCTATTTGGGTGGCGCTGGTCAAGATGGCTATGATACCTAAATATACGATGCTGACGCGACGGCTAACGCCTTTCGGGCTACGGGATGGAGCCAACATATAGCAATCCTCAACTATATAACTCCCGGCAAAGACACAATGTCCACAAGTATAAAGAGTATTATCATCTCCTATATGTTCCCCGGGCAACAGTCTTTTTGCCCGTCTAATTTTCCTGGGACTGAATAGCTTCTCTGAGAATTTATCTTTTTCTTATTTTCCGTTATCTATGCTGATTTGGGGTAAGTTTTCCTCCGCACCGGTGATGCGCACTCTTGTGGCGAAAAATCTCCCCAACCAAATCTCTGGCGGGAAACTTCTGTAAATCCACTGGATCTATGGCCAATAATCATGGTATATTGGCGTTACGGGCGTGATTTTTCCGGCAGCATTTCTGGGTTTTATGGGCGAGTGCGGTCAGGCTTGGCTCTATTCATTTACTCACAATAATTTTTCGCCCGCGTTGCTCTAATCTGGTGGTATAAGGTCGGGTTTTTTTGCTAGTTTCTGCTGCCTATTTTAGTTCTGGGTGCAGTGGTCGATAATTGTTCTAGGGATATGTATTAATTGAAAATTTAGATGTTATCTATCTGAATTAAGTGAGGGGTGACACCCTACAATTGAGCCGCATTTGATCAGAAATGGGGAGTAGTGTCGGCGAAATGTAGTTCGCCCTTACTCATAGAATCCAATTACTGACATTCAGGCCAATGCGGTTAGTGAATATGACGGTTGTCTCAGGAGGCTTGGTTCCGCGACCTGGGGAAGAGTTAGAAAAGTTAATAGTCCCAGAACGGACGATCGAGAGCGTTTTGTCCTTTGGGTCCTTTGTCAAAAGTCCTTGGTTATCGGACAAGGGACTTTTGACCAAGGACAAAAAATCAAAAGTTGAATGTGGTACGGAGGACGCCGATGGCGATCGGGTCGCTATCGGGGGTGTGACTGGGCTGGAAAATCATCATCAAACCGGGAGTAAAGCTGACCCGATCGGATACAGCCCACCGGTAAAAAACCTCTACATGAGTAGTGCTGCCCGGTTGCGAGCCTTCATCCCCCAATCCTCCTGCCAACAAATCGGGAATATTTTTGCCCATAGGCAGATTACTGCTGACAATTTTGGGTGGCTGACCTACGTATATTCCCCCCACATTGCCCCGCCCGAACAGGTCTTGAACATTGAGGAACACCATCCAGTTGAGAGTCTCCACATCACCGGACTGCCCCGGTATCCCAGAATTGGTATAACCACCCCAGGAGCCAATGGTAAATTCCGGTGTGGCTCGCCAAGCTAGCGTAGCACCAAACCCGTTGGTTTGCAAGGGTGAATCTACGGTGAGTTGGTCGTCTCCCACGCCGGTGCCCAAACGACCAAAGGGCGAGTAGGCGTTGACGTAGTTGAGGGTTAAGTCAACAGCATCCAGGGGGGTGATAGTTAGCTGCACCCCTAGGGAAGTTTCCCCATCTTCGCCACCAAAAATGCCAGCGGCACCGCTGTTGGCGGGGTCGCTGCTGGCATAAACTCCCTGTAAGCTGATGCGCGGGGATATTTGCCAGTCAAACCCGAATCCCCCTTGACCGTTGCCAATGTTGACGATCGGGTTGCGTTGGGCAAACGCGGAAATCGGACCATTTCCGGCACTTTCCACGGGATTGGCGCCCCGAAACACGTTGGCCATATTCACTCCTGCCGGTCCGATAATCACGGCCAAGCGATTACCGATGAGTTTCCGGTAATTTAGGTCACTGAGGATGAGGGTGCGATCGGTATTCCCTTCATATGCTAAGCGGGTATCGTTGGTCAGCCGGGGGGCGGTGCTACCGCTGCCGCTCTGAAACCCGGCCAATAAGAGGCTGCGCTCACTCAACTGGGTGAGCAAGCTAACCTGGATATTGGCAATTAAGTTGATTTCGGTAGATGGGTCTTTGGTGTCTTTCTCGCCATCTACGGGGAAAAAGTCTGCCTCATTGTCGGTTCGACCTTGAATGCCAAAAATTGCCTGCCCAAATAGTTTTGTGGTAGGGGAAAATTGCCTTTGTCTCAATAGCTCTGTGCGCTCCTCGATGGCATCCACTTGTTGTCTGAGGGATGCTACCTCCGGAGCGTCTGTGGCATTGAAGGCGGCTTGAAGTCGCTCGATCGCCTGTAAGTCTTCTTGATTCAACTCTAGAGTGCTAGTGGCAATTTGTTTGCCGATCGCCTCTAAACAGGCGTTGACAACGGTGGCAAACTCATAGCGGGTGAGAGCTTGGTTGCCCCGATACGTCCGATCGGGGTATGCCAGAAGACAACCATAGCGTTCTGCCAATCCTTGAAGGGCGCTGTAGGCCCAATCTGTGGGCAACAGGTCCTCCAGTTCCGATACAGAGTTAATCTGCATCATATTTTCTCCCTCCTGCAGACTGATTTCTGATGGGGGGATGGGGGTATGGGGGGACCAGGCGGCGCCCTGAGCTTGTCGAAGGGGGACGGGGGGACTGGGGGGCCTTTGGACCCTCTCCCCTGACCGTTCGCCCGTCTCCCCGTCCCCCCATGTGGCGGCGATCGCTACGCCGACCAGGCGGTTCGGGATGGCCACTAGATTAGTCAGAAATAAGCAGGCTAGATAAGGAATGCAGCCAAGATGCCTGCGCCTGGGTAGGGCTGAAGCCTCTACACTACAGGATGCTCTTATCGGCTTGGCCCTCATTGAGGGATGAGGACTGCGCCTCTCACAGAGAAGATATCTCATGTTTCCACAACTCCTGCAAACACCACCAAATAGCTCATGGGCAAAGTTTCTCCCGCCAAGGGGTGAATATTTTTTACCTGTAGGGGAGCAAAACATTACCACGAGTAGAATCCTGGTAACTCAATTCATATGGGCGATCGCCGCAACGAGAGCCATGTTACCAACTCAATTTTTCTTTCTCTTTGCCACGGGGAGACGGGATCCCCCCCTGCCCTCCCTTAAAAAGGGGGGTGGGGGGGACGGGGGGACGGGGGGACGGGGACACTGGTGGCTGTCCTGAATTGGACCACCACCGGGGGCTGTCTATGCTGCCCTGACTAACATATCCAAATTTTATGATTCCCCTTGCGGGGACGCTAGGGATTGGGGGGGACGTTAGGGGTTCGGTGTTGGGGCTTTTTGGTAGTGCAGCGTTGACCAATGTGGAGTGAGGACCCTGGGGCTGGTTGGGTTGGCCCGAGATGAGAGGGGGAGACGCGGTTCGGCTTCGCTCACCGACCGGGGAGAGGGGGAGATGGGGGGACGGGGAGACGGGGGGACGGGGTGCGGCATATGCCGCATTAATCTTCGTCGAGCCCCAATTGACGCGGGAATGACTTGGCAGATTATATCATAATTGGCCATGATATTGATGGCAAACGGGGTTTATGGCCACAATTTAGGGGGGTTATCTGAAGATTCGCGCTCTTGTTCCTGGTTTCTGTCCATGTGCGAATTGAGAAATCTAAAATGAAATTATTGGCGATGCTGACCTGCGGGTGGGCTAATGCTCGGACCATTGGGTGACGCTGACCTAGCAGTGCCCGGAGGGGACGGGGGGCTGGGGTTGAGTGAAATTTACTGGCGGGCTTCCAGCCTGAAGCACCAGGATTGTAAATGTTAGTTTTAAATCAGAGGTTAAATCAATCAGATGAGCGATCGAAATCCATACACCCAACTGGGAGTTTCTGAAAATGCGACTTTTGAGGAAATCCAAACTCATCGCAACCGCCTGATGGCAGAGTATAGCGGCGATCGGAAGCGCCAGGAAAATATCGAGGCGGCTTACGATGCGATCCTGATGGAGCGGTTGCGTATGCGCCAGGAAGGCAAAATCAAGGTGCCGGAAGGGATTCGCTTTCCGGAAAATCCCCAGGTGGTCCCGGACAGAGGCACTGTCACTCTTGCTAAACCAGAAGCCCCCCCGTGGCTGATGCAGTTGCTGGATACTCCGGAAACTCAAGAGCTTTTGTGGCCAGCTCTTTCTTTTTTGGGTCTTAGCGCTTTTGCTTTGGTGTCCACTCCTTCTTTAGCGTTGGCGTTTGGGGTGGGATTGTGTCTTTACTTTCTCAATCGCAAACACCAGCGGTTTGCCCGCGCTTTTGGCATCACTCTGATTGCCTTGATTGCTGGTTTGTCTTTGGGTGCGCCGATCGGGGCTTGGCTGGCTCCCCAAATGGCTATTGCCATTAGCACCGAGGCGATCGCCGCTTGCTTTACTTTGTTTGTCTTCTGGTTGACTAGCAGCTTTCTGCGGTGAACATTGATAATTGATAATTGATAATTGATAATTGATAATTGATAATTACAATTGTTAATTGTCAATTATCAATTATCAATGGCCTACAACAAAAAACGGTAGAGGCCAGAATTCTGCCTCTACCGTTTTTGTGTTTGTTTAGCTCGAAGCGGTTTGTACCGCTTCCCAGTCTGGGCTGTTACTCAGCCGCTGGGGCGACTAAGGCGCGTTTTTCCTGGGAGGAAACTACAACTTTGCCCTCTTCATTGACATCGACGAAGGCGTTATCCCCATCGCTGATGCGACCGGAGAGGATTTCCTCTGCCAAGCTGTCCTCTAGCAGCCGCATGATGGCGCGGCGTAAGGGACGAGCGCCGTAGGCGGGGCTGTATCCTTCTTCGAGCAGGCGGTCTTTGAACCGATCGCTGACTTCCAGAGTAATATTCTGTTCTGTCAGGCGACCGAACAAATCCCGCAGCATGATATCGGCAATCTGCTTGACCTCTTCTTTGGCCAACTGGCGGAAGACGATAATTTCGTCAAGCCGGTTGAGGAATTCGGGACGGAAGTAGTTTTTCAGCTCTTCGTTGACCAAGTTGCGGATGCGGTTGTATTGGGCATCGGCTTGGTTTTCTGAGAATTCAAATCCTAAGCCGCCGCCGCCTTTTTCAATCACCTTGGAGCCGATGTTGGAGGTCATAATCAGCAGGGTGTTTTTGAAGTCCACCGTGCGACCTTTGGCATCGGTGAGGCGTCCGTCTTCGAGGATTTGCAGGAGCATGTTAAATACATCGGGGTGGGCTTTTTCGATTTCATCGAATAGCACCACGGTGTATGGCCGACGGCGGACGGCTTCGGTGAGCTGTCCCCCTTCGTTGTAGCCTACATAACCAGGAGGTGAGCCAATCAGTTTGGAAACTGTGTGGCGTTCCATGTATTCCGACATATCGAGGCGGATCATGGCGTCTTCTGAGCCGAAGAAGTACGACGCCAGGGCTTTGGTTAGCTCGGTTTTGCCTACGCCGGTTGGCCCGGAGAAGATGAAGGAGGCGATCGGTCGGTTGGGGTTCTTTAAGCCAACGCGAGCCCGTCGAATGGCACGGGATACGGCTTTGACTGCTTCTTCCTGGCCGATAATCCGCTGGTGCAGGGTGTCTTCCATGTGCAGCAGCTTTTCGGATTCGGATTCGGTCAGTTTGTTTACCGGCACGCCGGTCCAACTGGCGACGATTTGGGCGATATCCTCTTCGGTGACTACGGGAGATGCGTCGTCTGTGGTCTTGGTTTCGGTTTTTTTGCTCTGGGAAATGGCGCGGATTTCTTGTTTGATTTCCATTTCCCGATCGCGCAGTTCTCCGGCTCGATCGAAGTCTTGGGCGCGCACGGCTTCGTCTTTATCTTTCAGCACTTGCCGCAGTTCTTTGTCCAGTTCTTTGGCGGCTGGAGGCAGTTGGGAGTTGATCAGGCGTACCCGGGAGCCTGCTTCGTCGATGAGGTCGATGGCTTTGTCGGGCAAGTAGCGATCGGATATGTACCGGTCGGAGAGCTTGGCGGCGGCTTCCAGGGCCTCGTCTGAGATTTTCAGTTTGTGGTGTTGCTCGTAGCGATCGCGCAAGCCAAACAGGATTTCGATCGTCTCTATCACCGAGGGTTCTCCCACCATCACTGGCTGGAAGCGCCGCTCTAGAGCCGCGTCCCGCTCGATATGTTTGCGGTACTCATCAAGGGTGGTGGCGCCGATGCACTGCAGTTCTCCCCGTGCCAAAGCCGGTTTGAGAATATTGGCGGCGTCGATCGCCCCTTCGGCTGCACCTGCACCAATCAGGGTATGCACCTCGTCAATCACTAGGATGACATTCCGCGCTGAGCGGATTTCATCCATAATTTTCTTCAGGCGCTCTTCAAATTCCCCGCGATACTTGGTGCCCGCTACCAGCAAGCCGATATCGAGGGTGACGACACGCTTATCCTCTAGGATGTCCGGCACGTCGTTGTTGGCGATGCGCTGGGCCAGTCCTTCGGCAATGGCTGTTTTCCCCACCCCGGGTTCTCCAATCAGCACTGGGTTGTTTTTCGTCCGTCGTCCCAGAATCTGGATGACCCGTTCGATTTCTTTCTGCCTTCCCACCACTGGGTCGAGCTTCCCTTCTGCAGCCATTTGGGTGAGGTTGGAGCCAAACTCGTCCAGGGTCGGGGTTTTGTTGCGAGCGTTACTGGCACCGGCTGTCACCTCTGCGGTTTCTCCCAGCATCCGAATCACCTGGGTGCGCACCTTGGACAGGTCAACGCCTAGGTTTTCCAGGACTCTTGCCGCCACTCCTTCCCCTTCCCGGATTAAACCCAGCAGCAGGTGTTCTGTGCCGATGTAGTTGTGTCCCAACTGGCGCGCTTCTTCTAGGGACAGTTCTAAAACCCGCTTCGCCCGGGGCGTAAACGGAATTTCTACTGCCACGAAGCCGGAACCCCGCCCGATGATTTTTTCTACTTCGATTCGGGCGTCTTTTAGGTTGACTCCCATTGATTTGAGGACTTTGGCGGCGACGCCGGTGCCTTCGCCAATGAGACCGAGTAGAATTTGCTCTGTCCCGACAAAGTTATGTCCCAGGCGGCGGGCTTCTTCCTGGGCCAGCATGATCACTTTTATTGCTTTTTCTGTGAAGCGTTCAAACATGGCGTATCCCCATTACCGACACTTATGGCGCTTAAGACTCTACATTCAGGACTGGCGATCGGCAGCAATGTCTCTGGTACAATCTCTTTTTGGTTTCGCGGAGGAAGAATGATTTTTCCTCTGTTTTCCTGGTTGTACCTCAGCCGAGACTCGCTGCTGATTCTGGCTTGAGTCTGGGGCAAGGGTGAAAACACATCACTGGAGAAGATGCAGGCAGGGATGCCCGCGCTACAGCCTCCGGATTCCCATTTTCCCCATTCTGGCCTCCTCTCATTTGCTTACCCCTGGGCGCCCCCTCCTCTGGGCGGAAACGGGTTATATGTTATCTTGTCACATTGGCCACTGGTGGTGGCTTGGGGTTGATAACCCGTTACCATTCTCGTGGTTTGAACTTTAGCATAGCAAAACTCTTGTGCTGATGCCACCTTTACCAAGTGCGGCTTGCCGAAATGGGGGGAGGTTCGGGCAAAGCTCCTGGTGGGGGGAGTTTTCTCCTCTACTCCTGGGCAGGACTACTGGTGAAAGGGGTGCTGACTCTCTCTGGGCGCGGCGATGGTGATAGATGGCTAGATTGATCTGGCGGGAGATTTCTTTCTTCTGGGGCCACTAGGGGGACTGGGAGTATCGGCTGACGAATATTGGCAATTTGGTGATTTACCAAAATCTCTGGCTTGTGGGGTTAATTCTGTTGGTGAAAAAATCTCCTACTTTCTGTGTGCTGGCGCTTTTATTGGGAGATAATTATTTGGGTTAATTGGTAGTTATTCTGTCCCAATAAGAAAATTATAAGAATTTGGTAAATTCATTAATTATTGGTGCTAAAAAAATCAATTTAATGATGTGATCTGCTGGTTTTAAGTTATTTTCCGAAAAAACCTCACATGAGTGAATTTATAAAAATTTTATATCCATTAAATGGAATGGGGATTCATTGAATAATCATAATTCCCAAAATCTGGGTCTCCAACTATGCCCATAACTGCATTCTCTAGAAAATGGACTCAATCATGGGGTCTTGATTAGGGGCTGGTCTGGACATATTGTTGACATTTGATAAATTTTATGGTATGCAGCCCGGTTTCGGGGGTCATCTGGAGCATTATGTAAATTTTTGTAAATTTAGTGGGGGGTTTGACCCCTCATGGGTTATATTGATTTTCAGTAGATGCACCCTGATGGCAACGCCCCTTTCGTGGGCGTTTTTTTTTGGCTTTTGGCGTGGGGCAAGCACTTGGGGTGTGATTAGAACTGTGGGAGTGTGGTAGAATCTGGAGCTATGGCTCCTGTTTGGGACTGAGTGAATCCCTTTCGGGGATTGAAATTTGAATGGCAGAAAAGGCAAATTCCCAACCTATATCCCCCCTCAAGGAGGCGATCGGCGGTTTTGGTCTGGTGGCGGGAGCGACTTATCCCCTGCGGGCCTTGGCTTTATGGCGTCGATCGCCTGACCTATTGACCTATGTGTGGGTGCCCGTACTGGTAAATGCTGTGACGGGTATCGCTCTTTATCTGGGACTGCTTCTCCCCGGTTTAGCCAAAATCGAAGCGGTGGTGATCGGTTTGCGCCAGTGGATCCAAAACCTCCTGGCGAATTTACCCGCCTGGTTAAGCTATCTGAGCATTACGGCGGTGGTACTGGGTTGGTTGCTGCGTGTGGTCCTCGTGGGAGGGTTGCTGGTGGCGATCGGCTTGCTGTTGGTGCAATTCGGGACCATATTGGGAGCCCCTTGGTACGGCAAACTTTCAGAAAGAATTGAGGAACTGCGCACAGGTCAACTCCCCACCCCAGCGACCGGTTTCGCCGCCATGTTGGTGGATATTTGGCGAGCCCTCATGTTTGAAGTGAAAAAACTGGCGTTCGCCCTTGGAATTGGCTTACTATTACTCCTAGTCAACTTTTTGCTCCCCCTCATCGGTACTGCTATTGCCAGTATCGGCGGTGTCGCCGTAGCTGCAACCCTGGTATGTCTAGATTTTATCGACGGCCCGCTAGAACGCCGCCGCCTCAAATTTCGCACCAAATTGGGACTTGTCTTTCGCTGCTTTCCCGCCAGCGGCACTTTTGCCTTAGTGTGTTTAACTTTAATTAGCCTACCGGTATTAAACCTGTTGGCAGTTCCCCTCTGCGTCACAGCGGGGACATTGTTTTTCTGCGATCGGATTTTGCCGACCATGAACCCACAACCCCTCAACCCCGATCGGCCCGAATAACCATAGGCAAAATCCCCCAACTCCCGCGAGAAAAAACCGGCAATACCCCGGTCCAATTCCCCTAAAATTGGCAACAGGGCTATTCCCTAAATCCCAACCGCCTTTCTTTATCCGGTTTCGCACCATTTTCCAGCCAATCAATTGCCTGCTCTGTCTCCTGAGTTGGATTTACCCAGACAATTGCCGTCAATTCTCCCACCTGCTCTGCTGCTTGGTCAAACATTTTCCTGACTTTCTCATCCAGAGAAATCACCGTTTTATCTGTCGCCAAGGCAGCGGTCAATAACAGAAAATCTTTCTCCATTGCCTTGCGGTCTTTTTCCCCATCAATTGCCATCACAATTTTTTGCCATAATTCCTCCTGCTGGGGAATTTCTCCATAATATGCCAGCTTTTTTTTCGCCACCATTGAAGCCAGCCATCGCTGGGCAAATACTGATTTATGTTTATCCCACTCGGCTTTCAGCTCCGGCGTCATCACTATTTGATAAGAAATAGCCATTACTTGCCGTAAGAAATCTCGGCAGCTTTTAGATTTCTCATGTTTGGCATCCTTATCCCCAGCAGCGCGGGCCACTGAAGCATCAATCACTAAACGCGAGGAAACTTTTTTAGCTGGCATGAAATTTTTCCGCGAGCCGAGACTCTGCCGCATCTAGATAGCGGCTTTCTTCTGCAATAGCCACATCCGCAAAATCGGCGGGCCATTCACCAAAAGCACCAGCCTCATCTAAGTCGGCGCTTTTGACTACAGTCATGCCATTCTCTTGCCTTTCAAACCAGTGCAACTTGACTTTTTCTGGGGAGATTGTCCCCTCAGCTACTAATGATTGAACCCGTCTGAGTAGCAAGTCACTGTGAGTTTCCACTACCACACGCACTTCCCGGTTTGCCGCCTCAGCTAATATCTCCGCTAACGCTGCTTGCGCTTTGGGATGGAGGTGAATTTCCGGCTGTTCCAGATACACTAATTGTCCCGGTTCTGCTACGAGCAGGGCAACTAAGACCGGTAAAACCTGAGAAACGCCGAAACCAACATCAGCAATACTGACCATATCCCTTGCACCACCTTTGCTGCTCCGAGGTAAGCGTCCTACCAGGAGTTCTACTTGGGTATCGTCAATCTGTTTGGCATCGACTTTCCATGTGAGTCCGAGAGTTGCCAGCATACTTCCCAGTTTCGCCAGTCGCGGGTCTTTTTTTTCTTTCCAGTAATTGACAATACTGGCTACATAATTTTCAAACGTGCCGGGAAATTCCCCTTCAACTGCTGTGGTTTTATAGGTGCGTTCTGGATTTCCTCTCAATCCCGGCACGTGAATTAGCTGCAGAATCGATTTTTTGAATGGTTCTGCTAGATTTAT
Organism: Oscillatoriaceae cyanobacterium M33_DOE_052; assembly: GCA_015296065.1. Classification (GTDB taxonomy): domain Bacteria; phylum Cyanobacteriota; class Cyanobacteriia; order Cyanobacteriales; family Laspinemataceae; genus Koinonema. The sequence continues at coordinate 13,121 of DVDU01000025.1, read as the reverse complement.
TAAATTTATCCAATTTTGTGGCATAAATGATTGTAATAACAAAAAACCTAAATCGACAAAACATCTATTCTTTATGGGCATTAACTTGACAATTCTCCACAATTCAGAATCGTCCGGTATCATTGTTAACCCATTTTTTCTGATTTGGCTTAAAATTTGTTCTAATTCTTCAGGTGTTATCTGAGTTTTTAAAATTAAATATTCTCCTAATATTGCGTATTCTGTTTGTGAAATTTCTATTTTATTTAGATTTTTTGTAATTTTATTAATTAGTTCTCGTTCATCAGATAATTTAATTTTAAAAATTAAATTATTCCTGTCTATTTTGGGCGAAATATGAGAAAATAATTGTTCGGTTAAGGTAAATCTTACGTGGGGACCGTCTAGGAGTAAAGGACCGGGGTCATAGGTAGCTTCTAGGGTTTGTTTGAGTAAGAGCAATGGCTGCATGATGCTGGATTTACCAGAGCTGTTGACACCAGCAAGGATAGTCAGGGGCCGCACTTCTATGCTACATTCTTCATAGAGAGATTTATAGCCACTGACGGCAATGCGGGTGATTCCTTGGACTCGTTCTCTTTTTCTAGTTGGGGCAGATTTACTCATAGTTTTAACTTGTTGGTTGGCCGATATCTTTATCATAGGCGAAAATCGCCTTATAGCAGATATACGGGTAGCTCAAAGTCCTGATGTGGCATATCGGCAAAAACGATACCATGAGCAACCTTGACTAAAGCTCCTGGGGGTTCTGCTTTTGGGGTTTCGGGGGTGAGGGAGACGGGTTCTCCGGGTTTGGTTAAGTCGGTAACGGCGGCGTCGGGGGATAACTGTCCGATAAGATAGATTCCGTGGAGACAATCGGATTTTTTGCTATATCCTTGCCCGGAAACGGCGATAATTTGGTGGTTGTTGGCGCGGAGGCGCCAGCGATACTCGCCTGCGTTGTCGGCGTACAGTTCAAATTTGGCCATCTTCCTCTACTTTGATGAAACCGCACTTCTATCCCATCATACACGGGAGGACATCCCTAACCGTCAACTGGCACTTTTTTTAGAATATTACTGATGTGCAATATGAGAAATACTGGGGGCAAATCAATTGCACAGTTATCATCAGGACTGGGGCAGGACTTGTCCTTTACACACTGAGCGATCGCGTGGGCAGGCAGTGGGATAAACTGGTATAAATACGGGTTATATTATCATCTTTGATGAGATTAAATGAATTTATCCAAACTAGACAAATTTTATTGACAACCATCTGTTGAGCAGGCAATAATGTAAGAATTCAACTTATCGGATCAAAGCCTCCCCCTGGGAATCAGTGGAGAATCGCCGATCGCAAATAGTGACAACGGCTGAGGATTGCCCTGCTGCTTTTGCAAGTTTTCCAAGGAAGAGCATCCGGCCTTTGGCCACCAGGTGCTATGATGGCTTTGGTTTTTACCTCTGATTCCCATCTTCTGAGAGTTGACTAATGGAGTCTGAAGATTTTGGCGGCTTGCTTGGGGGTGACAGATGGCGAGACCGCTCAACTCTAGGAAAACGATTCTACTCGATTTGAGGTGGGAGCTGGAAGCATTGATTGAGTTTCCTGGTGTGATGTCCCGATCGCTCTGATAACTGCTATAATTCCCCAAAAGCCGATCGCTCGCGGAGCCAGCCGGAGGCGATCGGGCTGGGGTGACAGAAATCTAATCGATCGGCAATCGATGATGGCTATCTACTACTGCGGCGTGCGGCTGGCGTACCCCACCCAGATGGCAAAGTCGAACCTGATGGTGAAGAGAATTGAAGATGCCCTGGCCCTGGGGGCGTTCCCGCGTGGATCAGATTCTCTTCTCATACCCAAAGTTCTACCCCCTCAAACCTCCATGAAAATCAACCAAGACCTCCCCGCTGAAGAAGCCAGAATCGAACTCATCCCCCTAATTGATGTCATATTCTGTATTCTCACCTTCTTTATCCTCGCCGCCCTCCAACTCACCCGCCAACCCGTCATCGACGTATCCCTCCCCCAAGCCAGCACCGGCGCACCCCAAGTCCGCGACATGTGGATAGTCCGAGTGGACAGCTTTGGCCGCATCTTCCTTTATATAGAACAAGCCCCCGTACTCGTCAAACTCAGCGAAATCGCCGGAGTATTGCAGCGCTACCCCCGCCTTGCTAATATGATAGTCTTGTACGCCGACAAAGACGCCCGATACAACGACGTACTCCAGGTCCTTGACAAACTCCGGGAAGTCGGCGGCTCCCGCGTCGCCCTCGCCACCAACCCCACCACCAACGAATCCCAAACCCCACCCCCAGGCACCATCCCCGGAGATGGCAACTTCAATCCCGCCCCTAGTAACCCCCTGACTCCCGGCATTCTCCCCGGAGATGGCAACTTCAATTCCGCCCCCAGTAACCCCGTACCCGTACCCGCCCCCAACCCCGCCAACTGAAATTAATTATTATCATCCATGCCTGATGAACAACCCAGAATCAGACTTACTCGCGAAAATTCGTCAGCAGTTTGACACCGCACCCTACCCCCGCAACCCCCTAGAAGAATCCCCCAAAGACGACGCCAACTTACTTTTTATTCACAACCTCATCACCCCTTACTATCTCAGAAATCAAAAAATACCCACCACCGAAGGCAAAATCATCCTAGACGCTGGATGCGGCACTGGTTACGCATCTTTAGTATTAGCCTTGGCCAATCCCGGCGCCAAAATAGTTGGTATTGACCTCTCAGAAACATCAGTCAATCTAGCGAGAGAGCGCCTCAAATACCACAACATCCACAACGCCGAATTCCACGCCATATCAATTGAGGATTTACCCCAACTAGGCTGGCAGTTCGACTACATCAACGCCGATGAAGTCCTTTACCTGCTGCCAGATCCAGCTACAGGACTACAGGGGTTAAGAACAGTTTTAAACCCAGAAGGCATAATTAGAACCAATCTCCATCACCACTGGCAGCGTTTTCCCGTATTTCAAGCCCAGAAAGTTTTTCAGGAAATGGGTTTAGGGTTTGCAGCGGACAATCTCACACAAGAAGCCAAAATAGAATCAGTCCGCCAAAGCATGACCGCATTAAAAAATCAAGTATGGCTTAAGCGTATCACCTGGGATGCCGAGTGGGAAACAGATGCCGAGCCGATTCTCCTCAATTATCTACTCACCGGAGATAAAGGCTACACAGTCCCAGAAATGTTTGAGTTATTGCGAGAGGCGCAATTAGAGTTTATTAGCATGGTCAACTGGCGGGAATGGGAATTACTCGACTTATTCAAAGACCCAGATAACCTGCCAGCCTTTCTCGCCATCAGCTTGCCAGAGCTTTCTGTAGAAGAGCGGCTGCACGTATTTGAACTACTTCATCCCGTTCACCGTTTAATGGACTTTTGGTGTGGTCATACCAACCAAAGTCAGCCATTTGTGCCATTATCTGACTGGAGTGAGAGAGATTGGCACAACGCATTAGTAGAGCTGCATCCTCAGCTAAAAACCCTTCAGGTGAAAGAATACCTTATAGATTGTATTACTCACCATACCCCATTTGAAATCAGCCGTTATTTGCAAGTTCCCACGATTACTCCCATTTTGATAGATAGCAGTATTGCCCCTTGCTTGCTGCCCCTGTGGGACGAACCCCAGTCAGTGCGGGCTTTGGTGAAACGCTGGTTACAAATAAGTCCAGTCAACCCAGCCACCCTAGAGCCAGTGTCTGAGGAACAGGCATCATCGGAAGTAATAGAACTATTGCAAAAGCTGGAGACATTTCTCTACGTGCTTTTGGCAAGAGACGATAATTGACCTGATTAACATAAATCCCCCCAGAGCAGGAACCAAGCCATGAATGCCCAACCATCTGAATCCCTAGAAAAAATTCGCCAGCAATTTGACACCGGTCCCTATCCGCGAGTACCCCTCCAGACATCGCCCAAAGGTGACTTAAATTTGCTATATTTTCACAATTTGGTCACGGCTTACTACCGGAGAAATCAAAAAGTAGCCGATACCCAAGGCAAATGGATTTTAGATGCTGGATGTGGCAGCGGTCATAAGGCACTGGCATTAGCCGAAGCCAATCCCGGCGCCAAAATCATCGGTATCGATATCTCCGATGTTTCTGTAGATTTGGCTCGGCAACGATTAGCCTATCACGGCTTTGAAAATGCGGAATTTTATGCCATATCAATTGACGATATCGCCGACTTAGGATTTCAATTTGATTATATTAACTGTGATGAAGTATTATACTTAATTCCAGATATTCATAGAGGATTACAATCATTTAAATCTGTATTAAAATCAGATGGTATCATTCGCACCAACTTACATAGCTCATCTCAGCGCTATACATTTTACAGGGCACAAGAGCTATTTAAATTCATGGGTTTAATGGAAGATAATCCTGGGGAAACAGAACTAGAAATATGCCGCGATTTTATGCAGGCGGTGAATGACAGCATATTTTTGAAAGCCAGAACTTGGGATGTCAAACATTCTGGACGAGATGAGTGGGTTTTAGCTAATTATTTATTACAGGGAGACAAAGGCTACAGTATCCCTGAGATGTTCGCCGCATTGAAGGCAGCGGACCTAGAGTTTGTCAGTATGGTAAACTGGCGTTGCTGGGAACTGCGGGACCTATTCCAAGACCCAGATAACCTGCCCCCTGTATTCGGAATCAGCTTAGGGGAAATTTCTCTTGAGCAGCAACTGCGTATCTTTGAATTGTTAGAGCGGCGTCACCGGTTGTTGGATTTTTGGTGTGGTCATCACCAAGGGGACCGGCCTAGAGTGGCGGTGGCGGACTGGACCGAGGCAGATTGGCGACGGGCCACAGTGCAGTTACACCCTCAGCTACAAAACTCCCAAGTCAAAGCGGACCTGATAGACTGTATCGCTAGCCGCGCTGCCTGGGAAATCAGCAAGTACATCAAAGATGTAACCCCCCATCCGGTATATATAGATAGTAGAGTCGGAGCCTGCCTGCTGCCCCTGTGGGATGGACCCCAGCCAGTAATGGCCATAGTCAGGCGGTGGGGGGAAATCGCACCATTGGACCCGGTGAGCTTGGAAGAGATGGATGAGGCGAGAGCAGAGCAGGTGGTGCGGGAACTGTTGGTGAAGCTGGAAAGCTATCTGTACCTGCTTTTGGAGCTTTCGGCTTGAGAAAGAAAAATTTTTTGATGGTGGGGTGATATGAAAGGGTAGGGAAGTGGGTAAGTTAGTCTCAGCAGATAAAAAGCAAGCATCCCAGACCTCAAGGAGACCTCTCAAATGAAAACCGAATTAAAAGTCAAGTTCCTGCAACACCTGAACGAGAAAAAGAGAGAAGGGGGTTTCACCCTGATTGAACTGTTGGTGGTGGTGATTATCATCGGTATTCTGGCCGCTGTTGCGTTGCCCTCCCTCCTCAGCCAAGCCAACAAAGGCAAACAGGTGGAAGCCAGAAATAACATCGGTGCCCTCAACCGCGCGCAACAAGCTTTCCACTTAGACAGACAAGCATTCACCAGCTCGATCGGTGAACTAGGAATGGGTATTGCCACCCAAACTACTAACTACCGCTATGAAATTGCAACCGGCGCCGCGGGCGCGTCTTCTGTAGCCCTCCATCGTGGGATCACCATTAAGAAAGCGTTGAAATCTTACGGCGGATATACCTACACGACGGATGTAACTTCTGGTGGCGTTACTGAAGCGGCCACCCAAGCAAAACTCTGGGAAATCAAAGCCCCAAATCCAAATGATGGTCCACAAGCTACAGCCACTACCGTTTTCGTCGTGACTAACTTGGCTCCCACTGCTGATGCAACCCAGTTGGGCAACTAATTTGATTTCGACCTGAATAATATCCGCAAGAGAGCTTTAGTTGTAGTAATGATGTTACTCAACTAAAGCTCTCAATTTTATGGGATAATATTTGACTATTCTCTGCCATCATTATGTCTGATTGTATTTGATTATGTCGTTCAGTTATAGCTCGATGTCTCGGTCAAAGCAAGCATATGAATTAATGTGCAAAGATAGATACTCCGAGGCGGCTAGTTTGTACGAGGAAGCTATTGCCGCGACACCGGATGTGAAATCTTATTACTGGAATTTGGGTTTACTGTTGCTATTACAAGGACAAGAAACGGAAGCGCACACCACCTGGCTGGCAGCAATGATGGAGGGGGATCCGGAGGAGGTGGAGTTGTGGACGGCAGAGCTGGTGGAGGTTTTAGAGGCGGAAGCGCAGCGGCGGCAAGATTTAGACGACTATAAAGTGACTTGGTTGATTCGCCAGCATATTCGGGAGCTACAGCCTGGTGACGTGGATAATTTATTGTATTTATCTCTCTTAGCTATAGAGTTGGAAGAGTTTACAGGAGACGAGCTGGCTGATTGGGGAGTTGTAGAACTAATTCGGGAGCATCAAGAGATAGACTCCCATTTATTATTAGCGCTATTGGAACAGGTGCTAAAGGCAGTGCCTTTACATCCAAAAGCATTAGAATTGGCATCAGTATGCTGTTCCCATCTGCGGCATTTGTCAGATTTGCTGCTATCGGTTTTGTTGGTGGCGGCGATCGAGCTAAATCATACCCTGCATGAACCCCTAGGAGCGGTGCATCTGGCGGAGCTATGTTTGAGCTTAGAGATTAACCGGGAAAATCAAGCCGAAGTTTGGCGGCATTTGGCTACTTTTTATCAAAATGCTGAAGAGTATGATAAAGGAATAGAAGCGGCTAAGTCATGTGCCGCTCTGGCAGATAATGTAGCGGCTCAACTATTTGCCAATCACTTGTTACTGCGTCGTTTATTGGGGGCGGGTGGCTATTGGGACCAGGTGTGGTTGGCTTTTGAAGAGCAAAAGAAATTATTATATAATTTGCCAGAAACATTAGATAGCATTAATTATGCAGCAGTCACCAGAGGATTAAGTGTAGCATATTTTTTCCCTTATGTGCAAGACTCGGCCAAACACAACAGACAGATGCAGGTGTTGGTGTCCCAGTGGTGCCAAACTAAGATTCAAAATCAATTTAATGACCGGGTAGAGCAATATCGCACCAGTGCTTTAGAACGGAAAAAAATTGCGCCAAGTCAGAAAAAGCTAAAAATAGGATATGTGTCTCATTGTCTGAGGAGACATTCGGTAGGATGGCTGGCGCGATGGTTGCTGGAGCATCACGATCGCTCTCAATTTGAGATTTACGGCTATTTTATTAACTACAAGCCAAACGACCCAGTACAAGAATGGTACGCATCTCGGGTAACTCACCCGCGTCCCTTAACCAGGAATGTGGAGGAAATAGCCGATCGCATTGCGGCGGATGAAATTGATATCGCGATCGACGTAGATAGCATCACCCTAGATACCACCTGTGAAGTGATGGCCCTGAAACCAGCACCAGTGCAGGTGACTTGGTTAGGTTGGGATGCTTCAGGTTTGCCTAGTATTGATTACTATATAGCCGACCCTTACGTGTTACCGGAATCGGCGCAAGATTATTACACGGAAAAAATCTGGCGTTTGCCCCAAACCTACATCGCCGTGGATGGATTTGAAGTAGGAGTACCCACGTTGCGGCGCGATCGGCTAGAAATACCCACCGATGCAGTAGTCTATTTTAGCGGTCAGCGAGGCTACAAACGCCACCCAGATACCGCCAAACTCCAGATGAAAATTATCAAAGAGGTGCCCAATAGCTACTTTTTAATCAAAGGCATCTCCGATAAAGGAGCAGTAGAAACCTTTTTTACCCAAATTGCAGAAGCAGAAGGAGTAGATATCAGCCGCTTGCGTTTTTTACCCCAAGTCGGTGCAGAAGCCACACACCGGGCCGATTTAGGCATCGCCGATGTGGTACTAGATACTTATCCCTACAACGGCGCCACTACCACCCTAGAAACCTTGTGGATGGGAATTCCCATTGTCACCAGAGTAGGAGAGCAATTTGCCGCCCGCAACAGCTACACCATGATGGTCAACGCTGGAGTAACCGAGGGGATTGCTTGGAGTGACGACGAATATGTAGAATGGGGAGTGCGCTTGGGTAAAGATGCAAAACTGCGACAGGAGATATCGTGGAAACTGCAACTCGCCAGGAAAACAGCTCCCCTGTGGAATGGCAAACAATTTGCCCGGGAGATGGAAAATGCCTACGAACAGATGTGGCAGCGGTATCTCGAAGGTACTTAAGTGCAACTACCAACAAAAGTGACTTTCGGAAATAATAACAATGACAAATGAAAGGGCAAAAGAAGCATATCAATATTGGATGCAGGGAGATTATGCAGCAGCGGCGGCATTATACGAGGAAGCTGTAGCCGCAAATCCTGACCAAGTGGAAAATTACTGGTATTTGGGACTGATGCTGCTACTGCAAGAATCGGCTGCAGAAGCCTTAACCGCTTGGTCTTTTATCATCGCCCAAGGTGAGCCAGAGCAAGTAGCCGTCTGGAGCCAAGAGCTATGGGAAGTATTGGCGGCAGAAGCCGAAAGGCAGGAAGCAATTCCCAACTGGCAAGCCGCTTGGTTAATTCGGCAGCAAATGGGGGAAATGGAGCCAGACAATTGGCAAAATTTGGTACAGACAATTAAGTTAGAGAAAAAGTTAGCGAAATTCCCAGAAACCGAGGAATTGCTTTCCCAACTTAGTGAAATAGTAGCACCAGATGGGGTAGCTCGGTTTGGTGCTGACGAGATGCAGGAATGCTGGCGGGCAATTATGCAGGTAGCAGCAGAATATCCTATGGCTGTAAAGCTGGCTGATGCTTGTATTGCTGCTGGTGTCGATGGGGTATGGCTGGCAGAATTTTTATCCCACCAAATTGCCGATTTTATCGAGAAGCGTTCGGTATCGAAAGAGCAAGTTATTGAGTTTACGAAAATTGGGTTAAAAGTGGCACCAGAAAATCGATTTTTTCTGGGCAATATAGCTCGTTTCTGTCGAGAAGTTGATAATCCGGCTGCCAGTGCAGATGCCGCCATCAAGCTGCTGAGCTTTGCAGATAACACGGTGGAAGCGAAAATCATCGCCTACCATTTGGCAATTACCAGCTTGCTAGAAACAGGGTTTGCTTGGGAGCGTGCTTATGAATTGGCGCAAGAATATGAAAAATTGCTGACATATGTAACTGACTCTGGCGCTCATATCGCTGAAGATGTATTCGCTTATTCAATGGTGACGCTGGGTTATCTCCCTTATTTCGGCGATCGTCCGCAAAATGACCATCAATTTAAGAATCAATTTGCACAGGTTTACCAAAATAAAGTCAAAAATTACTTAGATGCGGATGGGAAGCTGAACCGGGAAGAAGCGGTAAGCAGAGAAGTAAGTAATAAAGTTCTGCGCATCGGCTATATATCCAGTTGTTTTTACCGGCATTCCGTGGGATGGCTGTCACGGTGGGTGATGCAATATCACGATGCCGAAAATTTTGCCATCTACACCTACTCCCTCCAGCGCATCTATGATGATATGCAGGCGAGTTTTGCCGAAATATCTAAATTTTCTGATTGCGCTGATGATAGCATCAAGAAGATTGCCGAATACATTGGCGAGGACGAGATTGATATCCTAGTAGATTTAGACAGCATTACCCACCGGATGATTTCTCCTATTTTAGCTTTAAAACCGGCTCCCATTCAAGTGACTTGGTTGGGGTCTGATGCCTCCGGTTTACCTGCGGTTGACTATTTTATTGCTGATAAATACGTGCTGCCAGAAAATGCCCAAGATTATTATAATGCCAAAATTTGGCGGTTGCCGCAAACATATATTGCGGTGGATGGGTTTGAGGTAGGTGTCCCCAATGTGCGACGGGATGATTTAGGCATTCCCGATGATGCGGTAGTGTATTTCAGCGCGCAAACTGGCTATAAGCGCAATCCCCATAATGCGCGCTTGCAAATGCAAATTATCAAAGCAGTTCCCGATAGCTATTTTGTCGTCAAAAGCATGGCAGATACAGAGGGAGTAAAAGTTTTCTTTGAAAACCTGGCCGCCGAAGTGGGAGTAGAGGCAGAACGCCTGCGCTTTTTACCAAAAGTCAGCTCTGAAAATCTCCATCGAGCTAACCTAAGTATTGCCGATGTGGTATTGGATACCTATCCCTACAACGGCGCCACCACAACTCTAGAAACTCTCTGGATGGGTATTCCCATTGTCACCAGGGTAGGGGAGCAATTTGCCGCCCGCAATAGCTATACTATGATGATGAATGTGGGGGTGACTGAGGGAATTGCTTGGACCGATGAGGAATATGTGGAATGGGGTATCCGTCTGGGCAAATCTCCAGAACTACGGCAAGATATAGCCTGGAGATTGCGCCAGTCTCGCCACAGTTCTCCCCTGTGGAATTCCGCACAGTTTACCAGGGATATGGAATCAGCCTATCGGCAAATGTGGCAGCAGTATGTGGATGGTTGATAGGGGTAAATCTCAATAGTAGGGGCTGCCCCTACGGGATTTATTAGCAATTAACCGGACTCGATATAATAACCATATTATACTAGGAGCAGAAAATCTTCTGGCTACTTGAGGTCAAAGATGGCGACGTACCGACTAACGTTAGAACTACCAGAGCCGGTCTTCCAAAAATTAGTGAGGATTGCTGAGCTGAGCAATCAATCTTTGGAATCTCTGGCAATACAGAGTATCACCAGTAACTTGCCGCCTTCGGTTGAGCATGCACCCCTTCATTTGCAAGGGGAGTTACTGAGTATGCAAAATCTCCCGGTAGAGGAACTGGTGAAAATTACGCGGATGCAAGTATCGCCAACGGCGCAAGAACGCCATTTGACACTGCTAGATAAAAACGCCAATGACTCAATTACAGCGGCGGAGCTTGAGGAAATTAGGGATTTGCGCATTGATGCTGACAGGCTGATGTTGAGCAAAGCATCTGCTTGGTCTTTGTTGCGGTGGCGTGGTTATCCGATCCAACCATTGGAATATTTACCTGTAGAATAGATAGAATAAATAACTGTGGCTTCAATTTCCCAGAAACTACGGCAGCAGGTGTGGTCAGAAGCAGGTTACTGCTGTGAATATTGCCGCACATCGTCGCGGCTGATTGGTATGCCATTAGTAATAGAGCATATTTTTCCTCAGTCCCTAGGTGGGGGTGACGATCGGGATAATTTAGCAGCCTCCGGCTACCGTTGTAATGAGTTCAAGGGCGCAAAAACTCATGCTATTGACCCAAATACTGGAGAATTAGTGCCTTTGTTCCATCCCCGCGAGCAAAAATGGACCGAGCATTTTAGCTGGGCTAATGGGGGCACTGATATTGTGGGTTTAACTGCAAGTGGTAGCGCCACAGTGGTGGCTTTGCACCTCAATAACGAATACGTAGTGGCGGCAAGAAGTTTGTGGATAAGTCAGGGTTGGCATCCTCCAAGAGATGAAATATAAAAAATGCTGGATAGCAACTGTTGACTTGTGGGAGTCAACGGTTGCTATTTTTAAGGGAGGTTATCGGGGGTGTAGGTGGGAATATTTTCGGCTTTGGCGGCGGCGATGCCATCCCAATTCTCCCCTGCTAAAATAATTCGCCCCTGTAAGCGGGGCAACAGTGCCTGCCACTGCATTGGGTCTAATTCACCCACCAGGGAAATCACCGGCCCGTCACTCACATCTAAATCCTCCTCCATCAGCAAGTTCATCGCCACAGTCGATAGCATCAGGTTGGCGTCCTCCTCGGACATCTCCCCGCGATATATCAGTAGTGTCATCCCGCTTTTATTCGGGTGCGTCGCCACAGTCTTGAGAACCGCTTGCAGTTCTGCTCCCAGGGACTCTTCCGGTTGTTGCCAGTCAGGAAAAGCGATGAGATTTACTGCTTGCAAGTTTAACGGCAGCAAAGTAGCATTTATCAGCGCCTGACTCACGTTTTCTGCCATCGATGCCCAAGAAAACTTTTGAGCTTGTGCCAATCCCGCTGCGATCATAGAGTTGCGCAATGATGGCTTTTGCACGTCGCACAGGGCATTTGCTAAGCCATCTACATCTTGATGATTGACATAAATTGTCGCCTCTCCGGCCACCTCTGGGATGGAAGCATTAGGAGAGGTAATGACGGGGCAACCGCAGGCAAGAGCCTCCAACACCGGCAAACCGAAACCTTCATAGATAGATGGATACACCAGGGCAACAGCACCACTGTAAGCTGCTTTCAGTTCTGCATCTTCAAGTTGCACCAGGTGTACTACTACCCCGGACGTGTATTGTCTCATTTCGGCAGACAATAAATATCCGCTGCCGGTGGCGACGATTTCAAACCCTTGCTTAGCGGGCAGTTGGGAAAACGCCTTTAAGAACAAGGAGGCGTTTTTGTAGTTACTGCCCATCCCCACTAGAAGAAAGTAGGGTTTGGATATGCCGTATTTGGTTTTAAAGCAGTTGATTTCTTCTGTAGTGGCTGGGTAAAACTCCGGTGTAACTCCGCAATGAGCGACTTTGATGGTATCTGGGTCAATATTGGGGAAAAACTTGGCTAAGTCTCGCGCCGTGTTTTCTGATATGGAAATATAAGCACTAGCGTGTTCAATGCCATAGTGCTTCTCCCGCCACATGGGCTGGGTAAAGTCGGATCCGAGGACTTCAGGTATCATGTCATAGGCCATGAATACGGATGGCGTAGATATGGGAGTGGTGTAGTAGGTGGAGATGAATAAATCTGCTCCTTCTTCATCGCAGATTTCCTGGAGCATTTGCTTGTCAACGTCGGTGTTGTCGTAGTCGTAGGCGGGGATAGTGCGATAGCGAATACCAGGCATTTTGGGGGCGGTTCCCACCCGGTCTAAGACCACAATGTGTTTGGCAAACTCCTGGTTTGACCATTCTTGGAGTAAGGAACGCCACACGCGGGCAATACCGGTATTGTATAGTTGGAAAAATACGCCATCAATCAGGATTGTAGGAAATAAGGAATGTGTTTTCTGCAATGGCAGTTGTGCCACTTGCTCCGAACTTAAGAACCTCCAATCGCCAATAGCACTATCTTTTTGCGCCAGTGGCACCACGCCGCAAGCCTCAGCAGTATCCACCATCGTATCATCCCCGACCCAAGAAAAATACTGCCGCAATAACACCGGAAACTGGTTCTGGTTTTGCAGGTTCT
>DVDU01000271.1 GCA_015296065.1 Oscillatoriaceae cyanobacterium M33_DOE_052 | reverse complement strand
CACAAGGGGGACAAGATGTGGAACAGCGGGCCAGGGCCAAACACGGCTGGAACAATGCAATTACTAATTCAGTGGTTAAAGGCACAATCAGTTACTTCGACCGCGATGGCAAGATGACCGGACAATCGGCCATCACTCTCTATCGCAAGTACCCTGACAAGCTGAGAGTGGAGATCGGCAGTGGTGGGACAGTAACCGTCTCAGGGTTTGATCAGACGAGCGCCTGGCGAGCAGGCTCTGCCAGAGTGAGTGAAGAAGAAGCGCGAGACATCCGCCAGTGGTTGCGCCTCTGGCCTGATCGCTTGTTTATTACTCGCGCAGCAGGGGCACCTTACCGGGAAGGGGGCCGACACCTTGAGCATCACAAGCCGCCTGCTCCTGGGCGAGCGCCAGAGATCTTAGCTCAGCCGGTGGTCTCAGAAGTAGTTCAGATAGAAGACACCATCGGGCCACAGAGCGGAAATAGTGCGCGAGACAAGCGACGGATCAGTTATCACATCAATGGACAGGAATCGACCGTTTCGACGGCGAGGTGGCTGGAGCCAGACGATCCGCGGCGGAGCGCAGAAGATTTCAGCGCACCGATGATGGAGGTACGAGTAGAGTTTGCGCGCTGGCAGCAGGTAGGAGGAGTGTTGTGGCCGTTTGAAGTGACTCACTGGCTGGGAGGGAAAGTGGACTTTCGCATCGATGTGCTTGAAGTGAAGTTCAATCAGCCGATGCCTGATACTCTGTTTCACGGCAGGTAAGAGAAGTGAAGTGATGGCTGGAATAATCCGAGCACTGGAAGAACGCTCCGGTACTAATTCACTGGTATGAAGAGTAATTGCAGGAGAACAACCGATGGCAAGGAATGTAATTAGTAAACCCAATCTATATAGGGCGATTCTGAATGAGGTACCTGACCAGATCAATCGGTTAGCAGCTATAGCTCTTAAGAAAGACATTTTCCCGTTCGGGCGCAAATACTTCGGGCGTTCAACGCCGTCAAAACCGCCCTCAAAACAGTCTTATTTCAAATTTGCTTTGAGGGCGCTGAGCGCCCGAACTAACGGCGATCTTTTTCTTAACGTCTATAGCTTAGCGTTCTGTCTTTGGTCGTGTATTGCTGTGCTTGTATTACCGGCACAGAGCTATGGCCAGAATGCCCCCGTAAACACTGGCTCAGTGACGCAGTCAGTTGAATCGAATCAGCAGCAGGGTAACCCTCAATCGGCGAATCGCTTTCATAACAGACTATCGCTTCAACCAGTAGCAGACCGTATGCGACGCAGACTGGGTCAGCGATTTCAATCCCCAGGGCGAGAAGTGTCAGTGATGTTGGGCACACTCACTATCGGCACAGAGCGCCATACAGTACGTATCATCCGCAAACAGGATCTGGACAGCGAACAGGTAGATATTCTCCTCAGTGGTGGCGGCCAGCCGCCATTGAGTTGGAACAGCAAGGAAGGGGCCAAAGTAGCTGGCAATGCTGCTGCTGGCAGTCACCGTTCGTTGATAGAACGGCTCGTCCTCGATAGCCCGGATCAGTTCATACTGGCCCAGATCAGAGGAGCAGCCTATCGCATCATTGCCCGCAATGTAAGGCCAGCCGAAGCTGGCGATTCAGATGATTATACAGGTCCTATCTGGGATCTGGTGCGAATCGGCGAGCCCGGGGATTCAGACCACAAACAACCGCAGAGCCAGTGGCGGATCTACTATATCAATGTTTCGACCGGCCTGATTGAAAAGGTCGTATCGGAAGAGCAAGGAGAAACGATTGTGGCGGAACTCTCTGGCTGGGCCAGTCAAGATGGGGAGATGGTTCCCACACGCATCGTTTGGAGCCGAAATAATCAGGTGATAATGGAGCTTAGCTTGAACAACATCGGGCATGGCCCAAAGCAATGAAAGGAGAACGATAAAGATGGCAAGCAGTGTCTATCGAACAGTAGTGAGAAGCGGGATACAATTGACTCTCATCATTGCTCTTTTTGCTAGCCTGAGCCTGACGGCAGAAGCACAAACAGCCTCAAGACCAGACCGGGGAATCAGGCCAATAGGATCGTACTCAGTCTCTGATATTGAGAACATCAGCCTTAATAATGGCAATGTCAATCTATCAATCCCACTAGCATCATTGCCGCCGATAGCTGGCGCAGATCTCTCGTTTGTATTGCGCGCCATTTATAACAGTAAGTTGTGGGATATGAAAGGGAGAGAAGAAGCAGGGGATATAGGGCGCCCGGGATACACAGAGCAGACTCTCCAACTGGGCGATGTCGGTGGATGGACAGTAGGTGGCATTTACACAATTACTATCCACCATCGAGATGAGGATCATATAGGGGTTCCCCCCAGAGATGGCTCAGATCCCGAATTCTACCTTCAAGCCTATCGTTGGAAGGTGATTTTGACCACTCCAGATGGCGCCAAGCACGAGCTAAGGCCATTAGATTACCCCAGCTATCCCGGTAATCGCGATTATATGAGAGGATATTACAAAGACATACCTGCTGCCGACCAAATCAACCAGCCGATGAGATATTACTCATCTGATGGAAGCTACTTGTGGGCAAGGATTGATCCCCCTCCACCTGGTGGTGGCCCAATAAGCTGGGCGGTCTATCTGCCTGATGGCACTATCGTAGAAGAGAGCAGTGGGATTCAGCGAATCATAGATACTAACGGAAACAAGATCAAGATATTCACCACAGTTGATGCAGGTCGGACTACAACTCATTATCAGGATGAGCGGAGTGGCAGAGAGATTCTGCAGGGTTACAATCCGGCAACTAATAGCTATGGAGTGCACTACCAGACTGTCGGGGGCGCGTGGGTGACGATTGAAATTAACTATGGCACCACGCGGGTCTTTGGCAAGACCTATCTACTCGGTGATCCTTGTCTGACAGAGAAAGAAGTTCTTGGCCAAGACATCGATGTAGTCCGGTCAATAGTATTACCTCAGACCAAACCGGGGGCAGCGCGTCTGCAATTCACTTTCAGCTACAACTCTGACACAGTAGAAAATATCAATTTACAGCGAAGACTAGACTGTAGCGGGAGCTTTAGCACAATCACTAGCGCATCACGCGGCTGGGGCTCGCTGAGCCGGATGGTGATGCCTTCAGGGGCAGTAGTGGAATATGATTATCAATGGGACGGCACGAATCAATCTTTGTTTGATCCTGCGCTGGCGCCACGAGAATCAATCACTCGAAAAAGAGTCATTTATGATGGTAAAACCGATATATGGGAATATAGTATCGGTTCCGGGCAAAGCCAGGTAACCTCTCCTGATGGGTTGGTTACTACTGAGACTTTCTATCCTCACGATCCAGGACTAGCGGCATACCTTGGTGGAGGCGATGGCAGGAGTGGCTTAGTCTACAGGACAGTCCGTTCCAAACGCGGGAGTCAAAATCTGATTCCCCTGACGACCATCGAACGGCGTTGGAGTAGGCTGATCTTCAATGGCGGCAATGACAGCGCCCCAGGGGGTCTGGTTGGGTTCAATCCAGTAGTTGATGCAGAATATACCACGCTGCATGACCCAAACGGCACGCCAGTTAAAATGTCGGCTAAGCTCTTCCAGTATGACTACAACGGCAATGTAATCCAACAGACCGATTACGACTGGTTTGCTCCAAATTCAGTAAGCCGCAATCAAGAAGGCGTACCAACGGGTGTGCCAGATGGCGCTACAGCCTTGCGCACGATCAACAATAGCTACTACAATCCAGCACCGACCGCTAGTTCAGAGAATGTGTATGGCAAACGGCTGCTCAGTGGCACACCGCTAATTCTGAACGCTGCCAAGGAGACCTCGGTAGGACCCAGTATCACTCAGTATAGTTATGACGATCAACCGTTCGGCGCAGCTCCCATTAAGGGAAATCTCACTCAAGAAAGCCGCTGGGATAGTCGCAACAACAAGTGGATAAACATAAGACACAGCTATGATACTACCTATGGCAACAGGATATCTACCACTGATCCCAAAGGAAATACAACCCTGTTTTTTTATGAGGATTCAACCCACGCACTGCCGACCAGGGTAGTGGTCGATCCGCAAAATGGAACGGGACAGCAATCAACAACCACGACCTATGACTATTGGACAGGATTGGT
>DVDU01000093.1 GCA_015296065.1 Oscillatoriaceae cyanobacterium M33_DOE_052 | reverse complement strand
TATTTACAATGTTGTATGTGTCAAAAAATTAGTTATGTTCATTGGTTTGAGGAGATGACGTTTTTTGAATAATTTAGGCATCAAAGACATAAGTGTAATTTTTTATGTAAAGTTTTGTATCGACATTCAACATTTCTGCCCCAACACAATCCAATAGAGAATATCCAGCCAGCGAATTTACCAATAAAAATATCTCGATCGTTTCTCAGATTGGTGAGGTCAGGATGGTGACGGGCTCCCTGCGAAAGCGGGGATGACAGCAGTACCTGAATTTGAGAAATGCGATCAATCAACCCAAGAACCTAAAACAAGAGCCTAAAATAGAATGAAGGAAGCCATTAGCAGGGTAATCGCGGTCACGAAGAGAGAAAAACAGGAGAATGCACCCAAAGATTAAGCACATGCGATTTCAAAAAAACTTGAGAAAATGGCAATTAAGCGGCAAAGCTAGACCGATTATCGGGCTGCTGCTAGCACTGGCGGCGGGCTACCTGGGCAATCATGTGAGCCTGCCTTTGTTTTTCAGTGTGGAATTTATCTTCGGGAGCATCATCACATTGATGGTGGCGAGCCTGTATGGGACGGTATGGGGAACGATCGCGGCGGCGATCGCCACCACCTACACCTACATGGCTTGGGGGCACCCCTATGCCATGATCATTATGACCTGCGAGGTGCTGTTTGTCGGTCTGCTCTTGCGGCGCTGGAGTCAAAACATCCTACTCCTGGACGCGATTTACTGGTTTACCCTGGGAATGCCGATGGTGTGGCTGTTTTACCACGGCTTCCTGCAGATGGCTCCCATTCAAGCCGGAGTCATCGTCCTCAAGCAATCGGTTAACGGCATCCTCAATGCCCTAATTGCCAGTCTCATCCTCAACTACCTGCCCGTGAGCCAGTGGCTGGGGCGGCGTCAAACCCCCAAAACCCTTTCCCTGCGGGAAACCTTATTTAATCTGTTAGTAGCTTTCGTCTTCTTGCCCGCGCTTTTGCTCACCGTTTGGCAAGGTCAAAGAGTATTCGATGATATCCAAACTGATATTACCGGGGAGCTAGAATCCACAGCCACCACCATAGTATCAGAGGTGCGATTTTGGTACGACCAACACCTCCACGCCGTGAAGGAACTCGGCAAAATTGCCCGGTCATCGATGGATAACCCCAGCTTATCCCTACAACAAAGCACTACCCAGCTGCAGCAGGCGTTTCCCGGTTTCCTCAAAATGTACCTAGTGGATCAAGAAGGCACCATCATCGCCGCCTCACCCACCATCAACAATCAGGGAGAAGCGATTCTCGGCACCAGCATTGCCAATAAACCCAGCTTTTTCCAAGCCAAAAATAGCCGCAAAGCCATTATTAGCGAAGTACATAAAGGTCCTACCACTGAAATTCCTCACGTAGGTTTGAGCGTACCGATCGAGGTAGAATCAATGGGGTTCCAGGGCTTAGCATACGCTTCCCTGGGTTTTGAAAAACTCGAAAAGCTGCTGAAAAACACAGCCACCAATCACCAATTAAACATCACCCTCATTGACAACTCATACCAAATCATTGCCACTACCCAGCCAGAATTAGAGAAATTCAAAAAATTTAGGAATTATGAAGGAGGGGAAAAAAGGTCGATCGCTCCCAATATCTACCAATGGTTGCCCGAGGGCAACCCGATTATGCGCCGGTGGATGGGCTCTTTTTACGTCACAGAAGCTCCCCTAGGCGACGATATCCCCTGGCGATTGGTGATCGCTACTCCCACAGCGCCATTTATCAACCAGCTCCAGCTAGGGTATATCAAAAACCTGGCTTTGATGCTCACCCTGACTGCCGTGGCTCTCATCCTAGCTCTGCTCCTCAGCCGCCAGCTAGTCACTCCCCTATCCCACCTAGCCACCACTAGCACCAACCTGCCGGAAAAACTCCTCTCCAAAGAAACCCCAGACTGGCCGAAATCCGTGATTACGGAAATCAAATCCCTGGCGGACAACTTCCAGGAAATGGCCCTCAGCCTCCAAGGGAAATTTCAAGAATTAAACACTGCCAAACAAACCCTAGAGGAACGAGTCAAAGAGCGGACCGAACAGCTACGCCTTTCCCAAGAGCGATTGCAGCTAGCTCTAGACAGCACCGAAGACGGATTATGGGATTGGAAGATCATCACCAATGAATGTTATTTTAGCCCCCGCTGGTTCCAGATGCTGGAATACCAAAATGGAGAACTAGATTATCTCACCTCCACTTGGGAGCAGTTAATCCACCCAGAAGATGCAGAAAGAGTCGCATTCACCCTGCAAGAACACCTGGCGGGTAGGGGCAGCTACGAGTTAGAGCATCGCTTGCGACAAAAATCCGGCAATTGGCTGTGGATTTTAGCGCGGGGGAAGGTGGTAGAGCGGGACGAAAATGGCCAACCCCTGCGGATGGTAGGCACCAACATCGACATCACCCCCCGGAAACAAGCAGAAGCGGAACTACAGCAAGCCAAAGCAATGGCAGAAGCAGCCAACCGGGCAAAAAGCCAGTTTTTGGCGAATATGAGCCATGAAATCCGCACCCCGATGAATGGGATTCTGGGAATGGCGGGCTTGCTAGCGACCACGGACTTGGATGCAGAACAAAAAGATTTCGTGGATACGATTAAAACCAGCGCGGATAATTTGTTAGTAATTATCAATGACATCCTGGACTTTTCCAAGCTGGAAGCCGGGGAAATGCAGTTGGAAACTGTGGAGTTTGAGTTGCAAGCCTGCCTGGAAGAGGTGATAAAATTGCTTTCTCCGCAAGCGGTGACTAAGGGTTTAAATATAGAAATTTTCGTGGCCCCGGAAGTACCGAAAAAATTGCAAGGGGATGTGGGGCGCCTGCGTCAGGTTTTACTCAATCTGGCGGGCAATGCGATTAAATTCACCGATCGGGGTGAAATATCGATTCGCGTTACCCTAGGGGACCCGTCAATTTTGGCGTCAAACGTACCGTTGATGCTAAATGGGGCCGCTGACAGCCGAGAGCTGTCGATTCCGCTTTGCTTTGCCGTGAGAGATACTGGGATTGGGATTGCCCCGGGCGATCAACAAAAGCTATTTCAATCATTTTCCCAAGTTGACCCCTCCATGACCCGCAAGTACGGCGGTACTGGCTTAGGTTTGGCCATCTGCAAGCAGTTAGTAGAGTTGATGGGGGGTAAAATCGACGTAGAGAGCGAACCCGGGGTTGGCTCCACATTCTGGTTTGTGGTTCCTTTTGGCAAACACCTAGAGGATACCTTTAGCGGCTGTCGCCTGCTGGCTGTCAGTCCAGATCAAGCAAATCGTCAACTGCTGAAGATGCTGGCAGAAAATTGGGGCATGGAAGTAATCGAAGCCACTCATGGCTTAGAGGCACTCAAACTATTGCACCAACAGCAGGATTTACCCTACCATTTGGCGGTCATTGACTGGGAAATGCCCCATCTCGATGGCGAAATGCTCGCTCAAATTATTCGGTTAAATAGCGCCTGGTCTTCCCTCATGTTGGTGGCAATGACGCCTCAAAATCTGCCCTTGGAGACTATCGCATATTTACGAGAAATCGGCGTTAATAGTTATGTGCAAAAGCCTCCAGAATCTAGTCAAACTTTTGGCTCTTTTTTGCCGGTATTATCCAGTTTATCTCTCTCGTTAAACTTTTCAAAAAATACCCCAAAATTAGAAACCAATTGGAATACTGGTGATGATGAGAGCAACGGGTTAAATGATTTACATATTTTAGTTGTGGAAGATAATGCTATCAACCAAAAAGTGTTTGTGAATCAGCTTAAAATGCTGGGGTATCGCGCTGATTGTGTTGGTAATGGTAAGGAGTCGCTAGAAATGCTGGCTCATTTTCATTACGATATCGTGTTTATGGATTGTCAGATGCCGGTGCTTGATGGTTATGAAGCTACGCGAGAAATCCGCCGCCGGGAAGGGAATAAAGCGCATACGGTGGTGATTGCTCTGACGGCGCACGCGATGAAAGGAGACCGGGAAAAGTGCTTGGAAGCGGGGATGGATGATTATGCCAGTAAACCGGTAAAAATGGGAGAGTTGAAAGCGCTGATCGACCGCTGGGGTGGGGAAAAGTCAAAGATGGTGCATGAAGAATTGACGATCGTCCCAGCCCAGACAAAACCAAACCCAATCGCTCCGGCACCAGGGGCTGTGTTAGATTATAAACGCCTGAAGGAAATTTCCGATGGATATAACAGTTTTGTCGTGGCCATCCTGCAAGCGTTTGTGGAGGATGCGCGGCACAATATGGCGGCGATCGAGGTAGCGATCAAGGCGACGGATTGGGAAACTCTGAGGAATCAAGCACATCAGCTCAAAGGAGCCAGCGCGAACGTCGGGGCGCCTCTGGTGCGGGAGATGGCGGCTCAGTTAGAAACACAAGCCCGCCAGCAAAGTTTATCTGACGCGCCGGAGCTGGTGGCAAATATCGCGCAAAATCTGGCAGCGATAGAAATAGAAATCTCTCATCTCATTCAAGCCCAAAGTCAGTAGATATCGCTTCATACTGTGGCATACTCACCCGATCCGCTGTCACATTAGGGCAAGCAGTCCAGAGAACTACTCTACAGGTGACAAAAGTAATCCCACGGCCTTGCCGTGGGATTATCTTTGTGAGACCAAGGGGAATCAGTAAATAGCTTGGACTCAAAAAACCGGATTTAGAAATCATCGAGCAAGGAACCAAGACGGCGGAGCAAGGGATCCTCCGGTGGTGGTGGAGCAAGGGTTTCCGGTTTTGGTGGTGGTGCGGCGGGAGGGGAGGTGACCGGTTTTGGTGGTGGTGCTGATAGCGTCTCCGGGGCGGGAGTAGCGGGCGCCGAGAAGGGCGCCGAAGGGGAATTAGTCCAGGAGGAAAGAGCGATCGCCACCTGGCCCACCTGTAGGCTCAACTCCCGCATTTGATGTTCCAGGGAATCTAAGCGGCTGGCTTCCCTAGCCGCCAATCTTTGCTCCAGGGAATCCAACTGACCCTGCATCTGGGCGATTAATCCCTCAACACCACTACCGATCGCCACCGGGGGCGAGGGTTGTGCATCCCTAGCCGCCAATCTTTGCTCCAGAGAATCCAACTGCCCTTGAATCTGGGCGATGAATTCCTCAGCGCCACTACCAATCACAGGGCGCGTTTGCGCCCGTGGAGGTCGGGCAGTTTCTGGCACATACAAAAACTGCCATAAAGCCTCCTTGCACAAGTCGCTGAAAGTCTTGTGGGGGTGTTTCGCCAATTCAGCTTCCACAGCCGCCCACAAGGTGCCGTCCGCCACTTCCTCGGTAAACTCCACCCCCTTTTTTTTCTTCTTAGACCAAAACATCATTTGGTTTAGGGCTTGCGAGTGTAAGAAGTGGCGATTTGAGCCTCTCCATATAAATATTGTCCCAAAGAATTAGCTTGGCGGGAAGGCTTAGCCAAATGAGCATTGAGTCTGGCATCCTTGAGCAGAGGTTCCAAATCAGTCCAGAAGAACTCACCGCCGCCACCAGTGACAATCACATCCGTCACCCGTTCTGGTAGCCACTGCACCACTAAGTCACGAATTTTACGGGCAAACTGCTCCCGCAGGTTGGGGAGAAAATCATCGAGGTTCGTGGGTTTGAGGGCACCGCGAGGGCGGAAGAAGCGCTCGCCCCGGGGGCGGTTCACCGCCTCAATCAAAAATAGGGACTGACTATCAGCCCCTTCAATTTCCTTAGCCACCTCTTCATAGAACTGGCTCATGGCAAACTCTTTGCTTTCAGAAACCCCCCGTGCCAGACGGAAGTTATCAATCATCAGCAAATCAGTGGTTTGATGACCGATATCGACGATCGCCACGGACAGGCGGGCAAAATCTGGAGTGATACCTTTTTTCTCCACTTTTTCCTGAGCTTCCGACCAGATCAGGCTGCCATAACCTTCTGGCATTACCCACACCTTGCGGATTTCCACCACCACTTCCTCACCGCGATAGCGAATGGTGTGGGAGCCGGTTAGTTGGTTGACGATCTGCTCTTTTTCGCGCTCAAACTGGTCTTGAGTGTGGAACGGTAAGCCCAGCACCACCGCCACATCGTCCCTGACACCAAAATAACCCACACAGCCCAAAGTTTTCACCAGTGCCATGTCCACCTTCGAGGCGCCCACATTCAGCGTCGCCCCAAAGTCTGCGGCTAGTTGACCGAGGGCGTAACCGTTGCCCTGGTATTCTAACCAGATATCCAGCAGAGAATCGGTGGGACGGGCTTCAAATTCGCCACCGCGCACCTTTTCTACAGGCAGGGACGCCACGTTAGCCGGGATGAAAACCACCCGGTTCGGCTCCCGGTTGATGCAGGCTTTAGTTGCCGTCCGCCCCAAGTCAACGCTAAGAATAGTAGTT
The DNA here is from genome assembly GCA_015296065.1 of Oscillatoriaceae cyanobacterium M33_DOE_052. GTDB lineage: Bacteria > Cyanobacteriota > Cyanobacteriia > Cyanobacteriales > Laspinemataceae > Koinonema. The sequence goes on along the minus strand of DVDU01000093.1, from coordinate 7,964 downwards.
TTAAAGCTAGTACCGGCGGGTCTGGGGGTTGCTGCTGGCATTGCAGTATTTGCGGGCTGTTGGCTTGTCATTATTTACCTCTACCTACGGGTTGAATATCGTTCTGGCAAAACCCCAACATATCAGGATTTTGCCCGGTTTAAATCGAAGGGAGGGACAGGGCATTGCCGTGTCCCTACGCCGCACTACCTTCAATTGTGGCAATACATTCGATTTCTACCAGCACGTCCTTGGGCAGACGGCTTACCTGCACTGCGGCACGGGCTGGCGCCTGAGCGGCATCGAAATAGCGGGCATAAACGGCATTCATCGCCGCAAAATCGTTCATATCTGCCAAAAATACAGTGGTTTTGACCACATCAGAGAATGTAGCACCAGCAGCTTTCAGGATAGCCTGGATATTGGCCATCACTTGTTCTGTTTGGGCTACCACATCGTCACTGCCTACAATTTGATTGGTTTTGGGGTCAATGGCAATTTGCCCTGCCACAAACACGAACGCGCCGGTGGCTACCACAGCTTGATTGTAAGGCCCAACCGGTGCCGGGGCTTCTTCGGTGCGAATGATTTTACGAGTCATTCCTGCGCTATCTTGGAGCTTGGTGGTTTTCCCATCAGGCATTATCGCATCACTGGGGTAATTCTGGGCAGTCGATCGCGAAACGCTCGCCCGCTGACTGGGGCGCGGTTGCCCCGCCCTTGGGCAGATCAAGAAAGGGGGACAGAAACCGGGTCAGTGGGCAATCAAAATGCGGAAAGGATGTAAAGCCAGCAAATGAAATGTGCTATCGTCAGAGGCGGGGACGAATGCCGTAATCCCGATAGAGGCGGTAATCTCGGAGAATCCGATCGTGGTCAAAGCACAAAGGCGTAGGCAAGCGCCACAACTCAAAAATGCCTACGGTTTTCGCGTCATCCGCCGCTTTTGGCTCGCCGGTGGCGGTGGCCAGAAAGACGACACTTAGGGTATGGCTCCGGGGATCTCGTTGGGGGTCGGAGTAAACATGGAACTGCTCGATCAGCTCTACGGGTAAGCTGATTTCTTCTAATGCTTCTCGCAGGGCGGCGGTTTCTACCGATTCGCCATAATCCACAAAACCTCCGGGAATCGCCCAACCTAAAGGGTGATTGCGGCGCTCGATCAGGACGATCGGGCGGTGGGGGCGATCGACCAATTCGATAATAATGTCCACCGTCGGCGCAGGATTGCGATAAGTCATCGGATTTGCTTAGTGTGAGTGGCAAGTATCGGAGTTCGAGGGTGGAACTGGTGACCAGTCGTACAATCGGCGATCGGGCTGCCCCACGCCTGTCATCAGGTTTCCCAATATCTTTGATTAGATGACGTTATCATACAACAGGCGCCGTGATAAATTGGTATGGCTGGAACGTCCCTACAGGTTCGACCCCAGCCCGCTTTTCACTCTTATTTTATCAATTTGGCTATGCCTTTTCCCAGATCTAGCGGTATTTTACTCCATCCCACTTCTTTCCCCAGCCGATTTGGCATTGGCGACTTAGGGGATGAAGCCTATGGATTCATCGATTTTTTAGCAGCCAGCAAGCAGCAATTGTGGCAACTCTTGCCCCTAGGACCTACGGGGTATGGGAATTCTCCCTATATGTGCTATTCTGCAATGGCTGGCAATCCCCTGCTGATTAGCCCCGATCGTCTCAAAGCAGAAGGGTGGCTCTCCGAAGAGGACTTGGCCGACTTGCCCGAGTTCCCCTTAGACCGAGTGGATTTTGCTCAGGTCGAGCCCCTGAAAATGTCCCTGCTGCGCACGGCTTGCCAGAATTTCAAGGCCAATGCTTCCGCCGCGCAACAACAAGCCTTTCAGGATTTTTGCGATCGCAAAGCCTATTGGTTAGATGACTATGCACTGTTTATGTCATTCAAAAACGCTTTTGACGGTGCAAGCTGGAACACTTGGGAACCAGAACTCGTGAAGCGGGAGCGCGCTGCGATAGAAAAATGGCGGTTGCGCTTAACCGGCGAGATTTTTTTCCGCAAATTCATGCAGTTTGAGTTTTTCCGTCAGTGGGACGCCCTCAAGCAATACGCCAACGATCGGGGTATCCAAATCATCGGTGATATTCCCATTTATGTCGCTCACGACAGCGCCGATGTGTGGGCGCATCCAGAAATCTTTTGCCTCGACCAAAAAACCGGAGCACCCGCCGCAATGGCGGGAGTACCGCCGGATTACTTCAGCGCCACCGGTCAGCTCTGGGGCAACCCAGTTTACCTCTGGAACCGCATGGAAAAAAGCGGTTTTGAATGGTGGATCGAGCGCTTCCGTGGGCTGCTGGCTTATGTAGATATCATTCGCATTGACCACTTCCGAGGCTTTGAGTCTTTCTGGTCTGTACGCCAAGGCGAAACCACCGCCATGAAAGGAAAGTGGATTCCCGCCAAAGGACAGGCTTTGCTAGAAACTGTCAGAGACCAACTGGGCACCCTCCCCATCATTGCCGAGGATTTGGGCTTAATTACCCCGGAAGTAGAAGCCCTGCGGGATATGTTTGATTTACCGGGAATGAAGATTTTACACTTTGCCTTTGGCTCTGGCCCGGATAATATTTATTTACCGTTTAATTTCTACACCCGGAATTGCGTGGTTTACCCCGGCACCCATGATAATGATACTACTGTGGGCTGGTTTGGCCAGCTTTCAAACCACGATCATCACGGGGTTTTAGCCTATTTAGGTGAGGTGAAATCTTGGGGCATACATTGGGATTTAATTCAATTAGCCATGTCTTCTGTGGCTAATCAGGCAATTTTTGCCCTCCAAGATATTTTGGGTTTGGACACTGAAGCGCGGATGAATACTCCGAGCAAAGCCGAAGGTAACTGGGAGTGGCGCTATCGCCCCGACAGTTTGACCGTGGAAATCACCCATCGGCTCAAAATGATGACCGAAACCTATGGCCGTGCCACTAAATAAGGCGGTCAGAAACCGGGTTTCTTTGACATATAGTCATTTCAAGTAAGAATGGGATTGACTCCGCCCTCACCCCCGTCCCCTCTCCATCCCCCCTACCCCCCTGTCAACAAAACATTTATTCCACTGACCCCCCCCCTTTCAAAGGGGGGCGGGGGGGGGATAAAGGGGGGGAGAGAGAAAAGGAGATGGGGGTGAGGGCAATCTCGAGTGTTTCATTTCTATTTGAAATGGCTATATGATGTCTAGAAACGGAGATTCTCTGTAGAAACCCGGTTTCTTTGGTGGCCACCAAACTCCTACCTCCTAGGAATTGTGCGTGATCTTGGTGCCCAAAAGTTTGAGGAATTCGGCTAACCAGTAGGGATGAGCGGGCCAAGCGGGAGCCGTGACCAGGTTGCCATCTACGACTACGCCATCGGGGGGGACTTGGGTGTAGTTACCGCCAGCGAGGGTAACTTCTGGGCCGCAGGCGGGGTAGGCGGTGCAGCGTTTACCGGTAAGGGTTCCGGCGGCAGCTAAGACGAGTAAACCGTGACAAACGGCGGCGATCGGCTTGTTGGTAGTGGCGAAGTGGCGGGTAATTTCGAGAACTTTCTCGTTCAGGCGGATGTATTCCGGGGCTCTGCCGCCGGGAATTACCAGCGCATCGTAGGCGGCGGGGTTGATGTCATCAAAATTGGCGTTGAGGGTGAAGTTGTGCCCGGGTTTTTCACTATAAGTCTGGTCTCCCTCAAAATCATGGACAGCGGTGCGGACTTTTTCCCCTGCTTTTTTGCCGGGACAGATGGCATCTACGATGTGGCCCACCATCTGGAGGGATTGAAAGGGGACCATCACCTCGTAATCTTCTACGAAGTCGCCCACTAGCATTAAAATTTTCTTAACAGCCATATGTGCTTGGGTGGATTCAGGTTATATCAAATATGGGTAAGAGTGTGGGGCTGGGGAATCAACCCGGTTTTGGAAGAAACCGGGTTTTTGCCAGGGTTTGCCGAATTGGTTTAGAACCCGTTACGAGCCCAGACCACCAGGGCGATCGAGAAGGTGAACACCGTCAGGAGTGAGGCCCAACCGAGAGTGATGATATCCATAAGCGCCAAATCAATTAATCTCAACTATTCCAAAACCCGATCGTAACTCAATCTGGGTACAGTTTGGCATCTACATCCCAGGCACAGGTTTTTAATTAGTAATTGCAGATACGCAATTTTCCCCAGAGAATGGGGGGCGAGCCATCGCGGCTAACTCTGACAGATCTGGGAGATTTTCCGGAACCTGTGGGATTTTGAGGGGCTAATACCCCTATACCTGCCGTGGAAATACTGAATTAATTCAGTATTTTTACGGAGAATAGAATTGAAGGTTTGTACTGATGTTTTCTCATCTCCAGAACGGTACTATTCTGGAGAGGAAGATATTATGGGACTGGCTTGGAAGCATGATTTGGGTGATGGCCAAAAGCCTGCCAGCAGTTCTCACAGCGTCGGAAAACTATGGGGCGTGACTGGGTAACCTACCCCCAAGCTGGTGGGCTTTTTGTGTAATTTTATGATCGTTGCATGTGGGGCTTTTCTTCGGGGAAGCCTCAATTAGCCCCCAACTTGTTTAAATTAATTACTGGTTTTAACCGGAAATTAATTGGCATTATACCTAGCCTTGATTTCTCAGGCAAATATCTTCATTCAATTAATGGAAATTACCGATGGAGCCCTGAGCAAGCAACTCGGATACGTTATTTTTTGCCCAAAGCTCAAACCGTAATTTTTTAGATAAATTTTATATTTTTATTGGCCAATAAACCTCAGCCCAAAATATGCTAAATTCATTTTTTTTTAACCTGTCCTAATCAAATCTGTGGTTTTTTGAATCAGTAAGAATTCGGTTAAATGGTTTGAGAACGCTAAATTCGGTGAGCCCCAAAAATTAATCAAAAATTAGCAATATATGGGAGGTGAGTCGTTCAATCCATCAGTAACATCAGGATTTGATAAGTATAAATGACCAACTAAAGCCTAAGTTTTGTAGAGAAGGCTGTAAAAATTGGAGATTTTTATATGACCAAGAATTTGGAGAATTTAACTATTGATTCTACATCTACAAAATATCCGATAGCGTCGGCTCTAACTGTAGCATCTGATACATTTCTTCAGGGAGAGAGCGCCCTGATAAATTGGAGCCAAATTCAAGGGGGGGGTTTTCAGCGGAATCATTTGCCGATGCCCAAAAAATTGTGGCCACAAGGCCAGCAAAGAGTATTCCATGTTGTTTAGACGATCGGGTGGGTTTAATGACAGCACGTTTATTGCCAGAAACCAATGCAGTGGCAGTGGAATTCCGAGCCAAGCGGATTACATACAGAGTCAAACCAATGGAGCAGGACATTCAAGACCAGCAAAATATGTTGAGGTATATCATAGAAGCTAATCCAGACCCAATTTTTGTGAAAGATAGACAGCACAAATGGAAATTTTTTAATGATGCCTTTTGTCGGTTATTAGGGAGGACAAGAGAAGAGCTGACTAATCGGACTGATTATGATTTTTTTCCGGCTCACGAGGCCGATATTTTTTGGCAAGAAGACGAAGTAGTTTGGGCAACAGGGATGCCCAATAAAAATCAAGAATATTTGACCGATGCCCAGGGAAATGTCCACATTGTTTCAACTAACAAATCAATGTTTACTGATGAGGCAGGGAACAAATTTCTCGTCGGCACAATTAGAGATATTACCGATAGGGTGAGAGCGGAAGAACAACTAAAAAAAAGTGAAGAACGCTATCGAACCTTGGTAGAGCAGAGCTTTGAAGCGATTTGTTGTGTAGAGTTCGATCCCCCAATATCCGTCAACACTCCAGAAGAGCAGCAAATTACTCAAATTCTGCAAAATGGCTATGTCACGGAAGGCAACGATGCTTTGGGGACTATGTACGGATTTGCCTCGGTGGAGGAGATGATCGGGATGAAAACGAGGAATATTGCCTCGCCGAAAAATCCGGCAAATATTGAAAGAACGAGAGATTTTATGCGGTCTGGGTATCGGCTGCGGCATATAGAATCTCAGCATATGGATGCAGCGGGAAAGGTTAAATATTATTTAAATAATATTGTGGGGATTGTGGAGGCTGGGTGGTTGCGGCGGGTGTGGATGACGCAACTGGATATCACAGAGCGCAAACAGGCGGAAATGGCGCTGAAAAGGAGTGAGGAACTGTATCGAGGGATGGTGGAATCCCAGCATGATTTAATCGCGAGGGTGGATCGGGAAGGGCGGTTTACTTTTGTGAATGATGCTTATTGCGATCGCTTTGGGATGCCGCGCCCCGAGTTGCTCGGTACTCATTTTATGCCCCTGATACATCCAGAGGATTTGGAGCTGAGTGTGGCGGTGATGGCAAAACTGCAACAGCCGCCCTATCGGTGTAGCTGTGAGTTGAGAATGCTCACCACCACTGGGGTGCGTTGGATTGCCTGGGAAGGTTACGCCATCCGGGACGAAACTGGGGAAATTATCGAGATTCAGGGCGTGGGGAGGGATATAACCGATCGCAAGCAAATGGAAGCGGCGATGGAAGTGACCCAAGCGCGTCTGCGCCAACTGCTCCGAGCCAGTCCCGCCATTGTTTACAGCCGGGAAACCACTGGCGAGCGGCCCCTGACCTTCATTAGCGACAACATCAAAAACCTCCTCGGCTATGAACCCCAGGAAGTTTTGGCAGACTCCCACTTCTGGAGGATGCGCCTTCACCCGGAAGACGCCCCGAACATTTTCGATCGCATCAGCAGGCTCGATCGGGAAGGAGAAATCACCTTAGAATACCGGTTTTTATGTGCCAATGGCACCTACCGCTGGCTCCAGGACAAAGTAAAGCTGCTCAAAGATAACGCTGGCAACCCCTTGGAAATTGTGGGTGCGGCTACAGATATTACCTATCGGGTGGAGGCAGAAGCAGAAATTCGCCTCGCCTTAGCTGGGGAAAAAGAACTCAATGAGCTGAAAAGTCGCTTCATTACCACTGTGTCTCACGAGTTCCGCACGCCGCTAGCGACAATTCTGTCTTCGGCAGATTTGCTGGAGTTTTACGCTGAATATGGTGGATTAGAGAAAAGCCAAGCTCACATCCAAAGGATTCAAACGGCGGCGGTTCATCTGAGCAATATGCTCGAGGAAATCTTGGTGATGGGGATTGCGGAAGCGGGAATCGCCCAGTTTCGTCCGGTGCCGGTAGATTTAGAGCAACTATGCCGTGAGGTACTAGAAGAGGTAGAACTCAGCTATGCTCGGGGGCGGGGCATTACCTTAAATGCTCGTGGCACGGGGGCGGTGATGGCGGATCCGGCGCAGGTGCGGCAAATTCTGGTGAACTTGCTGGCGAACGCCTTCAAATATTCCCCTAATGATGGAGGGGTGCAGATGGATTTGGAGATGGGGGCAACCCAAGTGGTGCTGCGGATTCAGGATTTTGGCATTGGCATCGCACCAGAAGACCTCCCCTGGCTGTTCGATGCTTTTTACCGGGGGAAAAATGTGGGCAACATCCCGGGGACGGGATTGGGATTGGCAATTGTGAAAAAGGCTGTGGAACTACACTCAGGTACTATTAGCGTGGAGAGTCAACCCGGTGCAGGCGCCACTTTCACTATTACTCTCCCGGCTGGTGCGATGTAGGGGAGACGGGGGATGGGGGGAGTGTGGGGAGTGTGGGAAGTGTGGGAAGTGTGGGAAGTGTGGGAAGTGTGGGAAGTGTGGGGAGTGTGGGAAGTGTGGGAAGTGTGGGAAGTGTGGGAAGTAATCTTCCCCCTCCTCCCCGTCTCCCCACACTTCCCACACTCCCCGTCTCCCCGTCCCCCCGTCTCCCAGTCTCCCCGTCCCCCCGTCCCCCCGTCCCCCCGTCTCCCCGTCCCCCCGGCTATGCGTTACTCACATCTTCTAGAAGCGACAGCCTGTAAGGGTTTGGGGGGATGGACAAAACTTAACTGGGGGCGGGAGTTAGGGGTGGGAGCGCTGTTACCACT
>DVDU01000311.1 GCA_015296065.1 Oscillatoriaceae cyanobacterium M33_DOE_052 | reverse complement strand
TCATCTAAACCTCCGAGATACCCCGCGCTTCTATAAGCCGGGGAGGGATAGGAGCGGCAGTCAAAGACTGCCAATACAAATCTACTATTTTCGCCATATAATCAATGCAGCGAAAAAGTAGACGATGTACCTGACTCAGAAATGTCAAATCCGCCATCTTAGCCAGCAAGAATTTCTTGCTTTGAGAGAGCTGTGCCGACTGAGCAAAAACCTCTACAACGTAGGGCTTTACTCGGTGCGGCAGTTCTACTTTTCTGAGAAAAGGTATCTGCGCTACGAATCGAACTATCACCATTGCAAAGACAATGAGAACTACAAGTTTCTCAACACTGATATTGCACAGCAAACGCTGAAGGTGGTCGATCGTTCGTTCCGCTCTTTCTTTAACTTGATTAAAGCTGCACGCCAGGGGTTGTACCGCTTTGAGCAGATTCGGTTGCCGAAATATTTGCCCAAAGATGGCTACTTCCCACTGATCATGCCGCGTATCAAGGTAAAAGAAGGCAAGTTTGATATTCCCATGTCTCCCGCTTTTAGGAAGGAGTTCGGTTCTATCCGTATTCCATTCCCTGAGCGTTTGAATGGGAAGACCTTGAAAGAGGTTCGCATTCTGCCCAAATACAATGCTCGCTTCTTTGAAGTGGAGTACGTTGTTGAGCAGGAAGAAGAACCTCAAGATGTAAACCCAGACCATGCTCTTGCAATTGATCTCGGTCTCGACAATCTTGCGACTTGTGTGAGCACCATTGGGGCATCCTTTATCGTGGATGGCAAACCGCTGAAATCTATCAACCAATGGTTCAATAAGGAAAATGCGAGATTGCAGAGTATCAAAGACCTGCAAAAGATCAAAGGGTTTACAGATCGTCAAGCCAGGTTGACCACTAACCGTAACAACCGTGTCCGAGACTACTTGAATAAAGCAGCTCGGTACATTGTCAACTGGTGTATTCAAAATAAGATTGGCACCTTGATTGTTGGGGTCAATCCCGGCATGAAGCAGGAAATCAATATTGGAGCGAGAAACAATCAGAGCTTTACTCAGATTCCTCACTGGAGTTTGAGAAGTAAACTCAAAGCGTTGTGTGAACGATACGGGATTGTGTACCAGGAGCAAGAAGAGTCTTACACCAGTAAGGCAAGCTTCTTGGACGGTGACGATATCCCGACCTATAAACCCGACTCCTCTGAGAAGTACACCTTCTCCGGGAAGCGAGTTAAACGAGGTTTGTACCGTTCGAGGGTGGGCCATTTGGTCAACGCGGATTGTAATGGGGCAGCCAATATTGGTAAGAAAAGTAGCCACGATGGGTTTAACTCGGAGTGGGTAGTGGCTGTTTTGGCTCAGCCTTTAAGAATGAAAATCTCTTAAGAATCCCCATCTTCTTTAAGATGGGGAGTGTCAATGTTTTGTAAATAAGAAATGGTGGTCAAAATAGCACAAGATCCTGCTGCGTTTAGATGCCAAGCAGAGAAACCTTTAATGACTGAACTCAAGAGGACTACTTCATTGTTTTGTCGGCTGAAGAGCTGTGGTTACGATAGCGCAATTTTAGCTACAGTGTCCAGCGATCGCATTTCGGAATTCCGGTTTAGCTTATTATTTCGCATGGGCCAATGGCTCTACCAACGCCCGCACGCGTTCGGCATCTCCTGATTGTACAAGAGGGGCACCGTGAGCAGGCACAATGGCTGGGTCACCTTCTAACGCATCTAAGACTGCTTGGGCTACAGCCTTCACATCTGGGCAGAGCAGGTTTGAGTACAGGCGATTAATCTTCAGCCCTGGCGCACTCCCAGTCAACCAAAACAACGGCTTCGTCCATGAGTTTGGCAATGTTGACCAGTTCATCACCAACTCATCCAGATACACAACAGGACGCGCCCCCTGACGAATAATTGCGATCGTTCCCCCTTTCTTAGTTCCAGGGACTTCTCGCAGCTCTACATGGGGAGATACCAGATCAGCCAAGAGGGTAAACGGTCTTAGCCCATCCTGTTTGAGCTGGTTCAAAGCTACCTGGGGAGCATAGGAAAAAACACGGGGATAGCGGGCCTGCCATTCAGCAAGCCCCAGATCGTGCCCTGAATGTGGAGCAATTAGGGCCATAACCTGTCCCTTAGCAGCCAGTTCTGCATAATCTGCTTCTGAAAGACCCGTTGGAGGGCTGAGTACGGCGAGATCGTTTTCATTCAATGCGAAGGCAAATGCATTCGCTTGATAGCCATTCGCAGTATATTCATAAACCCATGCATTGCTATCTTTCACGACTTCTTGCCAAACCATCATCGTCCTCCCATTGGTCTTTAGAATGTATGGGCAGTTGATATCCAGTAAACGGTGCGATCGCGCTGCTGCTTCTGACAGAAAATTACATCAAAGTGTTCGTTAATCCAGTGATCGCGCTTACTGTTGTTTAAACACTTCACTACTCACCCAAATGTCACTTTTATCCCACTACCTGATCTTAGTTGTGTGACACTATGCCCCCATCTAGCTAAGGGTATGAATTTTTATCAGGTGATGCAAGGGGAGCTATTGGAAAGCGCGATCGTGTGGGAACTCAGCAGGCAGAGAAGTTAGACCGCTGAACAATTTTGTTTTGCCGGGGCTGGACGCACCATTGTTTGTAGCAAATGCTCGATTACAGCCGTTAGGTCTTGACATAGCCCAGTGTGGACTCGCGATGTTTGAATGATCGTGCTACGGGGCGCAACGATCCAATGGAAACGCTCTCTTTGAGGAAGCTGCCCAATCGGGCCAGACTCTTTCCCTCCTGCACAAATAATTGGAATCACCGCTAAATGCGAACAAATCATGTCAATATCCAGAGTCGGGTCAAGCGCCATCAAACGCTGTTGATCTAGCTCAATTCTTGCCTCAAGAAAACGGCTGGTCGCACATGAAACAATGACACCAACATTGATGAACTCTTCCCGCTCAACCTTCGGCACCACGCGAATAATGGCGTAATCATAGGTCAAGTGATCGCGCACGAACCGCCTCCTCTAAAAAACCGTGGGGTGCCTGCAATCGGCTCACCAAGTAGTCAATATAGGCGTCACGGTGTTGCTGACTGCTTTCAAACGGAGAGCCATCTACCAACCAAGCGTCGGGAAGCTGCTGAATAACTTGCGCAATCACGTCTGGAGTGAGCTGTGCCGTCAATTTTGCATCGATCGCTTGCAGTTGAGTAGCAAACCGCAGCAAAACGTGGTCTTTGATGCCTGGAAACCGATCACGACTGCGATCGCGGTAATTAGCCCAGGTGTGATGAAAATAGAGTGCAACACCGTGATCGATCAACCACAGGCGACGGTGCCACATCAACATATTTGTATTGCGCGCGGTGCGATCGATGTTTGTGACATAGGCATCAAACCAGACAATCGACGAAGCTAGCTCAGCGTCAGGCTGGGCAGCAACCGGATCAAAGGTAATCGAACCAGGTAGGTAGTCAAGCGCCAGATTTAGCCCAATGCTCGCCCGAATTAAGTCTTGAATTTCAGGATCAGGCTCAGTACGAGCTAGCTCTGCATCAAGTTCAACCAAAACAATTTCAGGCACAAGCAGCCCCACTGCACGCGCCAGTTCTCCGGCAACGAGTTCAGCAATCAGTGATTTTGCACCCTGACCAGCGCCGCGAAACTTGAGAACGTACATCCCATCGTCGTCTGCTTCCACAATTGCCGGAAGCGACCCACCCTCCCGCAAAGGAGTAACATATCGGGTTGCAATAACAGTGCGCAAATGAGTTTTCAATGATAGTGGCTCAGCTCATTTTAATAGAACTGGCGGTTGTTTAGAAACTATTCAGAATCAACATGGCTTCAGCAGGGGCATATACTTTATTTTTTTGCCTCGCCTACAAATCTAAAGAAGCCTTTCGCCGTTAGTCACTACGGATAGAATCCGCTATAAAGAAAGTATTGGGAGTGGTAAGATAGCTTGAATTTAGTTAGTTTAAAGACACCCTTTAGGAGTAAGGATAAATTAACATGAACAACTTCCTCAGCAAAATTTATTATGTATAGTTCACAGTCAGTCTAGTTTCACCTCAAAGTGGGTAGATTCTAATTTATTCAAGTTTAATTAAGTTACACATTAAGGTCAATGAAATATAGATAAAAGCAGTTAACAATTCTTTCATTTCAGACAGAGACATTCTTACTTAAAAGCACAATAAAAGTTAGCAATTCTCCTTTAACAACCCTAAACAGTTCGATCAGGTTAGCATCCCCCAACCAGTTGCTACTAGCAAGCGCTTTATCTCGGAGACTGTTATGAAGATTCTGGTTGTAGAAGATGAACCCGCCGTTGCCCAAACTTTAGAAATTCTACTTCGTAGCTACAGCTATGCGGTTGATGTAGCAGCAGATGGTGAAACAGGGCTGCAAATGGCAGATGCCTTCGCCTACGATTTGCTGTTGCTCGATGTGCTTCTGCCCAAGCTGGATGGGGTCAGTGTCTGTCAGTCTCTGCGAGCAAAAGGCCTTCAAACACCAATCCTACTACTGACCGGGCAGGGGGAAGAACGAAAAAAGGCGATCGCTCTGAATGCCGGGGCTGACGATTACGTTGTTAAACCATTCAATGCTGAAGAATTAATTGCGCGCGTACAAGCCCTACTCCGACGAAGCAGCTCTAACAGTCAGCCAATTCTGCAGTGGGGGCGTTTGACAATTGATCCTAGCAGCCGCAAAGTAGCCTACGACACACAGTTATTGTCTACGACCCCAAAAGAGTATGCCATTTTAGAATTGTTCTTACGCAACCCGCACAAACCCTTTAGCGCTAAAGCCATTCTAGATAATGTCTGGACATCGTTAGAATCTCCTGGTGAAGAGGCGATTCGAGTTCACATTAAGGAGTTACGGAAAAAACTCACGGCGATTAGTGCGCCTAAAGATTTGATTAAAACAAAGCATGGAGAAGGTTATCAATTAAATCCACTTTACGCATCCACCTCTACGCCACCCGCTGTTAACCAACTAACACCGCCACAAATCGCTGAGTTACACGCGGTCAATGAAGAATTACGAGAGACGTTAGAAAAACTCAGAACGGTTCAAGCAGAACTCAATCAAAAACATGAAGAGGTAACCGTTCAGGGGGTGCAGTCTTGAATCGGTAGCAAAGAGGGTGCTGGTAGACCTTGGCGAGAGGCACGACACGCTTGCACTAAATACTCCAACACCGAGCGATTTTGGGCACGCAAAGAAGTGGTTACCGTCAGC
>DVDU01000203.1 GCA_015296065.1 Oscillatoriaceae cyanobacterium M33_DOE_052 | reverse complement strand
CCACACTCCCCACACTCCCCACCCTCCCCACACTCCCCCCTGCCCCCAGTCCCCCCGTCCCCCCGTCCCCTGGTCCCCTGGTTCCAATTAAGTGCCCCGGCTGGCAGTTTGGATATAGAGAATCAACAAGAACACAGCGGGGACAAAGACAAACAGGATAGTTGCCACAAAGCCCAAGTCATTAACTTGCATTTCAGTACGCCTCGATGTTAATTGCAGGAATGAATATCAAGATGGTATCACTTACAGTGCAACCCCGTGGTTGTGGCACTAAGGCTTAGTTTGGACGCTCACCGGCCCGTTCACCAAAGCCTGACAGGCCAGCCGGTAGTTAGCGGGCTTCTTCTTCAGCTTCCTTTCTTCCACCGGGGTGCGGGGCGAGAGATTTTCCATCCCCTCAGTGATGGCCACAATGCAAGTGCCGCATTGACCGTAGCCGCCGCAATTCATCATCTTGCCGTAAAACTTATAGAGGTCGATGCCGTTTTCCAGGGCTTTTTGCCTCAAATTAGCGCCATCAGCGGCAACTACTTCCTTATTTTCACTGACAAAATTGATATTAGCCATACACTGTGAGACCTCACAACTGGTTGACGCGATGCTGAGCCGGTAGCGCCCCCAAGGGATACCGGCACACCCAAGTAGCAAAAAGTTGCCCACACCAACAGCAGCTCATAGCGCTATGCGGTTGGGCAATCTTGGCTATCAGTTTACCGGACTTAGCCCGAAGTTTATTACAAAATATTAAAATTTTCTGCATCAGCACCGCTGTCATTCAAAACCATTATCAGCGAGACTGCCGTCCAAATTGCTCACCGCCCTTTGGATAGAGGCCAAAGCGCGATTATACTCAATGATGGCGCGGCTGAGATTGCCTTCAGCTTGGGTCAGAGCGGTAATGCCATCAATCACCTCGGACTGAGTGCCTACCCCAGCTTGAAATCGTAACCTCGCCAACCGCAGCCTTTCTCTCGCCTCCTCCAAAGCCACACCAGCGGTATTGATGTTAGTTTTATTAGATTGCAGTTGGAAATAGGATTGCTCCACCTGAAAGCGAACCCGGCCCCGCAGGTTGGCAAACCGAGTTTCGGCAATTTCCATATTTTTCTCTTGTTGTAGGGCTCGGGAGCGAGCAGCACCGCCATCGTACAAATTCCACTGGAGTCGAGCCCCCAAGGCATAGCCATCGGCTGAATTCAAGCTATCGCTAAATACTTCTAGGGCATTGTAGTTGGCAAATACGCTAACTTGAGGACCAAGAGCGGCTTGGGCTGCCCGTCGTCGCTGGGAGCCGATGTCCCTCTGGACTAATTCCTGCTCTAGTTCGGCGCGGTTTTTATAGGCGAGGACGATGCTCTCTTCCAGAGATAAGGCCCAATCCCCAGCAGGGACGATCGGATCGGCGGCAAAAATATCCGCCGACTGGGGCAAACTTAACAACTGGGTGAGGTTGCGGCGGCTGATTAACTGCTGACTTAAGGCTTGGGTGAGGTCTTGTTGGGCGTTCCCCAAGTCAACCCGGGCTTGGAGGACATCGAATTTAGTCCCCACACCAGCTTTTTCCAATGCCTCGGCGTCCTTTAAGTTTTGCTCAAACCGCTGTACTGCTGACCGAGCGATGCGCACTTCCTCATCCCGTTGCTGGAGGTTGTAGTAAGCATCGGTGATATCAAATTGAAGCTGGTGGGCAATGCGCTCTACTTCCAACTCATCAAACCGTACTTGGGAGCTGGCGGCGGATATCTGCGCCGGACGCAACCCGGAGGTGTACAGATCATAACTCAGCTCCACTGTGCCATCGAGAGAGGTGCTGGCGGTGTCTTGTTGGGCCTGGTCGCCAAACAGTTCTCTTTGTCTAGCGTTGGATAGTTCCCCGCTGGCGGAGTCGCTGCGGGACAAATTAGAACGCAGTTGCAGGTTGGGATAGCGAGCGGCGGTGGCTTCTTGGAAGGCGGCTTGGGAACGTTCCAAGCTCAGCAGTGCCTCTTGCAAGTCCCGATTTTGCTGGCGTGCCAGTTCTAAAGCCTGTTGTAATGTCAGGGGGACAGTGGGATCGAGCTTTACTTCCTCCGGCACTGTGGGAAATAATAGCGGATTCGGGCTCGATTCCAAGTTTGGGGTGGATGGTGTCTGAGCCGGTGTTGGTTCTGTTGGTGCTGGTTCTGTGGGTGTTGGTGTTGGTTCTGACTGGCTCGGAAGGATGCTAGGAGGCGCTTCGGCTACCTGCCACAGTGGGAGCGCTACTCCCGGGGGGCAGGCGATCGTCCCTAGTACCACTCCCACACCTAATGCCATCAGCTTGTCGTATTTACACATAAGCCGTTAATCAAGTGATTCTTATTGACCTTTAGTAGTCACCCCTTTAGGGTAAACATCATTTCCGCTCCTAATGTTCCCACCCAGGGGTACATTCATTCTACTACTACCACCTAATCTAGACTATCCCGGCAGCTCACCCCTAGATGCGGAGCCGTTGGTTGGCCTCTCATTGTTATGTGAAATTACTATACAGCATTTTCTGAAAAAATGGGGTACATCTTTAAAGTACCTCTCCCTTTTTGGTCGAGGGATTTAGGGTGAGGGGGAGAACATGGCTGTACTAAGTCACTGTTGAATAAGCTGTAAGTGAAACTCCACTTAATGTAATAGTTTTGACAAATAGGTTGGGTTCAGGTAGATTATCCCCAGTAACAGAGTACAGTTAGGATTGAAACCATTCGTAACTATCAGCGTCGCCACTTGCTAATTCACGGGGGAGGAAAAGAACCCTTTTAGCAGCATCTCTGTTTGTTCACCAAAATTTAAGAAAAAAACCGGTTTCTGAGTGTCGGGCATGGGGTAAAATGGCGGTCATATTCTAACCCCATGCGCGGCCATGAATGAACAACGCATCCCAGCCTATCTCAACCTAATTCAACAACTCCTCGACTGTCCGGCGGGGGAGGAAAACCAAATCCTCAACCAGTTTAGTGAATTGGTGGATGAGGGGTTTGTCCAGATGTGTGAACAAAAGGCGGCACAGTTGCACGAGGAGGGAGAAGAGAATCAGGCGGAATTTCTGCAAGATTTGGCGCAACAGGTGGGGGCGTTTTTAGCCCGTCCAGCAACGGAGGAAAATCAGCCAGCAGCATTACACCAATTTTGGCAGCAACTGCTGCAAGCGGAAGCGGAAAGCGGCGGCGACGCCGCAGCAGTACATCAGGTGATGCGCCCATATATGGGGTTGATTGTTCCCGTTTTGGGGGACATAATTGCTGAATCAATGCCGAGACTTCTGGCTCGGAATCCCGACAATGCAGAAGGGGTGATAGGCTTAGTAGAAGATACCTGCACCAGTATGCAACAGTTCCCTGATGGCAGGTATGGGGAAGTCCTAGAAATTGCCATCCGGGGCTATGATGTGGTGTTGGCACTGCGGGCTGATAATCCCCCAAAACGGGCGCAAACTCTGAATAATCTGGGGATTGCCTACCAAACGCAAGCGCAATTTGGCCTAGACCCCGCCGCCAAATTAGACCAAGCCATCACAGCCTACACCGAATCCGCCACCATTCGCCGCCACCTGGGACTGGAAACAGACCTAGCCCAAACCCTGAATAATCTGGGGAATGCCTACCAGACGCAAGCGGAATTTGGCCTAGACCCCGCCGCCAAATTAGACCAAGCCATCACAGCCTACAGCGAAGCCGCTACTATTCGCCGCCGTCCGGGATTAGAAACAGACCTCGCCACTACCCTGACTAACCTGGGGGCAGCCTACCAGACGCAAGCGCAATTTGGCATTGACCCCGCCGCCAATTTAGACCAAGCCATCACAGCCTACACCGAAGCCGTGACCATGATGCGCCCTTCGGGACTGGAAAAAGACCTTGCCGCTACTCTGAATAATCTGGGGAACGCCTACCAGACGCAAGCGCAATTTGGCATTGACTCCGCCGCCAATTTAGACCAAGCCATCACAGCCTACAGGGAAGCTGCCACCATTCGCCGCCGTCCGGGACTGGAAAAAGACCTTGCCCGAACTCTGAATAATCTGGGGTTAACCTACCAGACGCAAGCGCAATTTGGCATTGACCCCGCCGCCAGCTTAGAGCAAGCCATCAAAGCCTACAGGGAAGCTGCCACCATTCAACGCCGTCCGGGACTGGAAAAAGACCTGGCCGGAACTTTAAATAACTTTGGTTTTGCCTATCAAACTCAATCTCGCCTACCCAGTAATAGCCCTGACCAGAAACAAACCGCCCTGGAAAATGCTTACAAAGCCTTTGCCGAAGCCTTAGAACAGGTGGAATATCTGCGCGGTGAAATTA
The DNA here is from genome assembly GCA_015296065.1 of Oscillatoriaceae cyanobacterium M33_DOE_052. GTDB lineage: Bacteria > Cyanobacteriota > Cyanobacteriia > Cyanobacteriales > Laspinemataceae > Koinonema. Next base: position 713 of record DVDU01000203.1, on the reverse strand, counting down.
CCACGGAGGACTATAAACGCCAATTTAATGAGCAATGGAATCAAGTTTATCGCGATCTGGTGCAAGTGTGCTTAGAACTGGGCAACTATACCGCCGCCATTGAATATGCAGACCGGAGTAAAGCCTAGAAGACAAGATGATTCAAGATTTTATCAAGTTGGTAGAGACCCAATGGCCTTTATTTGCGGACTACCAAGGGGAATTCCAAGCATTGGTGAAGAATTTGCCCATAAGCGAACTAAAATGCTACAGCACTTTGTCAAATGATATTGGATTCTCAAAGCCCCTCTCCCTTTCTGGGAGAGGAGTTTGGGGTGAGGGAATGTACCAGATGGACGAACTTTCCCTCTGTAATGTTTTCAGCGGGTTGGGGCAATTTTGCAATTGCCCCAAATCGGCTTTAATGAGAATTCAGCCACTGTTGTAAATCCGCCAAGTTGGTAAAGTCTAATAACGCTTCACTCAACTCCTCTAATTGCGGCTTACTCAGGGACTGAATTTGCCCCTCAATCTCCGCGTTCAGCGGTCCACAAAACCGGCGAAGCTGGCGGAAAATCACCGCTACTTCACCTTGTTTTTCGCCTTGGGCGATTCCCTTTTGCAGAATATCTTGATAAACTACAGATTCGCGCATAACTTCCTCCCGAAACATCGTGGATATTAACTGTTTGTCAAACCGCAACCCCGCTAAAATCTGAGTGCAGGCGGCGATT
>DVDU01000132.1 GCA_015296065.1 Oscillatoriaceae cyanobacterium M33_DOE_052 | reverse complement strand
CGGTATCGAAAAAGGAATCACCGCAGGCATTATCCAAAGGGGGCGAGAAGCTGTACTGGAAATCCTAGAAACTCGGTTGGGTACGGTGCCAGATTCAATAGTGGCGACTATCAATCAGATTGAGGATACGGATTTGTTGAAAACTCTGCTTAAGCGGTCGATTACTATCGGGTCTCATGCGGAATTCGAGACATTATGTCAGCAGCTTTTGGCTGGGGGAGAGTCTAGTTAGTTGGTTGGTAATACCCCACCCATTCGGTGGGGTATGAGCTGCTTTGTTGGAAAAAAAAGGAGGGTAATAAAATGCCTTATGTCACCAGTTGGGAGCGCTTCAGTATCGAAAAAGGAATCACCGCAGGCATTATCCAAAGTCGTCGAGAAGCTGTACTGGAAATCCTAGAAACTCGGTTGGGTACGGTGCCAGATTCAATAGTGGCGACTATCAATCAGATTGAGGATACGGATTTGTTGAAAACGCTGCACAAGCGGGCGATTACTATCGGTTTTCATGCCGAATTCGAGACTTTATGTCAGCAGCTTTTGGCTGGGGGAGAGTCTAGTTAGTTGCTTGGTAATACCCCACCCATTCGGTGGTGTATGAGCTGCTTTATTGTGGAAAAAAGGAGGGTAATAAAATGCCTTATGTCATTTATCAACCTGATTTGAAACGACTATAACTCCCATATAACTCCCACTCAGAATCACTCGCGAACAAGTAGCCAATAGTTTACAGTCTGTGGAAATTAAGCAAAATTTTCTTAAGGGGGTTCTGGGGTAGAACATGAGAAGTGTTTGCCGCCGCTTTATCCCTGTATCATCAAGGGCAACTGGCTGAGGCGGCGGCTTTCGGTGCTGATTGTCTGGCGGTGCATCCGGGGGATTCGGTGGCGCCGATTTATTTTAACCGGTGTCAGGGGTAATAGAACTGGGCTCCTGCGTCCGATCGCTTCGGCAGTGCGATCGCGATCGCACCCACATCCCCGCCCATCCGCCACCATCGTTATCGAGGAGTGAAAGACAATCAGATTCGGAGGTAGAAACGTGGTGGAAAAACTATTACTAGCGGCTGGCTTTACCATATCCCTACACTTCTTGGTGAGTACCAGCACCCCATCTACCTCGCCAACCCATTGGTATTTTCAACCCCAGGAAACCGCCAACAGTGTCAAGGAGAATTTACCCGTAGGGAAATATTTACCAGACCAAAAATCCAAAATCAACAATTAACAATCTGCAATTTACGTAAAAATTAATTATCATATTTTGATTAAGTGATGAAACAGATAAATTGTAGGAGCAAAACCACTGGCACGCCTAATGGTACAGCCATTAATTTGGATTATTTGCATATTTAAACGTAAATCAAATTAGCGATCGCCCGTAAATTGTGAATTATTGGAGCAAATTAGGTGAATTATAGAGTTTTTTCAGAAAAAGTAGTATCATATTATTTACCTCTAATACCGCGCAGGCGATTACTGCACCTCACCAAAGACGACGCTGGATGTCCTAACACCTGATGTCTGGTGCTATAATAAACTTTTTCTCCGATAACCAATCTCATGGTATCCATTCCTGGCATCATCATTCAATCCCAAATCTATGAAAGTGCTAACTCCCGCGTTTATCGAGGGATTCGTCAACAAGATAACCAACCTGTTATTATAAAAATTCTCCACCAAGATTATCCCAGTCCCCAAGAACTCGCACGCTATCGCCGGGAATATGAGATCACGAAATCGCTGCACCTGAAATCTGTAGTCAAAAGTTATGGTTTGCAAAAGTATCAAAACACCCTAGTAATGTTACTAGAGGACTTTGGTGGCGAATCATTAAAAAGCTGGATGCAGCAGGAATCAATCACGATTGAAAAATTTTTACCAATTGCGATCGCCACCACAGAAGCATTAGCCCAAATTCACGCCGAAAATATCATCCACAAAGACATCAATCTATCTAATATTGTTTTCAACCCAGCCACTAGAGAACTAAAAATTATTGACTTTGGCATTGCCACGAAGCTAACGCGGACCCACCCCACCATCAATAATCCCAGCATTCTCGAAGGGACGCTCCCCTATATGTCCCCGGAACAAACTGGGCGGATGAACCGGAGTTTAGATTACCGCAGTGACTTTTACTCCCTAGGGGTGAGTTTTTATGAACTGCTCACCAAAGAACTACCATTCACCACAACCGACCCCTTAGAATTAGTCCATTGTCATATTGCCAAACAGCCATTACCCCCAGGGGAAGTAAATCCCGCAATTCCCCCGGTGATTGGGAAGATTGTGCTGAAGCTGATGGCGAAAAATGCCGAAGACCGCTATCAAAGTGCTTTTGGCATCAAGGCAGATTTAGAAAAATGCCTGCACCAACTACATACCACCGGACAAATCAGCGATTTTCCTTTGGCAAGTGCGGATATTTCTGAAACATTTCAATTGCCACAAAAGCTCTATGGAAGAGAAAGAGAGATTGCCGCTTTGCTGACGGCTTTTGACCGGGTTTTACAAAATAGCGAAATGATGCTGATTGGGGGTTATTCCGGGATTGGCAAGTCGGTATTAGTGCAAGAACTCTACAAGCCGATTACAGAAAAACGTGGTTATTTCATTGCCGGTAAATTTGACCAGTATCAGCGCAATATTCCTTATAGTGCTGTAGTTAGCGCTTTTCAGGGTCTAGTCAAACAAATTTTAACGGAAAGTGACATAAAATTGCAACAATGGCGGCAAGAATTATTGGCAGCATTGGGAAATAATGGCCAAGTAATTGCCGAAGTAATTCCCGAAATCGAGTTGATTGTCGGCCCGCAACCGCCCGTAGCGAAAATTGGGGTGGTGGAGGCGCAAAATCGCTTTAACTTAGTATTCCAAAATTTTCTCAAAGTCTTGGCGACTCCCCAACACCCGCTCGCCATCTTTCTCGACGATTTGCAGTGGGCGGATGGGGCATCATTAAAATTGATGCAGCTTTTGATGAGTGGTGGTAGTCGCTGCCTATTTTTCATCGGAGCTTATCGCGATAACGAAGTTTCTGCCACCCATCCGCTGCTGCTGACTTTAGATGAAATGGCGAAAAATGGCGCGATTATCAATGGCTTGCTGTTGTCTGCTTTAGAATTGCCATCGATTATAGAAATCCTGAGCGAGACTTTAAATAGTTCTGCTGACAGGGTAAAACCCCTAGCCGAGTTAATCCTGGTCAAAACTGGGGGCAATCCTTTTTTTATGAATGAGTTTCTGAAGTCGCTTTATGCGGAAAAGTTGATTTTTCTTGGGGGGCAGGAAGAGGCAGATAATTTATCTGCTTCCCTCCTGGATGCAGCTAGAGGCGAAAAATCAATCGCCCATCCCTCACGTCCCCCTCTCCCAGGTCGGGAGAGTAGGGTGTCAGAAACTATCTCCAGAGGTTGGCAATGGGATTTAGAGGAAATTCAGCGGCGAGGCTTTACCGATAACGTGGTAGAGCTAATGGCGGGCAAAATTCAAAAGTTACCCTATGCTACCCAAAATTTGTTAAAATTGGCTGCTTGTATCGGCAATCATTTTGACCTGGAAACACTGGGTGTGGTGGGACAAATATCTCTCCCAGAAACGGTGATGACATTACAGGCAGCGGTGGCGGAAACTTTGGTGATGCCTTTGGGTAATATGGGGGATGTGGAATTGGCGATCGTCTCTAAAGAATACTTTCCCAGTGCAGCCGCTAATGCCCCAACTCTCCCAAAATACAAATTCTTACACGATCGCATTCAGCAAGCCGCCTATTCCCTGATTCCCGACGGCGAAAAAACAACCACCCACTATCAAATCGGCCAACTGCTACTGGGACAACTATCACCAGATCACCAAGACGATCGACTGTTTGCCGTTGTCCATCAATTAAATTATGGTATCGAGCTAATTACCGACCAAATCGAGAAGGATACCATCGCCCAACTTAACCTCACCGCCGCCCGCAAAGCCAGAGCCGCCACTGCCTATCAAGCCGCTCTTGAATATGCCGAAATCGGCATCACTTTGCTGGGAGCCGCATCTTGGCAACGCCAGTATCATACCACATTGAGCTTGCACGAACTCGCCGCCGAACTAGCGGCATTGTCCGGGAAATTTGACCTAATGAATCAGTGGGTTGATGCCGTGATTTATCACGCCAGAACCACCCAAAATAAAGTGCGGGTTTACCTGGTGAAAGTTCAAGCATTAATTGCCCAAAATCAACTCCTAGAAGCCATCGCCATCGGCGTATCTTGCCTGCAAGAATTTGGCCTAGATTTTCCCGCCAACCCCACGGCTGAAGATATTCAGGCAGTAGTCCAGGAAATTAACGCCTTAATCGGCGATCGCCCTGTGGAAGAGCTATTTCATCTCCCCGTCATGGTGGATCCGGAAAAGCTCGATATCATACAAATGGCATCCGGTATCATCTCCGCTTGTTATATGGCGAGTTCGCCCCTATTTCCCATCCTGCTCGCCTTACAAGTAAAACTATCCCTACAGTATGGCAACAGCCCTAACTCACCTTTTAGCTATGCTGGTTATGGCGTTTTTCTGTCCAATTCCCTGCAAGATGTCACCGCCGCCACTCAGTTTCGGCAATTAGCCTATCGTTTGGCATCAGAACCCGACGCCCAAACGATTAGAGCCGCAACTTTCGCCGCGATCGGCGTCCATTTGCACCATCGCCAATGTCATTTACGCGAGACCTTAGCGATACTGCAAGCAGGCTATCAAGCCGCATTAGCCACCGGCAATTTAGAATTTGCTGGCCACACCGGCCACGGATTCTGTTTAAACTTATACTGGTGTGGCGAACCCTTGGCGGAACTAGAAAGCCAAATCAGAGCCTATCGTCAGCAACTGCTCGACCTCAATCAACTAACCACAGCCAACTATTGCTCAGTATATTGGGAAACCACCACAGTCCTGCTGGGAAATCCCCAGCAGATAGAAATTTCCTTAACTGAGCCCGCCCATGAAGAAAAACTGGTGGCGCAGGCTGTAGCGGCGAAAGACTTTTTGTTACCATTACTATTTTATATCTCCAGAGCCCAATTGAGATTTTTCAGCGGTGAAATTGCCCTCGCCGCCGCTGATATTGCCGCTGCCAGAAACTATCTCCCTGGAGGAGTCGGATACGTTTGCGAAGCCGGGTTATATTTCTATGATTCCCTCATCAGCCTTGCCAATGTTGCGCAACATCCACAAGAGTTAGAAGCAGCACAGCAGCGCATCGCAGAGAATCAAATTCAGCTAGAATTTTGGGCAAAACACGCCCCCATGAACTATTTGCATAAATGGCAGTTAGTAGCAGCGGAAAAACACCGGGTTTTGGGCGAGAACGCCACCGCCACCGAACTATACGAAGCCGCCATTAACGGAGCCAAAGAAAATGGCTATATCCAAGAAGCTGCCTTGGCGTATGAACTCGCCGCCAAGTTCTATCTATCACAGGGAAAACAACTGATTGCGAGAGCTTATATGCAGGAAGCGCGTTACTGCTACCAAATCTGGGGGTCAGGGTTGAAAGTGACAGATTTAGAAACCAGATATAGCGAGCTATTAACCGCTAGTCAATCGCGCATTATTTCTCATCAAATTACCACAACTGCCGCCACCACTACGGGTTCTACCGCTACCCTGGATATCGCCACCGTGATGAAAGCTGCCCGATCGATATCTGGGGAAATCGTCCTGGAGCGGTTACTATCCAGCTTAATGCAGATTCTCATAGAAAATGCGGGCGCCCAAAAAGGCTATCTGATTTTGCCGAGCGAGGGCAAGCTGTTGATTGAAGCTGCATCAGACTTGGATGCAGCAGCACCCACAGTTTTACATTCATTGCCCGTGGAAAATAGCCAGTTACTCCCGGAAGCGATTATTAATTATGTCGCCCGTACCCAGGAAAGTGTCGTGTTAAATGATGCCGCTCGCCAGGAGGAATTTACCAATGATGCTTATATCCAAGCTGTGCAACCCAAATCAGTTTTATGCAGTCCCCTGGTGAATCAAGGGAAACTCATTAGCTTAGTTTACTTGGAAAATAACCTCACCACCGGCGCTTTTACCCCAGAGCGGTTGGAAATCTTGCAGTTACTATCGGCGCAAGCGGCCATCTCCATAGAAAATGCTAAGCTGTATTCTCAGCTAGAAGATTATAACCGGACTTTGGAGCAAAAAGTGGCAGCACGCACCACAGAACTAGCCGCCGCTTATGAAGAAATTAATCTGCTTAACCAGCGCCTGAAAGCGGAAAACATCCGCATGGCGGCGGAGTTAGATGTCACTCGCCAACTGCAACAAATGATTTTGCCCAAAGCCGAGGAACTCAGCGAAATTCAGCCCCTAGAAATCGCAGGATTTATGGAACCGGCGGACGAAGTAGGCGGCGATTATTACGACATTCTACAACAGTCTGGTCAAATAAAAATTGCGATCGGCGATGTCACCGGGCATGGATTAGAAGCGGGACTGTTGATGATTATGGCACAAACAGCGGTGCGGACGCTGCTGGAAAGCCAAGAAACTGACCAGGTAAAATTTCTCGATATTCTCAATCGCACCTTGTATAAGAATTTGGCGCGGATGAATTCTGCTAAACATATGACGCTAGCGTTGCTAGATTACTGCGATGGCACCGTGGCGATCGCCGGACAGCATGAAGAGGTCTTGGTAGTACGCGGCGACGGCGAGATTGAGCTGATTGATACCATTGATTTAGGGTTTCCCATCGGGCTAGAACTAGAAATTTCCCAGTTTATTTCCCAGACGCAAGTCAAGTTAAATCCCGGCGATGGCGTAGTGCTTTATACCGATGGGATTACAGAAGCTAGCAACATGGCGGGGGAGCAATATGGGAGAAACCGCCTGTGCCAAGTGGTGAAAAACTCCTGGCATCAATCAGCCCAGGCAATTCGCCAAGCCGCGATCGAAGACCTGCGGCAACATATTGGCGAGCAAAAAGTATTTGATGATATCACCTTGGTGGTACTGAAACAAAAATAATTCTCTTGGTTTTTAGTCCTTTGTCCTTTGTCCTTTGTCCTTTGACATGTTACCAAGGACATGTTACCAAGGACATGTTACCAAGGACATGTTACCAAGGACATGTTACCAAGGACAAGTGACAAATGACCAAGGACTAAACCGGAATTTCAATCGTAAACTGGGCACCTGACCCCGGAGTGGAACTGCAGCTCAAGTGTCCGCCGTGTTTGTCCACCACAATTTGGTAAGCCACAGATAGCCCTAAACCCGTGCCAGAACCCACAGGTTTGGTGGTAAAAAATGGGTCGAATATCTTGTTACACACGGACTCAGGCATCCCCGGTCCATTGTCAGTAATGATGATTTTCACCGATTTATTCTCTACCGCTGTTCTAATGGTAATTGCCGGTTGGTTTTCGGACGTAGATTTACCAGTTCTCATAGTTTCCAAGGCATCGCAAGCATTACCGAGGATATTCATCAATACCTGGTTAATTTGGGAAGCGTAGCAAGTAACTTTAGGCAGTTTCGCGTAGTCCTTCACTACCTCAATTTCGGCACGATCGCTCTCGGCGCGTAAGCGGGGCTGCAACAGCATCAGAGTGCTTTCGATACCTTCGTGAAGGTCAACCGGCTTCATCTCCGCTTCATCCAGACGGGAGAAGTTGCGCAAGCTGAGAACGATGTTACGGATGCGCTCCGCCCCGGAGTGCATAGAATGGAGGAGTTTTTGCAAATCTTCCACCATAAATTCTAGCTCCATATCCTCGAGCATTTCTTGAATCTCCTCTACCGGTTTGGGATAATGTTCTTGATAGAGGTCGATGAGGTTGAGTAATTCGCGCACGTATTGCGTAGCAGGAGCGATGTTGCCGTAAATGAAACTGACGGGGTTGTTGATTTCGTGAGCGACGCCCGCCACCATCTGTCCCAGACCGGACATTTTTTCGGTTTGAATAAGCTGGGCTTGGGTGCGTTGCAATTCCTGTAGGGTTTGTTCCAGGCGGGTATTTTTTTCGTTTAATTCCCGGGTTCTTTCGGTGACTTTTTGCTCCAAAGATGCGTAGAGGATGGCATTCTCCAGAGAAATCGCAGCTTGGGATGATAAAATGCGCAGGACTTCCAGCCGATCGGACGTAAAAGTGCGGGTGGTTAAATTGTTCTCCAGGTAGAGAATACCGATGAGCTTGCCGCCATTGACGATCGGCGTACACAATAAAGATTTCAAATTGCGAGCGGCGATGTAGGGGTCAGCGGTAAAGCGCCCCTCACCAGCGGCATTTCCCAACACCAAGTCTTTGCCCGATCGCTCCACATAATTAATCACCGTCTGGGGCAAATCTGCCACCGCCTCCACCAGAGTTCCCGGCTGTACCACACCATCTTTACTGTCCGCCGATGCGGCCACAGCGATTTTAAGCTGACCTTGTTCTGATAAAATTAGGCAGCCTTTTTGTGCCCCGGCATTTTCAATCAGAATTTTCATCAGCTTAGAGAGCAATTTCTCCAGGACAATTTCCCCAGAAATCACCCGGGTTGCCTTCATCACCGAAACTAAATCCAGCTCCGCACTAGCGCTCCCGGTAGATGTATAGGTGGCATTGAGAGTAGCACCAGCGAGACTCCGAGAGGATGTTTTCGCCAGCAGTTGAGGATAACGTATTTGCAGTTGCTCCACTTTGTGCAAAGCACCCCATCGCTGATAACACCACATCGCTTCACTCAGGTAGGTTTTAGCGATTTTGGACTTACCTTTATTGATCCAGAACTTAGCCGCCAGTTCGTTACCCAGAGCTTCTTGGTGGACGAATTCATATTCAACCGCCGATTCTATCGCTCGATCGTACAAGTCGATCGCCTGCAAATCCTGCCCCTGTAACCGCGCCATTTCCGCTTCCACTAAGAAGAGCTTGTGGCCAAAATTCGCCGGAGAGTTGTTTGCCCAAATTTGCAACTGCCCCCGATAGGCAGTTAATTGTTCCCAGTAGTCGCTCCGGGACGCCAACCCACTGTATTCCTCCGAAGTTTCTGGCGGCGCACTTTCATATAGAGCCGCCAGAGTCAGAGCGTGGTAGAAAGTATAATCAGCCACGGGCAAAGTCCCCGTAATGAAAACTAGCAGCTTTTCCGCCGCCTGCGCCCGCTGTAGCGCCCCCGCAAAATCACCGCATAAATAGCGAATCTGCAAACTTCTAATCAGATAGACGCACAAGCCGTAAAAGTTTTGATTTGCCTGACAATTGGCCTGATAATCTGCATCTTTATCTGGGATGGGCTCCCCATCGGTGGCTGACTCTGTACCCACCCGTGTCAGCTCGCTAATGCCCAGTTCTAACCCCAAGAGCATCTCACTAGAGAACTGATTTTTGGTTTTTTGGCAAAATTGCAGGTATCTAGGCACTTCTTCGATAAGTTTGCCCAGATTTTTGCCCTCAAAAAACCCATTCAGCGCCGTATTATGCAAGGCATAACCGGCATATTCTAAGTCGCCGCATTCCAAAGCCGCCTGATAACCATCGTGATTGAGAGTATTGGAATCTTTGATATGCTGGAACCAGTAATTAACTCCATTCGCTAAGCCGATGTAGGCGCGGCATTTTAAATCCTTGGCGTTCCACTTATCAATCAGTTTGATTGCCAGTTGACCAAACTGATAGGCAGATTGATAATCGCCCAACACCGAAGTGAGGAGAATGCCATAGTTAGTGTAGCAAATACAAGAATCTGCGGTGCTGCCATATTCCAGAGAGATGTTGACGCCTTTGAGAAAAATTACCATCCAGAGCTGAGGACTGGTGAGGTAAGCGGATAACCCCAAGTTGGTCAGCAGTTTGAGAGCCAGTTTTTTCTCACTGTTGGTCATGGGGGGGGCGTCAACCAAGGCGGCGATATCCTGGTCTTGCCACTTTTCTTTCGCAGCGGCGAATTCTGCACCGATCGCCTCCTGCAAATTCTCTTCTGGCAAATCCACCCCCAACAGAGCCAGAGCCGTTCTCCCTACCCGGATTGCCTCATCGTATTTTGCCCGCAAACCGTACTGCACGATGAGAAGGTTGTAAATTTCGGCAGACTCGTCTATGGTTTTTGCCCGCTCCAAAGTCAGATGAATAAACTCTAGAGATGCCTCAAAATTCCCATTTAAATACTCTACTACCGCCCTTTCTTTGTGCAAATTAAAAGCCAAATTATAGTAGTGTTCCCAGGAATTTTTCGGCAGTCCCTCTATCCCCGCCGTGAGATATGTCTTCGCCGCCACATAAGCCGTGGCATCTTGAGCTTTTTTCCCCGCTTCCAAATTCAGAGCCGCCAGCTCTAATTTTTCTGCCTCCTCGGTAATCAAGTACCGCCCTACGTTCATGTGATCCACCAGCTCAAACACCCGATCGGAGCGGTATTCCTCCGGTGTACTCGCCAGCAGCATCCGCCCGATGCGCAAGTGAACCGCCTGTTTGTGGTCGTCATCAATCAGGGAATAAGCCGCCTGCTGTACCCGATCGTGCAAAAACTTATAACTGAGAATCAGCAGCGGAAAATTAATCAGCTCCTCCTCTGGCATGGACATATCAGAAATAGGCAGCAGCAAACCCTCTTTAATCGCAGGCAACAACCCTTGAAACGTCGTGGTTGCCTCCATTTCATAAATCAGGCACAGAGTATTTAAATCAAACTGACTCCCCAGACAAGCTCCCAAGCGCAAAACCTCCTGAGTCGCCTCGGGCAGTTTCTTCAGCTTGCCAATCATCAACTCCACCACATTTTCCGTAATCCCCACCGCTTCAATTTGGGCAATATCCCACTGCCAACCGCCAATCTTGTTCGTTTGCGGCGGTGCAAACGTGATTAAGTTCTCCTGATACAGAGTTTTCAAAAACTGATTCACAAAAAAAGGATTACCCTCAGTTTTGCGCACCACCAAATCCGCCAAAGGAGTCACAGACTCCGCCTCGCGATGCAAAGTATCGGCAATCAACTCCGCCACTTGCGCCACATTCAAAGGTGTGAGCGTTTCCTGACTCACCACCGCATTTTGTTGCCGCAAAGCCTCCACCGTCATCATCAGCGGGTGAGTGGGGCTCACCTCATTATCCCGATAAGCACCAATGAGGAACAGATATTGCATTTGCTCGTCCGCCATCATCAGCTTCAGCAGCTTCAAAGAGCCGGAGTCTGCCCACTGCAAATCGTCCAAAAATATCACCAGCGGATGCTCTGGGGTACAAAACACTTCGATAAAATTTTGAAACACAAAATTAAACCGGTTTTGCGCCTCCGCTGGTTTCAATTCCGGGACTGGGGGTTGCGGCCCGATAATCAGTTCCACCTCGGGAATCACATCAATAATAATTTGGCCATTAGGACCGAGAGCCGCCAGAATTTTTTCCCGCCACTGTTTTAACTGAGCTTCACTTTGAGACAACAGCAGACGTACCAATTCTGAAAACGCACTCACCACCGCTGAGTAGGGAATACTGCGCTGAAACTGATCGAATTTCCCGGTGATGAAATACCCCCCTTCCCGGACGATCGGTGATGTAATTGCTGCCACCAAAGCTGACTTACCAATCCCCGAATACCCCGCCACGAGGATCATCTCGGTTGCCCCCTGCTTCACCCGATCGAATGCCGCCAGGAGGTTGTCAATTTCCGCTTGTCGCCCGTACAGTTTTTGGGGAATTTGAAACTTTTCTGAAATATCTTGCCTGCCCAGGGAAAATTCAGATATAATTCCCCCACCTTGCAATTGCTCCAGACAAGTGGCCAAATCAGCTTTCAGTCCCCAAGCACTTTGGTAGCGTTCTTCCGGGTTCTTCGCCATCAGCTTCATCACAATATCAGACATCGCTTTCGGGATTTCCGCCAGCCGCTCATGGGGAGGCACCGGCTGTTTGGCGATGTGAGCATGGACCAACTCCATCGCATCACCACTGGTAAAAGGTAGCTCGCCTAACAGCAATTCATAGAAAGTAGCGCCCAAGGAATAAAAATCAGTGCGATAGTCTAGCTGGCGGTTCATCCTCCCAGTTTGCTCCGGGGACATATAGGCAAAAGTCCCTTCTAGGTGGGCGCTGAGTTTAGCCGCGCCGGATTCGCTGGCGTGAGTCCGCCCTAAGACCATAGCAATACTGAAATCAATAATTTTTAGCTCACCCGTCACCGGATTATAGACAATATTCGACGGGTTAATATCTTTGTGAATAATATTGCGGGCGTGCAGTTCACCCAAACTCTCAGCAATTTTGATGGCAAGGCCGAGAAATCCCAACAAGGTGAATTTTTGGGAATCCATCAAAATTCGCAGTGATTCTCCGCCAAAATCCTCTAATACCATAACCAGCGTATTTTTAAGTGGGAGAATTTCATAGGCTTTCACCGAACATTCGCTATCAAGAGAGCTGGCAATCTCATATTCTTGTTGATATCTAGCGATATCTGCTTCTGTGGGATATTCTTGTTTGAGGATTTTAATGATAACCGGTAGATTATCCTGGTTACGCCGCCCTCGATACACTGCTGAATTTGAACTTTCATAGATGAGGGACAAAATCTGGTATCCGGGAATTGCGATCATGGTATAGTTACGCTGGGGAGGGACTTGCATGGTTAATTGTTACTTGTCCTTTGTCCGAAGGTCATGTGGTAGGGGCACGGCGTCATCAAGACGAAGGCTGTCACCGAGAAATTAATCTGCGCCGAGCTTGTCCGTGCCCCCACAGTCATTGGTCATGTGGTAGGGGCACGGCGTCATCAAGACGAAGGCTGTCACCGAGAGATTAATCATGCCCTGCCCCTACAGTCACTTGTCAAATGACCAATGACAAATGACAAACGACATATGCTGTAAATCGTGCCTAACTTTTAAACAATATAACACGCTTGGTTTTGTCATTTATCATTTGTCCCAAGGTAGCTTGTCCGGTAGTCCCTTGTGAGGGCCGAACAGCCATTCGCCCCTACAGTCAAATGACAAATGACAAATGACAAATGACAAATGAGACATGACAAATGACTATAAATTGCCCCGACGGGCAAACCGTCAGCTCAGGGAAGCGATCGGCATCCGCCAACCGGTCCCAAAGGCTCGATCGGTCACTTTCAGACCCGGAGGCGCTTGGCGGCGCTTGAACTCAGCCACCTTCACCAGTTTAATCACCCGCGCCACCGTGGCGGGTTCATAGCCAGCAGCTTCAATTTCGGCTCTGGATTGGTGTTTTTCAATCAACCGGTGCAGGATATCATCCAGGATATCGTATGGAGGCAAAGAGTCCTGGTCCACTTGCCCTGGTTTCAGTTCCGCACTGGGGGCCTTAGACAGGACATTGGGGGGGATGATAGTTTGATTTTGGCCAAAAATCTCTGCACCGTGGGCGTTGAGCCAAGCACAAATCGAGTAAACGCGAGTTTTGGGGACATCGGCGATCGCCGCCAAACCACCATTCATATCCCCGTACAGAGTGCAGTACCCCACCGCCATTTCCGACTTATTCCCCGTACTCAATAGCAAATGGCCGAATTTATTCGCCAAAGCCATCAGCAAATTACCCCGGATGCGCGATTGCAAGTTTTCCTCAGTCACATCTGGCTCCAAACCAGCAAACACCGACTGCAAAGCGCGATCGTACCCCGCCATCAACTCCCCGATCGGTAAAATCTGCGTTTTGATTCCCAAATTCGCCGCCAAGACATAAGCATCAGTTACCGAATGGTCAGAACTATAAGGCGAAGGCATCAAAACTCCCAAAACATTCTCTGGCCCAAAAGCCGCCGCCGCCACCGCCGCCACCAACGACGAATCTATCCCCCCGCTCAAACCCATCACCGCCGACTTAAACCCACACTTGCGCGCATAATCTCCCACCCCCAACACCAAAGCTCTAAACATCTCCTCATCAGCGCTTTCTGGTGCCGCCGCCAACCTACTTCCCCCCACCAAATCTCTCTGGTTTTCGTCAAATTCCACCATCATCAAATCCGTGGCAAAATAGCCAGCGCGGCTCACCAACTCCCCCGCCCGATTAAACGCCGAACTACAGCCATCAAAAATCAAATCATCATTACCCCCCACTTGATTAGCATAAATCACGGGTATTTGATAGCGCTTCGCCGCATGAGCCAGCATCGCCTCCCGCAACTTTTGCTTACCCAGCGTATAAGGGGAAGCCGACAAATTAATAATCAAATCCACCTGGGCCGCCGCCAAATCAGCAATGGGATTACTCGCATAAATCCGCTGCCCCCAAAAGTCTTCATCATTCCACAAATCCTCACAAATTGTCACCCCAATTTTTAACTGCCCAGTGGCGCGTGAGCCCTGGGAATCCCCCCAACCCCCCGATGAGCCGGGGTCTCTTGCGCCGCTAATAAAATAATTACTCACCGTTGCCGGTTCAAAATAGCGGTGTTCATCAAACACATCATAAGTCGGGAGTAAGCGCTTATGGAAAAACTGCTGAACTTTCCCATTTTCCAAAAGGGCAATACTATTAAATAGAGATTTCCCCCCATTATTTGCCGCCGTAGGATTCAGCGGCGCATTCCCCACCAAAACCGCAATTTCAGGAGGTAATGCCGCCGCTAATTCCTGCAATTGAGCCGCCATCGCCTTGATAAAACTGGGATTTAGAAGCAAATCTCGCGGCGGATACCCACATAATGATAGCTCAGGAGTCAACAGCAGATTTGCCCCTTCCCCGACGGCTTTTTGGGCAGCTTCCAGGATTTTGCTAGCATTTCCCGTCAGGTCGCCAATGGTGAGATTAAGTTGTGCAACTGCGATTTTCATAATTTGTCATTTGTCACTGGTCATTTGTCACTGGTAACAGGTAACATGTCACTTGTCCCTTGTCCCCTGAGCGAATTGTCGTTGGGTAACAGGTCAAATGACAAAGGACAAATGACAAATGACCAAGGACAAAGTTTCTAAAACAAATTGTGGCGCCGAATGTATTCTTTCACTACCGGGGGGATGATGTCTCCGTTCCGGTCCTCCCCCTGACGGTAGGCGGTAGAGGAAATCGCCGGAGGGACAAATGTGGCCAATCTGACCCGGGCACCCATCTGCTGTAAGCGCTCCCGGTCTGTGGCATTAATAGCGTAACCCGATCGAGGCACCACTAGGAGCGGCACTTGCGCCAGCAACTCCGCCGCCCGATACCACCGATGTATTTGCCCCACCAAATCAGCACCGATGACCAAAGTAAACAAAGCATCAGGCCATAATTGCCGTGCCCGCTCCAGAGTGTCGATCGTATAAGGGCTGCTCAGTTCCGAGTAAAAGCCGATATTAGCATCGGTTTGCTGGATTTCGGCCACCACCAACCGCAGCATAGCCGATCGATGGTTCAGGGGCGTTTGCTGTTCCGACTTCATCGGATTATCCGCCGCCCACACCGCCACCCAGTCAAACTCCCCACACAACCAGGAGAGGATCGCTTGGTGCCCCGTGGTGGGGGGGTCGGCGCTAGTGCCAAATAGAGCGATTTTCATTTGTCATTGCTTCTGAGTTTGCTCCGTGAGGGCTTGCAACTGAGGCGATACCACCACATCTATAGATATAGGCTGATCCAAGCGGCGCGTTTCTGGAGGCAAAGCCGCCACAGCAGCGCTGGTACGAGCAGCAATTTCCTCCAAGGTATCCGCAGAGACTACCCGCTCTCCCGCCTTGACCACCAGCTCCAGCAGGGGTTTTTCTTCCTCCATTGGTGTTTCTGTCGCCAGTGCCAACCGATCGCCCACCACCACACCGTCATTAGTGCGGCGAAACACCTGTTTCCTTCCAGGATAAGAAGGTTTACCGCTAGATTGTTTCATCACCGGTACGCCGTCAATCTCTACCAGTTTATAAACGCCATTCACCGGCGCCCCTGTCACCAGGCGAGTGCCCAAGCCATAGCCATCAATGCAGGCTCCGGCGGCTTTTAATCTGGAGATTTCCCACTCATCTAAATCACCGCTGGCAAAAATGGGGACTTCTGGCAATAGCGCCCGCACTTCTTGAGAGAGGGTGAGTAAATCTCCCGAGTCGAGCCGCACTCCGGCGAGTTCTACTTCGCCGACTTTTACCCGTTCTGCCAATTTTCTGGCAGCGTTGAGGGTGTCGTAGGTATCGATGAGCAGGGGCGCCCCGGGAAAGTAATGGTGAAATGTGGTAAATGCCTGCATTTCGCTCCCTTCCGTGGCGGTGAGAGCCATAACTAGGGCGTGGGCCATCGTCCCAGTGGGTTTGCGGCCCAATTTCAGGGCCGCGAGGACGTTGGAGGTGGCATCTAAACCAGCAGCGAGGGCAGCTCTGGCCGCCCAGATGGCGGCTCCCGGACCAAAAGCGCGTCTAGTGCCGAATTCTAGGAGGAGGGCGTTTGGTCCGGCGGCGTCTCGCATCCTGGCGGCGCGGGTAGCAATGGCAGTTTGGTAGTTAATCGTGCAAAGCAGGTATGTTTCTACTAACTGCGCTTGCCACAGGGGGGCTTCTATTCTGAGGATGGGTTCGTTGGGAAATACTGCCGTCCCTTCGGGTACTGCCCAGAGGTCCCCGGTGAATTTGGCGGACTTCAGCAGGGACCAAAATCGCTCTGGGGCGTTGGCGAAAATCCCTGTGGCTTGGAGCGCGGCGATTTGTTCTGGGGTAAATTGCAGTTGTTCTAGGTATTCCACCGCCTGGGATAGCCCCATTGCCACTGCATATCCCCAACCGGCTGGCAACCGGCGGGTAAATAGCTCAAAGCTGGCTTGTCTTTCATCTAATCCCTCCCCCACGTAGCAAGCCACCATTGTTAATTGGTATAGGTCTGTGAGCAACCCGTACTCTTCCGGGTCAACGGTTAGGGGCGGGTTTACAGAGTTTTCGGTGTTTCTCATGGTTCTGGGTGAGGTGGAACTGTGGAGGGCTGGGAATTTCCAGGCTTATGGTATCATTTTGTGCCTACTACCAGGGAGACGGGGAGATGGGGGGATGACCCCTATGCTAAAGTGCCCAAATCTGGGAATAACTTAACGTTTGATGATTTATCTTAACATTTAGACAGAGAATTGCATATTTGTTTATACTAGCTGCAATAAAGTTCGCATCAATTAAAATAAATATTGCGAAATTATAACTTAAGATACAAAATATTGCGAATCTGCGCCAAAGCTCCCCAGGTAGTTTACTATAAAAGTATGAAAGCGAATCGGCTTTTACCTCAGTTTAGCTAAGCACTTATTTGGTGCGGGGAAAAATATATGAACATCTCCAAACTGCTTTCTGACATGATGCGGTACCTTTCCGAAGCTGCAGCTCGCATCTTTTCCCCTAGTGACGATGCCTATCCGAATATCGGCCTCCAGCCGTTTGAAGGCGAACCCTATAAACAGCAACGGTGGGCAGATTAAGCCGCCAACAACAAACTCGATGGCTAACCATGAGTCTAAATACTAAAATACCTCCTCACCATGTCGGGTAGGGGGTATTTTGTCTTGGGTGACGAATATGCTTGTAGGGGGAAGCATTCTGGCCTAGCATTCTGGCCTAAATCCCTTTTTAATCCAAATCACGAATCTGCTGGAATGCTTCGCCCTCAATTATAAAATTTGAGTTAAGAAAAAGGCCACTGCGGCACTGCCTAGGGGAACGGTGAGGTTATCAATCCCTAGAAAGGATAAGGTTTCTAAAGCGGTGGCGACGAGGGCGATCGCCCCTGCTACCAGTCCGGTCTGCCAGAGGCTCCCTTCCACCCCGGTTAACACCAGCAATGCCACGACAAAGCTAACGGCGGCCATTGTCAGGGAACCTTCCCAGCTCTTTTTTTGCCCGAAAAATTGGTATTTGTGCTGGCCAAACCGCTGTCCGATCGCCCCAGCTAACCCATCTCCCCAAGCCATAACTAAAATCCCCAAAGCGGCATAAACCGGTTGCTCCAAGGGCCAAAACCAGGCAATGAGGACGCCGATGCTCACAGCGTAGAAAAAAGTCCCCCAACTCTGCCGCCCCACACTATTAATACTGGGCATAATGGGGAGGAAGTACGACAGCAGGGCAATAGCCGCCGCCAAAATCGCCGCCGCCACTCCTACCAAAGCAGGAAAATTCAGCCACCAAGCCAGCAAAATTACGTTACCGCTGCCAATGTGGACTGTTTTGCGGACGATTTCTGGACTCGTAGGTGCGACTCGGTGCAACATCTGCGCCACCAGCAACACCAAACCTAACCAGGCGACCACCAGACCTCCTTGCCACCAAGGGGGAATGGATGTTAACGAGCCTAGCAGTTCCCATCCCTGAAAGGGATTCATCATTTCCCCTCTCCTAATTTGGCCCATATCATATCACAGCGCCCGCTTTCCTATGATCAAACAGTTGCTTATAGGTTCAATTCGCAGCTATCGGATGTTTGTTTCTCCCCTATTTCCGCCTACTTGCCGCTTTCATCCCACTTGTTCCCAGTACGCTATTGAGGCGATCGAGCGTTTTGGTCCAGTCCGGGGGACAGGGATGGCGGTGGCGCGGGTGTTGCGGTGTCACCCCCTGCATCCTGGGGGATATGACCCGGTGCCACCAGTTGAGGCGAAAAACAGTAATGAAAAACCGGGGTAATATGGCATACTCCCGGTGTCAATATAAGTGGTTCATCTAATCTATGAGTTTTAACCTGCCCCGTTTGGCAGCGTAGAGCAGACGGTCTAGTGCCTGCAGATGTTCTTCTGTGAGTTTATTATCCAGGATGGCTAGTTTCATGCGGTAGCGATCGGCACGAGTAATGGCCTGCACGGTGAAAATGTTCGCGAACATCTCTTCTAGCGTGATTTGGCTGATATCCCCTAGCAGATTCATAGTGGTTTGGTGGTTGCTTTAGGATGATTATCCCGTATTTTCACTGACTCGGGCGCGATCGTCATCTGTTTTGGTTGTGAGCCCGATCGCAAATTCTGTAGCACCTTTTTTCATTTGGGCAACAAAAAAACCACCCAATTCCTTAGCCCTGGAATTGGGTAGGCAAACACCGAGTTTCTCCCACCAAAGGTTTCCGACCAGCCAGATGCTCCGAGCTACGAGGAGACCCAGTGAGAAACTCAGTTTCTCTGGTTATAAATCGTACATCAGCGCTTCCGACGCCGACGGATGTTCCTCACAGTAGCGCGCAAAAGCATTTTTCGGCTCTTTTTCCCGTTTGTGCGCTGCCGCCGAGAGCAACTCCTCTACAATATCCCACGCCACTGCACTTTCCCGAGAGGTGACACCTTTTTCTGCTGTAATGGCGCGAGCTTCCGCGATCGCCTCGTCGATTTCCACTTCTAAGGTTTTCCCCTCACCCCGACTCGGTATCCCAAACCGGGCACCTGTAAAACTGAATCCCGGTTTTTGCAGCCGGTCTGCTACGACTGGAGTCATAACTTGAGTCCTTCTAAGAAAAATAACAATCTAGGTTTCAGTAGGGGCGAATTTACCAATATGCCTCCCAACCCTTACGCGGGGAAACTAGGGCTGACACCCCTACTTACCGGGAGTGTGAACATCTTTTCACTTCATCACATTGATTGTAACTCAAATTCCTAATTTTGACTTGTTCACTATTTGCAAATTATCTTTACAAAAATTCGTTATGATTTTTAAAGATATATCAACGGAAAAGCAGCAATGCCACCAGAATTGTGGGCAGCCAAAAAAACTTAATAAATAAATAACAATTTCAATAATTAATTATTAATTTTTATGGTAAGCCGATTTCAGATTATTGAGGTACAGATTTGCTGCTGAATTATGAGTCAAGACTGTAGAAGTCCTCTACCGCTAAGTCCCCTGATGCCAGATTTCTGGTCAGTTGTGAGTTATCAAGGCAAAAACTGATACAATCTCAAGGCCAGGAGTGAGACAATTATTAATTATCAATTATCACTTATCAATTATCAATTATCATCTTTATGCTCAGCCTCTGTACGATCGCCAAAAATGAAGAAGTATCCCTCCACGACTGTCTCGCTAGTGTCAGGGATGTAGTGGATGAAATGGTGGTGCTAGACACTGGTTCGACCGATCGCACCCCGGAAATTGCCCGGGCCTTCGGCGCCACAGTGCATTATTTTCCCTGGGGTGACGACTTCGCCGCGGCGAGAAATCAGGCTCTCTCCTATGTCAGCGGTGACTGGGTATTGGTCCTAGATGCGGATGAGGTACTATCCCCGGATATTATCCCCATGCTCAAACAAGCTATCCAGGACCCCAATTGTCTTTTGATTAACTTGGTGCGCCAAGAAGTGGGGGCGATGCAATCTCCCTATTCTTTGGTTTCTCGCCTATTTCGTCGTCATCCAGATATCCGCTTTGAGCATCCATATCACGCGATGGTAGATGACAGCGTAGGGGCGATCGTGCAGCGGGAAACACATTGGCAGGTTGGGTGTTTGACGCCAGTGGCGATATGGCACTCGGGCTATCAACCCAGCGCGATCGCCTCGAGAGACAAACTCCAAACCGCCCAGCGCATTATGGAAAAATACCTCGCCCAGCATCCCGGAGACTCCTACACCGCCAGCAAACTTGGCGCTCTCCTCGTGGAACAAGGGGAAATATCCCGAGGTATTCAGCTCATGGAGTTTGCTCTATCTCTGGGTAAGCCAGAATTACCCGTGTGCTACGAACTGCACTATCATTTGGGCATCGCCTGGAATCGTTCCGGCAAAATCTCCAAAGCCAAACATCATTATCAAGAAGCAATTGCCATTGATATTTTACCCATCCTGAAGCTGGGAGCCGCGATTAATTTGGGCAATTTACTTCTGCAAACCGGGGATATCTCCGGAGCTATTACTACCTACCAAAGCGTTTTGCAAATTGACCCCAACCTCGCTACTGCGCATTATAACTTAGGGTTAGCCCAGCGGGAAAAAGGCCGCATCCCCGAAGCCATTGCCGCCTATCGGCGGGCGATCGAACTCCAACCCGACTACCCCGAAGCCTACCAAAACCTCGGCGTTGCCCTCCTCAAAGGCGGTAACATCTTCGATGCTAAAGATGCCTTTCGCCAAGCCATTTTCCTTTACCAGCGTCGTCAATCCCCCGCCGCCGCCCAATTGCTGCAAAAATTAACTGACATGGGCTTTAACATGAACGATTAATGTTTTTCCCTTGTCCCTTGTCCCTTGTCCCTTGTTACTTGTAACATTAACATTTCAAATGACAAAGGACAAAGGACTACATCAACTAACTACAAATTATCCACTGCATAAGAAACTATCAACAATTCCGAGATTTTGCCGCGCTGATCAGCCTTAGAATTAATCGCCCGATTAGCCGCTATAGGGAACATAGAAAAATCCCTATATAATTCTCTAATAAACTCACAATCAGAATTAGAAAGCATCACCTTAACCCCCTGGTGTGCCAATTTGGCAAAAGTATCTCGGAGCCAGATTTGCTCGGCTTCCCCAAAAGCGTAGCGACTGTAAGCCGTAAAATTACTTGTGGCACTAATGGGATGATAAGGCGGGTCGAAATAAACCAAATCATCGGCATTGGCTTCTGACAAAACTAAATCAAAATTACCTACTTCTATGCGGGCATTTTGGAGATGCGCAGAAGCCGCAAGCAGTAATTGCTCTGGGCAAATTTGGGGATTTTTATACCGTCCGATCGGCACATTAAAATAACCGCGAGAATTTTCTCGGTATAAACCATTATAGCAGGTTTTATTTAAATAAATAAACCGAGCCGCTCTTTCTAAGTTACTACTAAATTGCCGAGCCCGCATCTCATAATAATATTCCTTATTATGATGGCCTGCATGCTGTTGCAACAGCTCAATCAGCTTTTCCACATCATCCCGCACACAGCAATAAGCATTAATCAACTCTGGGTTAACATCCCGCAAAACCGCACGCTGGGGCGGCAAATGAAAAAACACGGCCCCACCACCCAAAAACGGTTCATAGTAAGCAGTAAAACTTTTCGGGAAATAAGGGACGTATTGCGGGAGCAGGCGGCTTTTACCCCCCGCCCATTTCAAAAACGGACGCGGCAGTTTACTCATCAGGGTCTGATTTACCAAGTATTATTATATAATATCATAGTCACTTGTCCTTTGTCCTTAGTCAGTTGTCCTTGGGTGGGGATTCTTTTGTCCTTGGTCATTTGGCATTGATTTGGTGACAATCAATAATTGGAAATGTCCCACGATTAATAATTGGTTTTTAATTTTACTAACGAAGGACAAAGGACAAAGGACAAAGGACAAAACAAATTAATTTTTCTCGATCACCAGCATATCTTGATGGGCAACGGTAAAATCACGCCGTCCTGACCAGGTGCCGTAATATTTCCCTAAGATGCTGAATTTCCGAGTAGTAATCCAATCTAAGAATAAATCTTCGGGAAAGCCCACGGCTTGTTCTGGCATTTCGGGATTGGCGGTAAAGCCGTCTTCCCAGGGATAAATTAGCGCTTGAGAACTGCTCCCATTACTAATCCCTCTTTCTGCTTCTGGATTGAGTAAAAAGCTGGTGCAAAGGCAGCGACCACCGGGTTTTAAAATGCGGTGAATTTCGTTTAGATAATGGCGAATTTCGGCGCCGCGCATATGGGTAAAGACGGAGGTGAGACAAACTAGGTCAAAACTGGCGTCAGCATAGGGAAATTGATAATCAAGAGCGGTGGTGGTGGCGGTGGGGTTATATAGTTGGTTGTAGATGTGGGCGTGGTGGAATTGGATGTGGGGAAAGTGTGGGGTGATGTGGTTGGTTGCCCATTGGATGAGGTGGGGCATGATGTCAAATCCGTGGTAGAATCCGGGGGGTTTGAGATAGTAGGAGAGGGCGTAGGCAAGGCGTCCGACGCCGCAACCGATATCGAGTACGGTGTCGGTAGGTTCTAGTCCGACTCTTTGGATGAATTGAGCGAGAAATTGGAAGGCGACGCCTGCAAATCCGCCGCCGATCGCCTCTACCATTTCTGCATCTGGCAGAGGTAATTTCGGCTCTAATACATTACACAAAGTACAACCGGGCTCACCGGCGATGAGAGGAATTACTGTGATTAGATTATCCCGTAACTGTTCTTGCTGTTGATGGCTAACCGGGATAAAAATTCTAAACCGAGCATTAGCGGCGGCGGGAATAGTGGGAAAAGCCTGGTGAATATCGGGACGGGGAAGATTAGCCGCCATTTCCACCCAGTTGCTTAAAGGTTCTCCCTGACAAAAAACCTGGAAACTGTTGATGGGTTGATTTTTCAGGGAGAAAACCCAGCCTTGGAGGCGTAAGATACCATCCTGAATTGTGACCCGATCGAGACTACCAAGACTGGGGACAGGTTCGCGAATAGAGCGCATAGAAGTTATTAAGGAGAAAACGGTTGACCGCCGCCTACCCAGTTAAAGTCACTCAGGCGCAGAGTGATGGCGCCGAGTTCTTTTTCGGGGTTATAACGGAGACTAATCCCATAAGTGCGGCGCTGATATTCCAGAATATAATCAGTGCTGATGCGCTCTTTGGTGTCTAGGTTATAAACAGCTTGGAGACCGAGACGCACGGGACCATAAAGCTGCTGGGTGAAGCCTGCGGCGAGGACTTTCACATCGGCGAGCCGATCGAACAAAAAAGGCGAGGCGCCGCTGTTCCAAATGCGGGCGACAATCAACTGAAACCCGGTATAATCCAACCAATCGCGGGAAAAGTGACCGAACTGGCCTTGAATGCCAATACTACCGGTGAGGAAGTTTTGCGTATCACCATTACTGTAAGCAGAGGCGACGCCAGTAAGACCCCCGAACATTTGCACATAAGGAAGCACCGGGGAGCTGCTGTAACGCATTCCTTCCGTGGCGGTGGCGGGGAGAGTTGTGCCTTTCCACAGCAAGAAACCGCGACTGAGAGCGGCGGTGGCTTGGAAGCGGTTTAAGTCCGTGCGGTTATTTTCCCGCACGACTTCTAGGAGGTCAAGGCGATCGGTATCCGCTTCGATATGCTGAATGCTGCCATTGTAGCTCAGTTGAATCCCCGTATTTCCCAAGACCACCGGGGAAGAAGTGAGGACAATACCGGCGTTTTGGTAAACCGTTTTATACCCGAGGGAACCGTTGAAAATGCGATCGCGGTAAGAATATTCTGCCGCTAGGTTGTGCGTCCCCAGTTTCTGATTTAAACTGAACCTACTGCGCAGTTTTGTATCCACTTCCCCCAAATTAATCGTATTAAACACCGCCGAACCTTGGAAAGTGGTAGTGGGAGTCAGGGTGGCGTTGAGTTTCGCTTTCAAGCCGAACAGATCCGAGAAGTTCCCCGCATCCCCCAGCACCGATTTTTGGATAAAAAACTGCGGCATTAAAGTGAGCTGAAACCGTTCGTTAGCTCTCACATCTCCGGTACTTTCGGCGTATAAACCGCCCCGATCGCCCCCATCATAACCAAACCGAATCAAAGACGGGTCCCGCTCTGTGCGGTCTAAAATCACCCGTTCTTTCAACAATGGAATCGCTAACCATCCATCAAACACCAGCTTCGGACGCTTCGCCACAATTTCGTCCTGTAGTGGCGACAAATTGCGGAAAGTCGCCCAATCCGCCCGCAACTCCATTTCTGGCGGCGAAAAAGGGTCATTAGTAATTCTCACTTTTGTGCCACGCCAACTATCACCAGTAAAAGTGAGATTATCACTTTCAAACCGCAAACGGTTGATTTGACCCCCACCAGCCTGGGGATTTGCCACCCCAGCCCCCCGGCCCCCGCTGGCACCAAAAGTGACATCCCCCGCCGAGGTAACATTTTTCGGGGGAGGGGGTGCAGCAGCGCGCACCACATCGCTAATCGGTTGTTCCTGACGGATCCCCGCACTCACATCCGTGGGCAAAGTCGTGCCAAAACCGGTTCCAGCCGTGGGTAAATAAACCTGCCCCCGAGCTTGGGACATATCCCCTTGATTTTTCTCAATATCGTATTCCAGGCGCTCCCCTTGCAAGCGCTGCTCGCCGGTGCGAAAATCCACATTACCTTCCGCCACCGCTATGCGGCTTTGCAAGTTCACCTGCAACCATTCCGCATCTAATATGGCGCTGCGAAACCGCATAAAAGCATTGCCCGTCGCCGTGACGATTTGCCTTTCTGAGTTATATTCCTGCTTATCGCCGCGCACTTCTACCGCATCTGTGGGGGGGACGATCGGCGCTGGTGTACCTAGCTGTGTGGGTGTGGGTGTCGCCGGTGGCGGTGTTTGGCTGACAACAGTGGTAGGGGGAATAAATGAACGCAGCCGATCGTATATCGGTTTAGTTTTGAAATTTATTCCTGTAGCCGCTACCCCAGTTTCGGTTTGGTTCGCCGCCACCGCCACAGCGCGCAACCGTTGATAAATCGGAGTTGGATTAAAATTCACCCCATCAGGGGGAGCTGATTTCTCCGGTGGTTCTATCTGTTTTTCTGGTAAATCTTTAGTGCTAGGGGTGGGATGGGGCGCCGGATGAGGACTGTAGAATAAAGGCGATCGCACTTCCATCGCCGGACCGAGAGCCGCCGCACTCTTAGAGACGAAAGGCAGCGCCTCCCTTTGGTTCGGCGGCGGCGCCATTACCGAAGAGACTTTCCCTTCAAGGGTGACATTTTCCACTATCGCCGGTGGTGCTGGCGGCGCCGCTGGGTAATCCATATTTTAACTAACTTTGTAATTCTGAATAATCCGACGCATCACCTGAAATCATAGTTGCAGCCCTACCCCCTCCCACAAATGGAGTCTTAATAAATCAGAATTAATCCCCAAATAGAGCTTATTTTTGCTCTTGTTCTCGGACAAATCAAGGAGGGAGTAAAGGCCAACAAGTAGAGGTTAAATCTGGCGTCTGGTGAACCTAACCATCAATACAGCAGATTGCCCATCGATCGGGTATATTCCCTCACCCCTGACCCCTCTCCCAAGTCGGGAGAGGGGAGAAGACCGGGAGAGGGGCTCCGGAGTAGTCTAATATCATTTGACAAAGTGCTGTATATGCCCAGCCAGAGCTGGCTGGGTGCATATTAGTACCTGTTTTAACCGGGGGATTATTCAAGATCCCGACGACCGGGGTTCCGGGAGGGGTCCCCAGACAAAAAGCCAAATACAAACAAGCTGACAAAGAACAGCACCACAATATAGACAACGACTTTCAGGGTAATCATGTTTTAGGGCTCCAGAAACGGCCTCGGTAATCTTAACGGTTTTTTTATCATATCCAAACACCGTTCTTTTTGAACGCTATCAGGGGCGATAAATCTGCACCATTAGATTTTTACCTCATTTGGTGCGGTTCTGTAACCCTTGCCACCACTGCATCCCCAGCCGCCACAGCTTGCCGATCGCCGTTTCCACCCACACCAACGCCCGATCGAGCCACTCCAGCACCAACTCTAACGGATGCTTCACATAGCCCGTCACCACCGCCCGCGTTTCCAAAAAATCAGGCTGCCACTCAGTTTGTGCCGCAGTCGCTCTTTCCAACTCCAGAGTAGCCGCCCCCCCAGTTGCCACCGCCTGCGTCTCATTTACTACTTGCGGTTTCCCAGTCGTAACCTGAGATTTAGGCATCAGGGGCGCCGCCTTCACCGCTTCTTGGACCTTGCGGCGGAGCGATCGAGCCATCTCACGCGCCTTGGGAATGCCCAGAGACTCACTCCCATTCAATACTGCCCCCGCCTGCGGTTCCCGCCACAAGTCCCCTTCCAGCTCACCCGCCAACTCCCCCGTTTGTACCCTTCGGCTCCGCTCAGGGCAGGGTTGGGCTTTAGCCCCTTGTCTCCGAGTCTCCCCGTCTCCGAGTCTCCCCGTCTCCCCATCCCCCCGCCTTACCTCATTCGGCTCATCACTGGGCAAAGAAGTCTTACCCAAACGCAAAAAATAATCCACCGCCGCCCGAATCAGATTTTCTATCCTGTCAGGCAACGGCTCCGGCGTAAACTCCCGATCGGACACCAACGCCGTCCCCCACTGTTTAATCTGATGTTGCGCCTTTAGCACAGACAGCCGGAATTTCGCCCCCAGAGAGGAGACGGGGAGACGGGGGGACGGGGAGGACGGCAAACCGCCAGTTTCCGCTCCATTAAGCTGCTCTTGTCCCTGCTCTGGTGGCATTCCCGGCGGCTCAGAAGTACCACCGAAAAAGTACGCCACCGCCGCCAGCAACAATGCCGCGATTTTTTCTGGGAACTGCTGCCCCTGGGTCGTTATTTCCTCTTGGCGCACTGCGGGCCAACCCACTTTCTGCCAAGCCTTGACCACAGCCCCCCCCACGGCTTGGGGCACCTGCTGCCACCCTCCTGCTTCCAGTTGCGCCACCTTGGCATCCAAACTCTCAAACAACAAAGATAGTGGCGAATCAGTAATTGGAGATTCTGATAAATGAATCATTAAATCCGGGTCGATCGTCCCCTGGGGCAGTTGCTTGGCTTCAGTGTCTGAAGTAGCCCGCAACTGAGACGCCGCCGCCGTTGTGCTTCCTGGCAGGGTTGTGGCTGATTTTGCCGTTGCCTCAGTATTCCCCTCCAGGGTGTGTTTGGGCGAAAACCCCTGGCCCAGACGCTTGCCCGCCCGTTTGACGATCGCCGATATCGCCCGCAACTGATACAGTAATGCCTCTAGCCCCCAGTTCACCTTAACTTTCAGGTGTCGCAGGGTTTGGGCCAAACCCTCCTTCACGCGCAGGGTTTGGCTAGATAGAAAATTAAACAATCGGCTTTGATAGCGACCAGGGGAAGCAGAGGACATGGCCGTGGCTTGATATAGTTACTCCCATTTAACCAAAATTTGCCCCCATTTGCCTTGATTGCGGCGAAAAAATTTCCCCTGCGAGCTGGTCTAGATTGTAGGGTGGGCAGGGTACTGCCCACCCTACTCCCCACACTCCCCACACTCCCCTCTCCCTACCTGGGAGATGGGTCGGGGGTGAGAGCTGACTTGAATTGACTATAATCACATCATCTTGAGGTCAAATTGTGCCAGAAAATCTCATCGCTGATACCCTAGAAAAACTGCGCGCCATGACCCGATCGAGCATCCAAAACAACTGGCGGTCATGCCCAGAAAATATCCCCAGAGAAGCCGCCACCAAACCAGAAACTTGGGACAATTGGGAAATCGCCACCACCAACCATAAAGACCACATCGCCTGGGATAAAGGCAGAAAAGTCATCTGGTTAGGACAAAATTTAACCGTACCTCACCACTTACAAAAATATCCTTTAACCGGATTATCCCTCCAATTATGCCTAACTTGGTGGGCAGAAGCCGCTCAAATTTTCATCAATGGCGTATTAGTCCAAGAAGGAGACTTATTTGATTTTAACGTCCGAGTGCTATTAAGTCAACCCGTCACACCGGGCGAAACATTTGCCATCGCCGTCAAATTAATCAGCCCCGCACATGACGCCGGAGCCTTAGTCAAATCTAGTTTATGGTATGAAACCCCAGAATATGGCGAAATAGACCCCGGTTTTGTCGCCGATGAATTAGAAGTATTGCAAATCTTACATCCGCAAAGTGAAGAAATTCTCCAAAATGCGGTTAAAATGATAGATTGGGCTGTAGTATCTGATGGGGCAGCCTTTGCGGAAACCCTGCAATCCCTCCGCCAACAACTGCAAACCCAAATCAACCCCCCTCCGGGCAAAATTCACCTCCTCGGACATTCCCATCTAGATATGGCTTGGTTGTGGCCCCTCAGCGAAACCTGGACAGCCGCAGAACGTACCTTCACCTCCGTTTTGCAACTCATGCAAGACTTTCCCGAACTCACATTTTGCCACACCACCGCCGCCCTTTACCAGTGGGTAGAAACCCACCGCCCCGAACTATTCGCCGCCATCAAACAACGCCTAAATCAAGGCAAATGGGAAATAGTCGCCCCCCTGTGGATAGAACCAGAACTCAACATCATCGACGGCGAATCAATCATCCGCCAAATCCTCTACGCCCAACGTTATTGCCAAGAAAAATTTCACCAATTATCCCCCGTCGCCTGGGTGCCCGATAGCTTTGGATTTTGCTGGCAACTACCCCAAATATTAACCCAAGGCGGTATCCAATACTTCGTCACCCAAAAACTCCGCTGGAACGACACCACCAAATTTCCCCACGGCTATTTCTGGTGGCAATCTCCCGACGGGAGCCGCATTTTTAGCCTCATGTCCGCCCTCATCGGCGAAAGCATAGAACCCGTAAAAATGGCCACCAATTTATCCCAATGGCAAGCCCAAACCAACAACCAAGATTTATTATGGTTGCCCGGAGTTGGTGACAAAGGCGGTGGCCCCACTCGTGATATGCTAGAAACCGCCCGCCGGTGGCAAAAATCACCCTTTTTCCCCCCCATGCAGTTTACCACCGCCGCCACCTACCTGCAGCAATTAGCATCATCCACCGAACCATCCCAAATTCCCATTTGGAATGACGAGCTATATTTAGAATTCCACCGGGGATGCTACACCACCCACGGCGACCAAAAACGCTACCTCCGCCGTTGCGAAACCCTTTTATACCAAGCGGAACTCTACAGCAGCCTCGCCGCCATTATCGCTAACCAACCTTATCCCCAACAGGAGATAGAAACCGCCTGGAAACAAGTATTATTCAACGAATTTCACGATATTTTACCCGGTTCTGGCATCCCCGAAGTTTACATCGATGCTAACTGCGACTGGGAAGCAGCCCAACAAGCCGCCGCCACCATCTCTCAAGGGGCAATAGCAGCCATAGCCGCCCAAATTTCCCTCCCCCCACCACCCAAACCGGACGCCAAACCGATTATCGTCTTTAACTCCCTCAACTGGGCTCGTTCAGAAGTAGTATCCCTCACCTTAACTACCCCCGCCATCCCGGGCAACCAATGGCAAATTTACGACCTCCAAGGGCAACCCGTCCCCAGCCAAACTTACGGCCAAATCCTGCGATTTCGCGCCACAGATATCCCATCCGTGGGTTATCGTCTCTATTGGCTCACCAGCCAAAACTATGATACCATAGTTGGTGATAATAGCAGCGATAAAATTGAGTCATTGCCGCAATTAGAGAATGAATTCTTGCGGGTAATTATCGACACGGAAACCGGCAACATCAGCAGCATCTTTGACAAGGTAAACGCCAAAGAAATCCTCAGCAGTCCCGGCAATCAACTGCAAACATTTCAAGATAGTGGCCAATATTGGGACGCTTGGAATATTGACCCGAATTATACAGACCATCCATTAAATCCACCGGTACTCAAGGAAATTCAGCCCCTAGAAACCGGCCCAGTGCAATGGCGTTGGCGCATTGTGCGACAATTTGGGTCATCAGAATTTTGCCAGGATTATATTTTGGCCGCTGGTTCCCCAGTGTTGCAAATTGCCTCGGTGGTGGATTGGCGAGAGCGTCACGTCTTGGTCAAAGCAGCTTTTCCCCTGAATGTGGAGGCAGATTTTGCCACCTACGAGATGCCTTGTGGGGCAATTTCCCGCCCGACTAAACCCCAAACTCCGGCGGAAAAAGCGAAATGGGAAGTCCCGGCTATCCGCTGGGCTGATATTAGCGATCGTCATGGGGGCGTGAGTTTGTTAAATAACTGCAAATACGGTTATGATGCCCAACCCCATCAATTACGCTTAACTTTATTGCGTGGTGCCACTTGGCCGGACCCAGAAGCTGATTTGGGCAAGCATGAATTCACCTATGCGGTTTATCCCCACGGCGGGAGCTGGCAAACTGCGGGTGTAGTACACCGGGGTTTGGAGTTGAATGTACCTCTGGATGTGTGGCAGATGGATAAATTATCTCAACCGCAATCTGAGGGTAAATTAATGTTACCACCAGAGGGGAAATTATTGGATTTATCGGCGGAAAATCTGATTTTGATGGCGGTGAAGCAGGCGGAAGATAACCCGCAGTCCTGGATTTTGCGCTGTTATGAATGTCACGGCTCCGGGGCGCAATTGCATTTACAGAGTGATTTGGGATTAGGGATTTCCCACCGGGTGAATTTATTGGAGGAGGAGATAGGTGTAACTGATGGGGAAATATCCCAGATTTCGCCTTGGCAAATTGCCAGTTTTCGGTTCGTAGTTGGGCTTTAGCCCAAAGATGTTGGTAGGGGCGAAGCATTCCGCCGATAACCTCGGCGCCAGAAGGCAAAGATTATTTGCGGAATGCTTCGCCCTCAAGGTTTGTAGTTGGGCTTTAGCCCTTCCCCCTCAAACCCCCTCACAGAGTAAAGTTTCCGGATGAGCTACCTCCTGATAGCTATTGAAATAAGAGTGTCGGCGCTACTGAAGGCGAGGACGCTCCTGCAAAGGCATCATTGAGGTAGTCGGGATGGAAATAATTGTGGCTGAGGAACTTTTGCGCCTGTATCGCCGGGGGGAAAGGGAGTTTTTGCTTCGATCGCTTTGTGGGGCAAACCTCCAAGGTGCCCATCTGCGGGGAGTTAATCTCATGGGGGCGGACCTCATAGGGAGCAACCTCAGCGGCGCGGACCTGCGGGGGGCGGACCTGAGCGGCACAGATTTAACTAGAGCCGATTTATCTGGTGCTAACTTAAGTGATGCTGACCTCACTCATGCCATTATCGGGGAGGCGAATTTCGCCGGGGCAAATTTGACGGGAGCAAGCTGGCGTGGGGTGATTTGGGGGGGAGAGGAGGCGAAAAGCGGCTGTTTTCGCGGTGCCAACTTGACAGGGAGCAGCTTTTGGCAGGCGCAGCTACCCGATGCAGATTTCACTGGGGCAAATTTGACTGGGGCGGATTTTTGGGCAGCAAATCTCGCGGGAGCAGATTTTACTGATGCTCGTCTTTTGGGTACGTTTTTGCGGGAAGCGAATCTGCAGGGGTCGATTTTCCGCCGTGCCAATTTATTTGGCACATTTTTGGTGGAGGCAAGTTTGAGAAATGCTGATTTAAGTGAGGCTTTATTAGATTGTGCTAATTTGTACCGCGCTGATATCACTAATGTGAATTTAGGTTTGGCGGAAGTGGTGTTAGCGATTCTGCCTTCAGGAGTGCCGCAACAGGATAATGCTGGTGGTCCCAGTCAGGGGAGAAATGGGGACAACGGGGTTCGGGTTGATAAGGTTCGTTTGGGTAACTTGTTGGTTCAGCCAGTGGTGACACCAGCGGCGGCTCGGTTTTAGCACCCCCTTCGGAACTTCCATCTCATAAATAGGAAAATGTCCTTGAGTCGGGCGACTCAAGGACATTTTTATTTAAATGATTTATTGATTAAAGTTACAATAATCAAATTTCATTTAAATGAATTTAAGAATTTGATAGTTGTAACTTTAATCAAATTGGCTGCGGTTTCCATTCAAGTTCTGTCCCCGACTAGCGGGGACCCAAAGTCAATAACAAAACATTTCCATTTGTTCTTGTGTTTTCCATTCAAGTGAAGTCCCCGACTAGCGGGGACATATTTACCCACCTTCTAATACTAGGAAGGTGGGTATTTGTTTATGTTTCCATTCAAGTGAAGTCCCCGACTAGCGGGGACCCTAGAGCAAAGTTTCCATTCAAGTGAAGTCCCCGACTAGTGGGGACGGCACTATATGTGGGTAAGCCCCCTGTGTGCCCTCCGCCTTGGTGATGCGTTTCCATTCAAGTGAAGTCCCCGACTAGCGGGGACCTAATTACCAAGTTGCAATTATTGATGAAGTCATCAAAGGAGTTTCCATTCAAGTTATGTCCCCGACTAGCGGGGACCCTTAAGATGGTGATAGAGGCCCTGCAAAATAAAGGACGTTTCCATTCAAGTTATGTCCCCGACTAGCGGGGACGGAACATTACACTGCCACGTGCTTTTGGGCTGAGATTAGTTTCCATTCAAGTTATGTCCCCGACTAGCGGGGACTAAAACTTTACCGGTGGAACCAAGAAGGACAGGTAGAGTTTCCATTCAAGTTATGTCCCCGACTAGCGGGGACGAAACACCGCGCTTGCCATAGCATCAATGAGTTTGTAGATTTATTAGTTTGTTTCCATTCAAGTTATGTCCCCGACTAGCGGGGACCTCAGTATTAACCGCGTATAAATTCCATAACTCAATGCCCGTAGCGTTTCCATTCAAGTTATGTCCCCGACTAGCGGGGACCGAAAGCGGAAAAAATTATCACCGAGATGGAATCGGCGGTGGGAGTATTCCCTGTTTCCATTCAAGTTATGTCCCCGACTAGCGGGGACTCGGCGCAATCCCGAACGCTTCCCCAAGCATTACGTTTCCATTCAAGTTATGTCCCCGACTAGCGGGGACAGGGGTATAAAGCCCCGAATCCCAAGAAAACCAGTAATGGGTGTTTCCATTCAAGTTATGTCCCCGACTAGCGGGGACTTAAACTCCACTACCGTACTAGTAGAGTCTCCCCTATCATGTTTCCATTCAAGTTATGTCCCCGACTAGCGGGGACCTTCCATCTTCCCATTTGAATCAGGGAAACCTATAGTATGTTTCCATTCAAGTTATGTCCCCGACTAGCGGGGACAGGGCTCAGACGACCTTGGCGACGGACGCGCAGACGTAGTCGTTTCCATTCAAGTTATGTCCCCGACTAGCGGGGACCCAAGGCCGGACGTTGCCTGTAGCTGGTTAGTCCGTCACGTTTCCATTCAAGTTATGTCCCCGACTAGCGGGGACCCGGTTAAACGACCGGCAAGTGTTTTGCTGTCTGGTGACCAACCAGTTTCCATTCAAGTTATGTCCCCGACTAGCGGGGACAGTACGCCGGCATTCGCCGGCGTGGCCACCAGTTTCCATTCAAGTTATGTCCCCGACTAGCGGGGACACCGATCCTGGTCTATGTTTTTGTCACTTCGATGGTTGGCGGGATGTTTCCATTCAAGTTATGTCCCCGACTAGCGGGGACACGACACTTCACGCAGCGGCCGTGAGCGCGGCGACGATGTTTCCATTCAAGTTATGTCCCCGACTAGCGGGGACTCCACTGCATGCTCAGAAGATTGAGCTGATTAACCTGGAGCTTCATGTTTCCATTCAAGTTATGTCCCCGACTAGCGGGGACTCCGGGGCCACCAGGCGGAGGTCATCGAACAGGTGATCAGCGGTGTTTCCATTCAAGTTATGTCCCCGACTAGCGGGGACTTAGTTGGTGTTTGATTTATTGAAGATTCATCCAAAAAAATAATGTTTCCATTCAAGTTATGTCCCCGACTAGCGGGGACTCCGGCCAGGGTTGACGCTGCTGCCAAACAAAACCTTCGTGATGCGTTTCCATTCAAGTTATGTCCCCGACTAGCGGGGACAACTGTTCCGGTCCGATGCGCCGGGAACCGAGGGGGCGCGTTTCCATTCAAGTTATGTCCCCGACTAGCGGGGACAGCTGGGAAGATAGACTCAGACAATCGAGATTCCCGTTTCCATTCAAGTTATGTCCCCGACTAGCGGGGACTCTCCCTATTAAAACCCATACGGGGCGTGGTGTCAAGAGGCGATTTGCGAGGGATCCGAAATTTACCCCTACACAACCCCCAAATCGCCTCCATAAAAATCGCTGAAACCCTTACATGGCAACCTATCGAGGGATTCCACGAAGTTGCGTTATTTGCGGCCATTTCTTCTATCCCTCGCGAGTGATGAAGCGCCCTCCCCAGGGTCCCTCCCGCCGCCGCAGGACCCATTCTGACCGCTTTTGAGGGATTCTGACCCCCCAAAATTTGATTAATGTAACAAAAATCAAATCCTGGAAGCCCCGAAAACACATTTTTTTTGATTAAAGTTACGGAAATCAACACGAATGATTACAGTTACGGAAATCAAAAATAATTGATAATTGATAATTGTGGCACTAGCCAAGGCAGCTAGGACAATTATTGTGCAGCGCTAGCCAGGAGTGTAGAAGTCCTCTACCTCTGCTTGATATAAAATCGGCAGTGAGGACAAAATCTGGCTCTGGCTTCGGCTCCAGACGCATTGATAATTATCAATTATCAATTATCAATTATCAATTATCAATTATCAATTATCAATCGTCGTGATCGTCGAAGGGGTCCGCTAGCTCTTTGGCAGGCGGACCGAAGGCGGTATATATGGTAAAGACGGTGATGGCGATGACTAGGGCGCCGATCCCTATGCTAAGAACTGTTGCAGTTTCCATTATTTTTCCTAAATTAAGAGTCCCGTTTCTTATACAATTTTACAAAAGATTACAATTCTTGAAAGATAAATAGCAGGTGACTTATGGCACAAAGAACTCGTTTGGGAGATATCCTCCGTCCCCTCAACGCTGAATACGGTAAGGTTGCCCCCGGTTGGGGGACCACTCCGGTGATGGGTGTGTTTATGGGTCTGTTTTTCGTCTTCTTGCTGATTATCTTGCAAATCTACAACTCTTCGCTACTGATTGAGGGCGTTAATGTAGATTGGACTAATCTGGGCAACTAGGGTCCTGTGGTGGCGGCCCGATCGTCTCGGGCGCGACCTTTCCCGGTGCTGCCGGGATTTTTGTTGACAGCGATCGGCCATGAGTTGGTCCACCCTTGTATCATCAATGGCCGATCGCTCCTGGCCTTGGGTTTTATACTGAAGCGAGAGAATGCAGGAGGAAAGCCCGTGAATTTTTTTGGTATCGGTTTGCCGGAAATGGTGGTGATTTTGGTCATCGCGCTGTTAATCTTCGGTCCCAAGAAACTCCCAGAAATCGGGAAGAGCTTAGGAAAAGCGATTAAAGGTTTCCAGGATGCCTCCCGGGAGTTTGAGTCGGAGCTGAAACAGGAGGTGCAAAAACTGGAGTCGGACGCCAAAACACCGTCGATCGCCAAAGCAGAGCCCGTCGCTACTGCCGCCACGAAAGAAGAAACCGCCCCCCAGTCTTCCGCTCAAAGTTAAGCGGTTAGCTGTTATTTTATACGAGTGAACATGAAATCGAGTGAAGCGGCACCAACTTTAGTCATACCCCAAGTTATTGTAGGTTTGGGCAATCCAGAGCCGAAATATGACGACACTAGGCACAATATCGGTTTTGCCGTAGTTGATGCTTTGGCGCACGCTTGGGGGATAAAGCTGTCACCCGATCGCCGGTTTCAGGGTTTCTTTGGCGAAGGTCTGGCGGTGGGGAGCAGCAAGGTGCGCTTGTTGAAGCCCACCACTTATATGAATCGTTCGGGGCAGGCGGTGCGATCGGTCACGGATTGGTACAAAGTGCCCCCAGAAGGGGTACTGGTAATTTACGATGATATGGACCTGCCCGTGGGGCGTTTGCGCCTGCGCCTGTCGGGTTCAGCGGGGGGACATAATGGTATGAAGTCAACGATCGCCCATTTGGGGACAGAAAAATTTCCCCGCTTGCGCCTAGGTATTGGCAAACCGAAAGTGCCTCATGCTGAAACCGGCTCGATTTCTCACGTGTTGGGGAAATTTGCGCCGGAAGAAAAAGAGCAAGTGACCGCCGCGCTGCAATTGGCAGTAGAGGCGGTGGAAATGAGCCTGAAACAAGGTGTGGAAAAGGCGATGAGCCTTTACAATAGCCGTGTAGTTACTCCAGCTTCTGAGTGAGTGTCTGGTCGCATACCGCAAACTACCGCCCAGGTTCGGGTGCTAAAACATTCTTGGCAAATCGGCACGATCGAGGGGGAAGTCAGTGCCGGAGATTTTGTGTGGCGTTTTCAATGGCGTTTCCGGCGGGGCCAGTTGGCGATCGTTCCTTCCCAAGGACGGGCCCTGATTCAAGAACCCCTGAAGCGGTTTTTAGAAAAATCCGACTACCAACTAGAACCAGGGGGCGATTATTCTTTTACGATTCGCGCTCAGATTTAATCCCCAGATTTAATCCCCAAATACCGCTCAATTAAAATTATCGCCACAATATCATCCACGGGTCTGGGGGGTTCGCGCATCCCTTGGGGTACGAGGCGCCACAGTCCCTGGGGAGGATACATTTGCCAGTAGCGTTCCCGGGCGGCGAGGGTGCTGTACCCCTCATTCACCATCGCGATTTGGTCTGATTGCCAGCCGCTATCGAGCAGTTGTTGTTTCCACTGCTTGGCAGTAGTGCGATCGCCCATCACTAAGATAGAAATAGCATATTGAGCCGCCAGAGATTTCAGGGTAGCCACTGCCTCAGCCGAGGGTACAACTTGATGGTGCAATATTTTCCCGTCTTCCCCCATAACGGCAATGCCACATTTCACCTTGCCAGGGTCGAATCCTAAAATCATAAGTCTTTGTCATTATCCCCAGGATAGATTATCTCACCCATTGGAGCAGTTACCGCGTGCGCAAGATGATTTGGCCATCTTGAATGGCGACTAATTCCAGTTTCATCGGACCAGCGGTGTAAGTGACATCGGCGGTAATCGCCTGCACGATCGTCCTTTTGTCCAAACGAGCGAGCTGCTCGATGAATTCTAGCAAACTGGGAAGGCTGCCATCGCCAATTTGGATAGCTTCGCCGATAATTCCGGCTCGCTTGCTCCTAAATCTGGCTGCTGCTAGGAGTAAATCTAGGCGCTCTTTCACTTCTTCCTGATTCATTTTGTCCGGCTGCAAAGAAGTAGCCGCCAGCACTTCACCAGGTTTGAAAATTACGGTATTGACAGCCACATCGGCAAAAACTTGCACGTATCTTTCCCCCACCAAATAGTTGGCGGCGGCAAGAATCCGCACCACATAGTCTTTACCGTCATCGATTTTATCGATTAGTTGTTCTACTTCGGTTTCAGTAATTTGGACAACTTTTTCCTCACCCGTGCTGGCACCGGGGCGAATCAACTCAATGGCGGCTTGGTTGGCTTTTTGCAAAATTTCTTCTACGGCTTTGGCACTGGCGGCAGGGTCGAGGATGCGGACAACGCCGAAGGCGAGGACTTGATTGCGGAGAATGGCAAAATTGCCCTCGCGCAAAACTTGGAAGTTGCGCTCTAAAATTTGCACGTTTTCTTCGAGAAAGGCTTGTTGCTTTTCTAGGTCTTTGAGCCGATTTTCTCGCTCCAAGATTTCTTGATCGCGCTCTTGAATAGTGGCATTTTTCTGGGTTAGCTCTTGCTCCCGCTCGGCGATGGCTTTGTCCCGACTTTGAATATCAATATCGCGCTGTTGCAGCTTTTCTTCTTGTAAAGCGAGCTGCTCATCGCGAGACTGGATTTGCCGATCGCGCTCTTGTAGCTCCTGCTCTCGGTTCTGTAGTTGCTTTGTCCGCTCTTGCAATTGCCGATCGCGTTCTTTTAGCTCCCCAGTGCGCTGTTGCAGTTCTCGATCGCGTTCTTTTAGCTCCCCAGTGCGCTGTTGCAGTTCCCCAGTACGCTGTTGCAGTTGTTTATCCCGTGCGGCGATTTCTTGATCCCGCTGGGCGATTTGGGCTTGCACCTGTTCTCGCTGGGCCAATAGTTCTTCCCGTTCGGTTTGTAGTTGTTTGATTTCCAAGCGCAGCTTTTGTGCCTGTGCAGAAAAAGTTTTTAGCTCAGTTTGGGCGGCGCGAAAATCCCTTTGCAACCGCTCGATATTTTGCTGGGTTTCCTCCAGTTTTTTCGCCGTGCGAGCTTGGCGGTCGATCGCCTCTTTGAGAAACTGGTTGATGCCATCCAACTGCTTCTGGGCCTCTGTTTGCTCACTTCTGGCTCGCACCAGCTCCTGTTCGATTTGGTCTTTCTCGGCGCTCACTTCCGTCAGTTCTCGGACGGCTCGACGACGCTGTTTGAGGATTTCATCCAGTTGAAATACCCCTTTGCGCAGAGATTCGCTGCTGGCGAACAGGACGCCTAGGGTGGTGGCAGAAATCATAATCCCTGTAATGATGGTGACTACCGTGGCGGTTTGCTTGGGGCGGAGCTTGAACAGGCTCAACCGCGCTTTCCCGACTTTGGTGCCTAGGCGATCGCCCAAGGTGGCAATCAGCCCCCCCAAGACTAAAACCACCAGAATTAAGATATAGGCGCTGGTCATGTGGCTCCGCGATCGTCCATCTTCAAGGGTATCTTAATCCGTGGGGAGGCTACAAGCGGGCTTTGTCCAATATCCTTGATAAATTCACCCTCAAATTTTCTTGACAAATCCGGCCACTTATGTTATGTGAGCATCCCCTAATTTGGCGGGTCTAGGGGGACACGATTCGCCTGGTCACTATCGAGCAAAACCGAGTAATTGATTGCGTTAGGCTTCGCCCCTAGTCTTTAAACCCAGTAAATTATTCTGCAATACTGACGCTCGGATTCTTGGATTTTTGAGAAAAAATTAATCTAAATTTGTCTTAAATTGTTGAAATTTATCAAATCAAAATCATCATAATTTATTTGTTTGATCAAATTTAACCAAGAAAAATTATTTACAAAAAATCATCAACAAAAAAATGATTTGGCAGAATCATCTATTAGAGATTGCCGATTTACTTTCTGTAAATTGGATAGCAAGGCAAATTGACTTTGGATAGTGGCCTTGACAAGTTACAGGTGTTTATGCTATAGTAGAACTAACTGAGTAAGTCAGCCTAACTCCAGCTTTATTCCTTTGAGTTTTAGAGGCTAGATAAAGCCAGAGGCGGGGGAACCAGGCTATTTGAGAGCATAAGGGGCATATCCTCATTGTTAATTTATGAGGAAGGGCATCTCTCAGCCCTAGCCCGTCAGCTAACCTCGTCGGCATTGAGAGAAGACTGTGATCGTGCGATTTCTACTGGTGAAAATGTACCTTATTGTACGTTTTTGATCTGTAGTGCCGATTTCATCAGGATTCTTCACCGGACTCTCAGTTGTTCCACCTTACTGTTGAAAAAGGCACTCAAAATGACATTATTGCTCAGCTTGGCAGTCAATGCCAAGAATTCTCTGTTGGGGCAGTTGCGGCGCCAAATTTTTCGCCCTAACGTGATGCTGCCTATGGCAGGCTTTGCCGGAGTAATCGCTCTGTGGTGGGTGATTGCCCTGTTTCGGCAAGAGATGATGCCGACACCGCTAGAAGCACTGGTGAAAAACCTGGACTTTATTATCCACCCGTTTTATCGGCGAGGCCCTGGCGACCTGGGTTTAGGGTGGTTGCTGCTCGCCAGTTTACGCCGGGTGTGCATCGGCTTCTTATTGGGGGCGATCGTTGCCATTCCCGTCGGGGTTCTCATTGGTCTGTCCCATGCGGCATGGTTGGCGATAAATCCCATTATTCAAGTCTTTAAACCCGTATCACCCCTGGTGTGGCTACCAATAGCCCTGGCGATTTTCAATTCGGCTGAACCATCAGCAATTTTCGTAATTTTTATTACTTCTCTCTGGTCCACCATTATCAACACCGCTGAAGGAGTCGCCAACGTCCCCAAAGACTACCTGGAAGTAGCGGAAGTTTTGGAAATGCCGCGCTGGAAGCAACTGCTAAAAGTTGTGATTCCGGCAAGTTTGCCCTACATTTTCACAGGCTTACGCATTAGTCTAGGAATCGCCTGGTTGGTGATTGTGGCGGTGGAAATGCTCACCGGCGGGATTGGCATTGGATTTTTTGTTTGGGATGAGTGGAACCGCTTAAATGTGAGTTCTGTATTCTTAGCTGTGTTTGTGATTGGGTTGACGGGGTTAATTCTGGACTATGCCCTGGCTAAATTGCAAACCGTGGTGACACATCGTCCGGCACGCTCCTAAGATTCACAGGCGGTGATAAACAAATGAATAAACAGTGGAACCGTCGGTTATTCCTACAGGGTATGGGTGCAACGGCGTCGGCGATCGCCTTTTCCGCCTGCAGCCAGAAACGAGCGCCAAACAACGCAGCACAGCCCGAAGCTACCTTGGCTGTAGAGCCAATTATCAAACCCGAAAGCCTGGAAAAGCCAGATTTAACCATTGGTTTTGTTCCAGTAAATGATTGCGCGCCCTTTGCCGTAGCCTGGGAAAAAGGATTCTTTCGCAAGTATGGACTTAATGTCACCCTCAGCCGGGAAGCCAGTTGGGCAAACTCCCGCGATGGACTGATTTTTGGACGGTTAGACGCCTCGCCGGTGGTATCAGGTGCTGTTACCAATGCGTGGTTGGGCGCCGAAGGCGCACGCCACTTTCCCCTCTGTGCAGCCATGACGATCCACCGCCACGGCAATGGGTTGACCATGAATCGAAAACTATGGGAAGGCGGCGTGCGTCCTTGGTCAACCTATGAGGGCAATTTAGAGGCGTTTGGACAAGATTTAAGAGCTTATTGGCAAAAGTCTCCCCTGAATGAGCGGGTGTGGGCGGTTGTCCTGAGTTCCTCCATCTATGAGTATTTTGTTCGCTATCTGATTGCGGCTGCTGGCTTAAACCCGATCGACGAATTGCGGTTAATTATTACACCGCCACCGCAGATGGTAAGCAACATGAGAATCGGGGCGATGCAGGCTTACATGGTGGCGGAACCGTGGAATACGCGGGCAATTAGCGGTAATGAAGGCATTGGCTTTACCTTTGTTCAGGGGCGGGAAATTTGGCGCGGGCACCCCGATCGTCTGTTGGCGGTTAGGGAATCATTCATCAAGGACTACCCCAAAACCTATCGCTCCCTAGTAAAGGCCATGATAGAAGCCTGCCAATATTGCAGCCAACCGGGCAACCGAGAAGAGGTCGCCCAAATTATTTCCCAACGCTCTTTTACCGGTGCCAATATCAAATACACCCGCCCCGGCATTACGGGGAATTACAACTATGGGGGGTTTGACAATCAATCGCGAATCAAAAACAGTTTAGAAACCACACTTTTCTTTGACGTGCCCTCCCATGTGTCGGAGGTTGCCCATGACCACTCAACCTTTCTCTGGCAGTCCCAGGCGCTCTGGTTGATGACTCAAGCCACGCGGTGGGGGCAAATTCCAGAATTTCCCAAGAATGCTGAAGAAATTGCCCGTCAAGCCTGGAGAACCGATTTGTATCGGGAAATTGCTGCTGAAATGGGGATTGACTGTCCATCGGATGATTTCAAGGTTGAACCCGGAGCCGCTTTTATTGATGGCAAACCATTCGACCCCAGCGACCCAAGTGGCTATCTCAATAGCTTTGAAATTCGGGCAAATCGACCCCAAACCTATTGGCTCGGATGAAAAATCAATAGCTCACCCCTAAAACCACAGAAAATTTTATGACGATATCCAAGCAACCTGTAAGTCAACCAAATATGAATTTGGGTCATGCTGACACATTTCTAGTGATTGAAAATGTCGTTAAGGCATTTCAGAAGCCTGATGGGAGTCAATTTATTGTCCTTGGCGGCATCGACCTCACTGTGGGAGAGCAAGAGTATGTGTCTGTTATTGGTCATTCCGGCTGTGGCAAGTCAACCCTCATCAGAATTGTGGCAGGGCTGGAAAAACCCACATCTGGTTTAGTCACTTTGGAAGGAAAAGCAATTCGGAAACCAGGTGCTGAACGGATGATGGTGTTTCAGGGCTATGCTTTGCTCCCTTGGTTGACGGTGAGGGAAAACATTCGTTTGGCAGTTGATGAAGTGTTCAAAAACGCCAGTCGAGCCGAGCGAATCGGCATAGTCAATGAGCATATAGAAATGGTGAATTTGACTGCAGCAGCGGATAAGTATCCCCATGAACTGTCAGGGGGAATGAAGCAACGGGTAGGGGTAGCGCGGGCATTGGCCACCCGCCCGAAATTGCTGTTGCTCGATGAACCATTTGGGGCACTGGATGCGCTGACCCGCCCCAAGCTACAGCAGCAAGTTTTGGATATCTGGGACAATCATCGGCAAGCTGTGATGATGATTACCCATGATGTGGATGAGGCAATCTTTATGTCCGATCGGGTGGTGATGATGACCAATGGGCCGGAAGCTACTATCGGAGAAGTATTGGATATTCCGTTGCCTCGGCCACGCGATCGCCATGACTTGCGCGAATCTAAAGAATATTACGAGCTGCGAAATCATGCCTTAGATTTTCTGGAGCGGTATCAATAAATGAGCTGCTGCTAAATCCAGTTAATTTGCAGATTTCTCTATTGTGGCCTCAAGGCGGACGGGAGGAGCCGATCGACCCTTGGGGAGTGGAAAACTCAGGTGGATAATTGCACAACCACTATGCCGGTGGTATTTGGGGGGAAATACCCAAACTCGCCAGATTATGCAATTGTTCCGGAATCGGTGCCGCCACCGTGAAGAGTGAATTGATAAGGGGATAAAAGTGACGACTCGGGCTAATGGTGCGGCAAAGCACCGGTCCAGTTGGGGGCGGCCTTCCCACCTACTCAGGCGGTGGGAATGTCCCCCAACTTTACCTCTTTACCA
Source organism: Oscillatoriaceae cyanobacterium M33_DOE_052 (assembly GCA_015296065.1). Classification (GTDB taxonomy): domain Bacteria; phylum Cyanobacteriota; class Cyanobacteriia; order Cyanobacteriales; family Laspinemataceae; genus Koinonema. Next base: position 11,480 of record DVDU01000132.1, on the reverse strand, counting down.
GGCTGACACTGGCAAGTGCCACTCAATAAAGTGTCCGCAGCTTCCTAGATTTAATCCGGGAACTTGTGCCAGACTGGTAACGTCAAAACTATTCGGCATGGTTATACAGCCAATTCCCAATCATGAGTAACACTCATTCTTTGTCTTTTTCAGCGGGTCAGGCAGCAGCTTCCCAGGCGCGAGCCGGTTCCCTAGCCGGAATTCCGGCAGAAAAACTTTCCAACTCCGATTTGGTACTGCTGTGCCAGGAGGGGTTACGACCGGACAGAGCCGCGTTTGCCGAGCTGATGCGTCGCTATCAAGTGCATGTGGAGAAAATCCTCTATCACCTGGCGCCGGATTGGCAAGACCGTGCAGATTTGGCTCAGGAAGTATGGATTCGGGTCTATCGGAACGTAAAACGGCTCAACGAGCCAGTTAAGTTCCGGGGTTGGCTCAGCCGCATTGCCACGAATTTGTTTTACGATGAACTGCGCAAGCGGAAGCGGGTACGTGAGCCTTTATCCTTAGATGCTCCTCGCACATTAGATGATGGGGAGATGGATTGGGAAATCGCCACGGATATGCCCGGTCCCGAAGAAGATTTGACCACGCGGGAGTTTTACGACCAACTGCGGGAGGCGATCGCCGACCTGCCAGAGGTATTCCGCACCACCATAGTCCTGCGAGAAATCGAAGGACTCGCCTATGAAGAAATTGCCGAAATTACCGGCGTTTCCTTGGGAACGGTCAAATCTAGAATCGCCCGAGCCCGTCAGCGTCTGCAACTGCAGCTCCAAAATTATTTGGATTCCTAGGGGTTATGTGGGTGACAAGCAGGGGAGGAGATCGGCAGAAAATTAAGTTTTTTTAAAAAAACAGTGAGTGCCAAAACCCCACTTTAAGATATTAGGTAGAGCATGGCATTCTTTTGTAAATCGGGTGTTTGAGCGAGTTAGTATCGGTGGTGGTTAAATGAACCCTAAAATAGAAGTCCAAAAAGATAATCAACTGCCTCTCTCCCAGGGTTCAGGGAATCCGGCCCCAATTCTGGGAGCCGAAAAAGAGGATTATGGTTTGCTCAGCGCTTACATTGATGGCGAGGCAACGCCAGAGGAGCGCAAGCAGGTAAACCAGCGGTTAGATAACGATCGGGAATTCAAAAAACTGTACTTGCAGATGTTGCAAGTGCGACAAAAATTTCAAGCCATGCCAGTTCCCACCTCAGAAGCATCAGTGGGAGAAACGGTGCAGAGGTTTTTCTGGGTGCTGGATCGGCGGCGACTGCGGGCCTTATCCTTGGGAGGCAGCGCGATCGCGGCAGTATTCTTGGCAGCGATCGCTGGAATCGTCCCCGGAACGTCTTTTGCACCTCAATTATCCAAGACTCTGGGAAATCAGGATAGTTCAGAAGAACTGGCGATCGCGCTCAACCGCCCGATCGTGATGATTCCCAAAGCCGCCATTGCCGCACCAGTGAACACCCCACCGGCGGATAAAGTACAGCCAAATTAACTCCGCAGCAGATGATATCAGATGCTCCCAGCAGAGACAAGGTATATCCTTGCTCCCCTGGGAGCATCTACATTTTAACAGTTGATACAAGCCAGTCGAGATTCGCTCCACCAGCCATCAGGCATATCAACCCCATCGAGTTCGCGCACCAGTTTGGGGGACATCACATAAGCCCAAACCAAACCCATTGAATCACCCAGAGGGTGAAACACCTCAATTTGCCGCCGATCGTACTCATTCTCTTCGGGAGAACGCCCCGGTTTGTAATTTTCCAGTTCGTCCATTTTCAGCAAAATGGCAGATTCTGGAAACGAGAGAACGAACCCCCGCACCTTATCTTCCCCTTCCGTCATCGCGGGATAACCCCGCTTTTTCAAGTGGTAGAGCTTGCCACGAGCGTTAGCCGGTTGGTTGCTGATGACCAAACCGCTACAGTAGGAGTGGTGGTAGCGCTCCCCTGGTTTCAGGGTGCCGTAAACAAAAACCTTCGTTAACATAAAATCCCTCAGTAGAGGGAAACGGAGAGGAATACTTGAATTTGATTTGATCTCATTTCAGTCCCTAGAAGGGATTAGAAAAGACCCCCACCCGTTCCCAAAAATATCGTAGCTATCCATCGAAACTAGGCCGATGATGCACCTCACTGACAACTTCGATAATGAAATGCCTTGAGTTCGTAGTCGGTGGTGGAGACAGAGTAGAGCTTGGCATTCATCACCGATTATATCGCTCTTGGCCACCACAGGTGTAAGCCAGATTACACAATTATCCTCTGCTGGGCTGGAAATCCTCTATTGGCAAGTATCCCAGCCATTGATTAATAAATCCGAAAGTAATGGTTTGTAGTTGGGATTTAGCCCAAACAACCCCGTCCCCCCGTCTCCAAGTCTCCCCGTCTCCGAGTCCCCCCGTCCCCCCGTCCCCTGGTCCCCCAGTCCCCCAGTCCCCCCAAGGGGGCGCCCAGTCAAAATATGCCAAAATATCGATGCAAACCAGATTCGCGAGTTGAGGAGTACCCAATTGGAATCCCGTTATAACCCAGCCGATATCGAGGCCAAGTGGCAACGAACTTGGGAAGAAACCGGCTTGGCGCGCACCCCAGACAAGAGTGCTAAGCCTAAATTCTATGCCCTATCCATGTTTCCCTACCCGTCGGGCAACTTACATATGGGACATGTGCGAGTTTACACCATTGCCGACGTAATTGGCCGCCTGAAGCGGATGCAGGGATATCGCGTCCTCAACCCGATGGGGTGGGATGCTTTCGGACTTCCGGCGGAAAACGCGGCGATCGAGCGCGGTATCCACCCCGCCAAGTGGACCTACCAAAACATCGCCCAAATGAAAGGGCAACTGCAAAAACTTGGTATCGCCTTCGACTGGGAGCGGGAAGTTACCACCTGCGCTCCCGACTACTACAAATGGACCCAGTGGATTTTCCTGCAATTTTTCCAAGCCGGACTCGCCTACCAAAAAGAAGCCGCCGTTAACTGGGACCCGATCGACCAAACCGTACTCGCCAACGAACAAGTAGATAACGAGGGACGCTCTTGGCGGTCCGGGGCCATAGTAGAGCGGAAACTCCTGAAACAGTGGTTCCTCAAAATTACCGACTACGCCGAACAGCTATTAAACGACCTAGATAAATTAACCGGATGGCCAGAGCGAGTTAAACTCATGCAGGCCAACTGGATTGGCAAATCCACCGGCGCCTATTTAGAATTCCCCATTGTGGGACTAGAAGATAAAATCGGCGTTTTCACCACCCGACCCGATACCGTCTGCGGCGTCACCTACGTAGTCCTCGCCCCCGAGCATCCCCTTACCCCCAAAGTCACCACCCCAGAGCGGAAAGCAGCCGTAGAGGCATTTATCGCCGAAATTGCCAGCCAGAGCGAAACCGATCGCACCGCCGAAGACAAACCCAAACGAGGAATACCCACCGGTGGCGTCGCCATCAACCCCTTTACCGGGGAAGAAATTCCCATTTGGATTGCCGATTATGTCTTATATGAATATGGCACCGGCGCCGTGATGGGCGTACCCGCTCACGACGTGCGGGACTTTAAATTTGCCAAAGAAAATCAATTGCCCGTAAAAGTAGTTATCGCTCCTTCTGGGGAAGATGGCAGCAAAACCCTGGAAGCCGCCTATACCGAACCAGGAATTATGGTCAATTCCGGTCAATTTAACGGTATCCCTTCTGAATCCGGGAAAATGGCCGTCATCACCGAAGCAGAAAAACAGGGTGGCGGGAAAGCGCGAGTACAATACCGGCTCAGGGATTGGTTGATTTCTCGCCAGCGATATTGGGGGGCACCAATACCCATGATTCATTGCCCCAGTTGCGGGACCGTCCCCGTGCCCGAGGCGGACCTACCTGTGCGGTTGCCTGAAGATGTGGAGTTTAGCGGACGCGGAGCCTCTCCTTTGGCGAAGTTAGACAACTGGGTACAAGTGCCTTGTCCCAGTTGTGGGGAACCGGCGCGCCGGGAAACCGATACGATGGATACGTTTATTGATTCCTCGTGGTATTTCTTGCGCTATACCGACGCCAAGAATGAGTCACAGCCGTTTGATAAAGCGGTGGTGAATGACTGGATGCCCGTGGACCAGTATGTGGGGGGGATAGAACACGCGATTTTGCACTTGTTGTATTCCCGGTTTTTTACCAAGGTGTTGCGCGATCGGGGTTTACTCAACTGCGATGAACCCTTCCAACGACTCCTCACCCAAGGCATGGTCCAAGCCATGACCTACAAAAACCCCGTCACCGGCAAATACATACCCCCCGCCAAAGTCAACCCCAGCAACCCCAAAGACCCCGACACCGGCGAAGATTTGGAAGTTTTTTATGAAAAAATGTCCAAATCCAAATACAACGGTATCGACCCCTTAGAGGTTTTAGCCAAATATGGCGCCGATACCGCTCGGATGTTTATCCTGTTCAAAGCGCCACCAGAGAAAGATTTAGAATGGGATGATGCCGATGTAGAGGGGCAATATCGGTTTTTAAATCGAGTGTGGCGCTTGGCGAGTGAATTTACCGGTCAACTTCCCACGAAATCCATCAATCTGGATAAATTGACCAAAGCCGAAAAAGATTTGCGGCGGGCAACCCACACGGCTATCAAAGAAATCACGGCGGATTTAGAGGGTGAATATCAATTCAACACCGCCATTTCTGAATTGATGAAATTAAGCAATGCTTTGGCGGATACTAGCAGCAAACAATCCCCAGTGTATGCGGAAGGAATCAAAACCTTGATTTTGCTGCTGGCTCCTTTTGCCCCCCACGTGGCGGAGGAATTATGGCAAAATCTTGGGGGTACGGGTTCGGTTCACGAGCAATCATGGCCGGAATTTGACCCAGATGCTTTGGTGTTAGATGAAATCACCTTGGTGATTCAGGTGATGGGGAAAACTCGCGGGACTATCCAAGTGCCAGCAGATGCGGATAAAGCGGCGTTGGAAAAATTCGCTCGGGAATCGGAGATTGCCCAACGTTATTTGGGAGACGCGGAGATTAAGAAAGTGATTGTAGTGCCTGGAAAGTTAGTTAACTTCGTAGTGGGTAAATAGGCAGATGTAGTAGATGACAGAAACCGGGTTGATTATCCAAATTTGGATTCAGCAATAGAGATGCTGCCAGAAACCCGGTTTCTCGCCTAATTATAGGGATATAGGTTATAATTGAGTATTGAAAGCATTGGGGATGTGATGATGAGCCAAACTGGGTTAGGGATTAAAGATTTATTGCAAGAGCAGCGAGGGCAAATTCTGGAAATAGCCCAAAAGCATGGAGCTTACAACGTGCGGGTGTTTGGCTCGGTGGCGAGAGGAGAAGCCACGGAAGAGAGCGATATAGATTTTTTGGTTGACTATGATTTGGGAAAAATCACGCCTTGGTTTCCCGGAGGACTATTAATTGATTTAGAACGGTTGCTCGCTCGTCAGGTTGATATTGCCACGGTGGATATGTTGCCAGAACCTATGCGCGATCGGGTGTTGCATGAGGCGGTGATGCTATGAGGCGAGGGGTTGAAAGACTGCAAAATATTGTGGCGGCGATATCGGCAATTGAGCGATATGCCAGTCAAGGCAGACAGGCGTTTTATGAACAAGAACTGATTCAGGTTTGGGTGATTCATCCTCTCCAGATTATTGGAGAAGCAGCAAATTCTTTATCAGATGATTTGATAAACCGATATTCTGAGGTGCCTTGGGTAACGAGGTTGTCAGTGGCGAGTTAAGAGTTAAATTATGACTCAGAAACCAAGATTGAGGTGCGCTTCGAGGCAAAAGCGATTTTCTCCTGTTTGTGAGTAGGTTTAACAGGGGATACCGTCTGGGAGCCCTTACTGGTTTCTGCGGGTAGGGCCATAAATAAAACGGTAATTCCGAAAGGGACAATCAGGAGTAGCTCCATTTTTATTCTCCCGTGGGGATGTGAACTGGGCCTCTGAGTGGAAACAGCACCACTGCTCTTGGCAGTTGAGTTTGTTTCACCTTCAATTTCTATCATCCACGATCGGACTGGGGAAGGCAGCGATCGCGCCAGCCAAAACCGGTGAACGTGATCTGCCAGATCCAAGATCCAGATCCGATGGCTAATGTGACCAGCATCACCTATTTTTTTCCTCCAGGGAGAGTGCAGCCACAGAGGTGAGCCCCATCAAGATTAGCGGTTTTCAGGTCTGCTCCTTCTAAATTGGCATTCCGCAGGTCTGCACCTCGCAAGTCGGCGAGACCCAAGTGAGCCGAACTCAGGTTAACACCACTAAGGTTAGCGCCACTCAAGTTAGCGGCGAACAACCAGGCCCCAGAGAGGTCCGCACCGCTGAGGTTGATCCCACTGAGGTTGGCGCATTCTAGATCAATATCCGTGTGAGCAAAATCTCTTTCTCCGGCGGCATAACGGCGCAACAGTTCTCTGAGTTCCATAACTACTGATGTTCGCGATTTGGTTGTGATTAACTTTAGTTTGCTCCTGCCAGTGGTTTTCGCGTCAAGCGGCGGTGCAGTTTGACAACTGTCACATTTCCCGGTCCCCGTCTCCCCCTCACCCTAAATCCCTCTCCCAAAAGGGGAGAGGGACTTTCCCCCCCGTCTCCGAGTCCCCCCGTCCCCCCATCTCCCCATCTCCCCGTCCTGTTTTTATCCCCCGATCGGCTCGATCACGTAATTGACAATTATCAATTATCAATTATCAATTATCAATTATCAATTATCCCCCCGTCTCCCCGTCTCTTGGTCCCCTTACCTGGTGCCATCAAAAAAAACTCGGCATTTCTGCCGAGCTTTCTGGAACATGAGAATTTTCATACTGATTATCTTTAATTGCACTTATAATGCGGCGATCGCAGCCGACGAGCAACCCGCCCGGACGGGGTATAGCCGGAGAAATCAACGGTTAGAGGCTGTTATCGCAAAAACTGATTTTTGGCTTCTAGCCCATATCTCACTTTATAAATCTTCCACAGATACTTATCGATGACATCCCCGTTGATTAATTGGTCTTTCAGGATGGTGTTATCGGTGCAGATTTTCCGCTGGGAGGGTTGCATGAATTTCACAAGGATTTTAGACTTCAATTTAAGTATAAACTGTTTTCCCCCAGAACTTCTGTGATTTGAGTCATTGTTCACAGGTGAATTAGCGCCGGAAAATCATTGCATTCGATCGCCCTCCCAGATGATCCAGGGATAGTTTTTTTGTGACCGCGATCGCGGGTGGGTGGTAGGGGTTTGAGGCGCCAACCCCTACAACCATTGCCCCCAAAGCATTGCAGCCTTTTTCCCTGTCCCCTAGTCAGTTGTCAAAAGTATCATTGCGTTTTCTCAGTTGTTTGCAGTGTATCACAACAGGGATTTACCCCTACCTAACTGGGATCAGAGTTAGTCTCATGCTGCGGCGTGGGTTGCAGACAGATTACTTCGCAGACCCATCGGTTCAATGCGACACAGTCACCCCATCAAGAAAGACAACCGCTTTGGTCACGAAGCTATTGCCTCAGCTCACTCGCTAGCCGGAACCCACTTAGCGTCCAATTCCGATATTTCTTCGTTTTCCTTTAACTCCAAGATGATTCTATTGATTGATTCCCGATAGGGACTGCCTTGAGGGAAGGCAATACCGTATTGTTGCTTTTCAAAAAGTCGCCCCACTACCCGCAAATCTGGATTTTTGGAAGCATAGTAGAGCAAAAGAGGTGCATCGCCTACTACAGCTTGGATTTGGTGTTCTCTCAAATCTTGATAAGCCTCTTCAATTCGCTGATACTCAATTAACTTCAATGGTTCGCGACGCAAATAAGCCGCAGAAGTAGTATTGGCGACAGCTCCCACCCGTTTGCTGCGCAAATCTTCGGGACCGGAGATGCCAGATTGCAGCCGATTAGCGGTGATTTGAGCGACGAAATAAGTCACAACAAAGATAGCACCGAGCATCCAGCTAATGGCAATCAGGCGTCCCACCACTCCTTTGGGCGCTTTATCGCCGTAACCCACGGTGGTAGCTGTGACCATAGACCACCACAAAGCCTCCCAGATGCCTTCTCGATAGGTTTGGGGAAACATATCTGGATTATCCTTGCGCTCGAAAAACCAGACTAAATGAGCTGAGACCATAGCCATACCAAACAAAATGGCGATCGCGCGCACAGTTTCCCAGGAAAAGGCATAAAAGATGAATGAAAAGAAAGGATTTTCCGCTTCATCTATGACCAAAATTTGCAAGCCAGTTTCATAAAAACCAAAAGAAAAATCTAGGGCTTTTTCCCGCTGGGCAGTAATCGTGATGCCGGCAATGGCGAGATTTGCCTCACCCTTAGCCACAGCATCTAAGGCTTCTTGGACGGTATCGTACTCGATGAATTCGTAATCAACACCCAGCCTGTTGGCAATTTTGTCCCACAGGTCGATGCTGTAACCGGTGATGCGTGGAGTGGCTTCGGGATCCACAATGACGAAAGGGGGCAAAGCCTTAGTGGCGACTTTCAACCGTTGGGCGAATGCACCGGCGGGAGTGATGGCGAGATAGGTTCCGGCAACCAAAACCGATACCGTCCATTTAAGGGAGGGAAAAATTTTGCGCTTCAGCATCTCGATCTGGCCAGCAATTTAAATTTTGCATAGGGGAAAACATTAAATAATTTACCATTAATAGTAGCGCTCAAGGTTGTGGCAGTTGGCAAAAAGGCCAAAGAGCGATCGCTCTGGGCGGGAAATTGAGGTGGAGGGGACAAGGGCGATCGCCACAGAGACCTTAGCCTTGAGCAGGGGTCATTGTGATCTGTGAGGGGTGATGTTTAATGACCAATGAGGGCTGAAGCCCAACTACAAACCAGGAGGGCTGAAGCCCAACTGCAAACCAGGAGGGCTGAAGCCCAGCTACAAACCAGGACGGGGAATACCTGTACAGGTTTAAGGCAGGTGACAATTGCCCGTTATCACATCAATGCGCAAACCTTCCCTAGCCAGGATAGAGTTGGGAAATTCTTGTCTCACTGTGATTTCGAGATTGTCGAGAAAGTCATCATGATGTATGGGGTCGTGGTGAAAAATGACCAGTTTTTTGACTCCAGATGCCTTAGCGAGTTTGACCGCTTCCTGCCAAGTGGAGTGACCCCAGCCATACTTGGGCGCTTTGGGGTTGTGGTATTCCTCATCAGTGTACATCGCATCGTAGATGAATAGGTCGGCATTACGAGCCAAATGGAGGACATGTTCATCCATGCGATCGGGGAAATGTTCCGTGTCAGTGCAATAAAACACCGAATGTCCCGCCCAAGTCACCCGATAGCCCATCGCATTATTGGGGTGATTCAAAGGCCCGGTTTCAAATTCAATATCATCGATCTTGAAACTATTGCCGCACACCAGCTCGTAAAACTGGATATCGGCATACATTCCCCCCAAAGGAACTGGGGAATTAGGATGCAAAACTCTTTCGAGGAAGTGCTGTTTCATCGATTCGCCATCAGGAGGGACGGCGCCGTAAATATGGAAGCGGTTTCCCTTGGTAAAAGCTGGGGTAAAGAACGGGAAGCCTTGAATGTGGTCCCAGTGGTAGTGGGTGAAAAACATATAGGCTTCGATCGGCTGCTGCTCCTTCATCAGTTTAGTGCCCAGGACCTGCAAGCCGGTGCCTGCGTCAAAGATGAGGTGCTTACCCCCCACTTGGATATCGATGCAGGAAGTATTGCCGCCGTAGCGAACCGTCTCTTTGCCAGGGGCCGGAATACTGCCGCGCACGCCCCAGAACTGGACAGCAAAATCAGGTGTTGGGCTGGTTTCCATACTGGCTCTTTTAGAATCTTAGTTGAATAGGCAGTTAGGACTGTGGTAAATAGGATGCAGCCACCCCCGAGCACGCTGGCGCTTCGCAAAACTGATATGCCGTGGGCAAAACGAGCCGCATCCTTCAGCGGAGTTGTCACCCGCGCCCTTGATATCTTAATTCCACAGATAACCTGGCAGCGCCTGTACTTCTCCCTTACGGAATTCACAGACAGCCTTTATCTGCGGTTACTGGATCCCTACATCTTCAGAGCAGGGGTGGAAAAGCAGCGTACCAAGGGCGTGACCGCCCGTGACCGCATATCGGTTTGACAAACCGAACCGAAGGGCGCTACGCTTTCCCTAACGGTTCGGCGCTAGCTATCGGTCTGCGAAGCCATCGGTGATCATCGGCGCCACCCTTGTCAGCGCCCCCAAATCTAGTTAGGGGACCCTTTTACAAAGTACCGCATTGACCCTGATGGCGCAACAGATGATCGCATAGCACCAGGGCGACCATTGCCTCTACCATTGGCACAGCTCTAGGTAAAACGCAGGGGTCGTGCCGTCCTTTAGCAGCTAGGGTGGTTTCTTCCCCGGAGCTAGTCACCGTGCGCTGCTCTTTCCGAATTGTAGCAGTTGGTTTAAAGGCAGCTCGGATGATGATATTTTCTCCGTTACTGATGCCACCTTGAATGCCGCCGGAGCGGTTGGTGAGGGTGCGCACATTGCCGCCGTCATCGATGAAAAATTCATCGTTGTGTTCGCTACCAGTCAGATAAGTGCCAGCGAAGCCAGAGCCAATTTCAAAACCTTTGGATGCCGGTAGGGACATCACGGCTTTGGCTAAATCCGCTTCTAATTTATCAAATACGGGTTCTCCCAAACCTTTGGGTAGGTTGCGAGCCACGCATTCGACGACGCCACCGAGGGAGTCACCACCTCTACCTACTTGCTCGATCAATTGGATCATCGTGGGAGCAATTTCTGAATCAGGACAACGGACGATGTTGCTTTCTACCTGTTCTAGGGTGACTTGATCAGGAGATACTTTTGCTTCTAAGTCTTTGATGCGCTTAACATAGCCGACAATTTCCACTTGAGCGACTTGGGAGAGGATTTTTTTGGCGATCGCCCCCGCGGCTACCCTGCCTATAGTCTCCCGCGCCGAGGCCCTGCCTCCCCCCTGCCAGTTTCTAATCCCATATTTCGCCTCATAAGTGGCATCTGCGTGGGAGGGTCGATAGGTTGAGGCCATTTCGCTGTAGTCCTGGGGCCGGGTGTCTTTATTCCGCACCAAAATCGCGATCGGTGTCCCCAGAGTTTTCCCCTCAAACACTCCCGAAACAATTTCGCAGATGTCCGCTTCCTGGCGAGGCGTCGTAATTTTACTCTGTCCCGGGCGGCGGCGATCGAGTTCCACTTGAATTTCCGCCGCCGATATTTCCAGTTTTGGCGGGCAACCATCAATCACTACCCCTACGGCGCCGCCGTGAGATTCTCCAAAAGTGGTAATTCTAAACAGATGCCCGAAAGTATTGCCCATAATTTGCTGCGCCAGATACGGTGGGACTTGTATTTTATCCGAAATTGCCCGCTCTCGTCTCTGTTCTGGCCCCTAGTGCCACGATCAGACCGAGGACCCGGAGACTGGGGAGACGGGGAGCAAGGGAGACGGGGGGCAGATGGGGAAGAGGGGGAAGAGGG